>CBINNO010000461.1:0-1505 GCA_966252055.1 uncultured Rheinheimera sp. | reverse complement strand
AAGCTGCAGCCAGCGCTGAGTTTCAGCACCACCGCTCAGGCACAAGCGATGCTGCAGATCCGTTATCAGCAGCAGATCCGGGTGCCGGCCTTTGGCGATGATGAAAGTTATCAGCTGCATATCGGCAAGAGCAGCGCCGGTGTGCCGCAAATCCGGCTGGATGCGCCAAGCAGCACGGGCGTGCTGTATGGCCTGATGACGCTGAGCCAGTTGCTGGATTGTCCGGCAGCGCCGCCCCTTTCGACCGACTTGTCGCTGGCAAATCAGCAAAAGGCCAACAGCATTCAGACTGACAGCACTCAGGCCGACGGCGCTCAGACCAACAAAGCGAAGACCAACAGCGCTAAGACCAACAACACGCAGTCACTCGACAGCGCGTTCTGCCGCCTGCCCCAGCTGCAAATTCACGACAAGCCCCGCTTTGGCTGGCGCGGGCTGCTGCTGGACAGTGCGCGACGCTTTATCCCGCTGGCCGACATTCGCCGCACGCTGGACGGCATGGCCGCCGCCAAACTCAATGTGCTGCACTGGCATCTGACCGACGATCAGGCCTGGCGGCTGGAGTCGCGGGCTTATCCCAAACTGCAGCAAGTGGCGTCGCAAGGCCATTATTACCGGCAAAGCGACGTGCGCGAGCTGGTGCAATACGCCAGCGCGCGCGGCATCCGGCTGGTGCCGGAGCTGGACGTGCCGGGTCATGCCTGGGCCATAGGTCAGGCGTATCCTGAACTGCTGGCCTGGCCGGATGGTCAGGCGCCGGCGCCATTGCCGCCGCAGCCCGGTTTTGGTGTGTTTACGGCGGTGCTGGACCCGTCCAAAGCCGAAGTCTGGCAGTTTTTACAGGCGCTGATCGAGGAATGGCGCGACTTGTTTCCCGACGCATTTCTGCATATCGGCGGCGACGAAGTCAAACCCGACCACTGGCTGGCGTCCGGCCGCGTCAAAGCCTATATGGCAGAGCATCAGCTGGCCGACGCGCATGCCTTGCAGGCATTTTTTAATCAGCAGCTGGCGGCGCGTTTAAGCAAAGCCGGCCGGCGTATGGTCGGCTGGGATGAAGTGTTGCACCCGGCGCTGCCCAAATCGACGGTGGTGCAAAGCTGGCAGGGCCAGGATGCGCTGGGCGCGGCGGTGCGGGCCGGCCATCCGGCGTTGCTGTCGGCCGGTTTTTACCTCGATATGCCGCAACCGGCGTTTTATCACTGGACCAACGACCCGCTGCAGGTGACGGCGCCTTTGCCTGAACTGGCGCAGATGCAGCAGGCCTTTCAGTTCAGTTTCAGCCTGCAGCGGCTTAATCAAAAGCCGGTCAGCGGCCAGATCCGGCTCTATCGGCAACAGGCGGGCGAGCGCGGCAGCCAGATTGGCAAACCGGATGCCACACAGCCTGACAGCCAGTGGACCGCCAGTATTGAAAGCCATGGCCGCGGCGCGGTGCCGGCGACCGTGCGCTGGCTGGCTGACGGCCAGCTGCTGCAGCTGAGCGCAGACAATTATCTGGGCCC
>CBINNO010000460.1:0-1562 GCA_966252055.1 uncultured Rheinheimera sp. | reverse complement strand
AAGTTTTACGCTGCGCAGTTTAGCGGTCAATGCAGACCCGGTCTGCGCATCCTATCTCAACGCGGTCAATCAGCGGCTGCTGCCCCATTCCCGGCAGTCTTTACCGACCGGTCTGAAGGTTGAACCCGCCTTTGAACAGGACACCGAAGTGGCGCCGTTCAGCATTCAGCCAAGCCTGCGCGTCAAATGGTGGCACGATTACCCCAAGGTTGAGGGCTGGCAGTGGCTGGAATGGATCCCGGTCCCTTATATCCGGCAACGATTCAGCGAATATGATTTGAGGCAAGTGCTGCTGCGGCTCGACGCGCCGGAGCCTTATGCCAGCCAGCTGGTCTTGGCCGTCGAGCAGCTTAATTGGCTAAATTCGGAGCGTAATTATTACTGGTTACCGGCGGAAGAAGCCCGCCGCGTGGCAACATCGGCCCAACCGGTTGATGTGCTGCTCGAGGGCGTGGATGGGCTGGAACCGTTGTGGGACAGTTATCAGCTGACCGCGTTAAGCGGTTATAAGATTGATTATGAAGGGATTTCGCCTCTGGCATTTAACCTGTTTCTCTTTCAGGAAGCCTTGTATCAGCTGCGAAACGATGAAACGGTGTATAAAGTGGCGGCGGAGCCGGCCAAAGTCTGTCAGCTCGCTGCGCTGGAGTTGCCCGGCATGCCGGCGCTGAAATCTTTTCACCGGCTGGCGCAGCAATCTTTTATCACCGAGGGTGATTATTTTGATCAAGGCTTGCATGGGTATCCCTGGCGCGCTCGTCTGCGGCCTTTTCTGCCTTTGTTGTTTGCCCCGGAGGAACTGGCCGACAGCGGCCCGCTGGTGCTGAAAGCCGATTTGCGCCGTTGCGAAGGGGGGCAGTGCCCGACTGAGGAAACCGTTGAGCAGTGGCTGGCGTTTTACGGCCAGCAGGACGCCTGGTCAGCCCGCGAGCTGCTTAACCTGCGCCAGCATATGCAGTTGGCTGTGGCAGAACTCAGTCAGTTTTATCGTGACGCCCATCAGCAGGACGTCGCGACCGCCAGCCGCATCAGCAACAGAGTGCTGGCTTATTATCTGATGGAGTTGATTAGCAGCGCAGCAGTGCCGGCGCAACAACCAGAGCTTGCATTAGCCGCTGAACACCACGACTACCCGCTGGACCACTGGGCGCAGCTCAGCGCCAGTCAACAACAAGCGCTGCTTGCCGGCCGCAATAGGTTTGGCAAAAACGCGCTGATGCTGGCCGCGCATTTTAATGACTATGACGCAGTCCTGTTGTTGTTAAACCAAAACATTGATTTGACTGAAAAAACGGCGCAAGAGGGGCAATACGGGTACGGCCATATGAAAGCCAGAACGGCGCTGCTGTATGCTGCAGAAAATGCGTCAGCGGAAGTGATAGCGCTGCTATGGCGTGCGCAGCCGCCAGAAGGCGCGCAGCAGACGGCTGTCAGCCAGGCTCTGGCTGCCAATCCCAGCTTGAAACTGCGACAGTGGCAGCAGCTGCCTTTGGCTGAGCTGGCAGCGAAAGCGACCGATCTGGCCGCTACTTTCCCGTGCGACAACGTCAGTCGCCGCCATG
>CBINNO010000459.1:0-1592 GCA_966252055.1 uncultured Rheinheimera sp. | reverse complement strand
GCAGTTCCGGTGCAGCCAGCGTTAAGACGACTCACGAGGAGCAGGCAAACGCAGGTGCCGCAGGCTCTGGTGTCGCAAGCGCTGATACCACCAGCCCTGATCTCAAAAACCGTCACGACGCCAGCGCGGGCACAACTGTTCAGGGCCGCTGGGCTTATATGATGTCGCAGCCGCATATTGGTCTGACGTACTGGCGCAACCCGGAAGCCAACGTGCTGCCGCTGCTGTACAGCAACAGCCCGATTGCGCCCGGCGATATGGGGGTGGCGCCGCAGGGCAGCGCAGCACACTGGCCGGTCAGCGACGATCAGGGCGAAGTGCTGCAACTGCCAAGGTTTGACCGGCTTGGCACACCAAGCCGCAGTATTGATATCTTCAACAAAGGTACCGAACCTTTTGATTTTAAAGTACAAACCTCAGCTGATTGGCTGCAGGTCAGTAGCCAGGGCGGTACAGTTCGCGACCAGCATGCTCTGCAGGTCAGCATCGACTGGACGAAGACCCGGCCCGGGCTGAATCAGGGTGAAGTGCGGGTGCGCGGCACCGGCTGGGGCTGGGCCAAAGTGCAGGTCAGCGCGCTCAATCATCAGGTGGATGCGAGCGCGGCCACTGGCGCTTTTGCTGACGCCGACGGCTATATCAGCGTCAATGCCAGCAGCGCACAGGTGCAGGGCAATACGGCCAGCCGGTACTGGCAGCCAGTGCCGGGGCTGGGGCGCTTTTTGCTGGCCGAACAGGCCAGCGCTATGGTCGCGGTGACGCCACCGGATGCCGAGGCAAGTCTGAATGCGCTTAAACAGGCGCCGCGCCTGACATTTCCGCTGTATTTTCAGCAGGCTGGCACTTTTGAGCTGCAGGCGATGCTGTCGCCGACACTGAATTTTGTGCCGGGCCGTGGTTTGCGGCTGGCGATTGCGCTTGATGACAATGAGCCGGTGCTGCTGGACACGCTGGCCGATTTAAGCGAGCGGGCTTGGGCGCAATCGGTGCTCGACAACATTCGCGTCCTGAAACATCCGCTGCAGGTGAACCGGCCCGGCCGGCATCAGCTGCAGATTTATCTGGTGGACCCGGCACTGGCGCTGCAAAAACTGGTGATTGACACCGGCGCGCTGCAACCGAGTTATTTGGGGCCGCCACAAAGCCTGCGTTTACCCTGACAAGGAGTATCTGATGACTGTATTCAAACGAGCCGCTGCTGATGGTCACTGTCGCGCCGGTGCCGGGCCGCGAAACCTGCTGTTGGGGCTGGCCGCTTTATTGCTCAGCGGCTGCGCGCCGGACCATGTTGTGCGTTCTGCCAGTGAGGTTCATGCTGGCAGCGCAGCGTCTTCTGGCAGTGCTGCGCCTGCTGCCAACGCTGCGCGCGCTGGTAAGGCTGCAGTGACAGAGCCGGCTCCCGATCCCGGCAACAGCCTGCGTCAGGCTTTTGCGCCTTATTTTCTGCTCGGCACCGCGCTCAGCGCACAACAAATCGCCGGCCAGGAGCGCGGTACTTTGCCGTTGGTGCAGCAGCACTTTAACAGCCTGACTGCTGAAAACGTGATGAAGTGGCAGTTGCTGCAGCCGGTCGAAGGCCAGTTTGATTTCAG
>CBINNO010000458.1:0-1599 GCA_966252055.1 uncultured Rheinheimera sp. | reverse complement strand
CCTGATGGGCCAGTGTGCGCTGGAAAAACAGCGGCTGTGCCTGACTCAGGCGCCGGCTGACTATGTCAGTATCAGCTCAGGTTTGGGGCAGGCGACGCCGCTTAATCTGCAGGCCTGGCCGGTGCTGCGTAATGACCGCTTGCTGGCGGTGATTGAGCTTGCCAGTTTCCAGCCGTTAACCCCGCATCAGCTGGCGCTGCTGGAAGCCTTAATGCCGGTGTTGGCGATGAGTCTCGATATTCTGGAACGCAGTGCCAATACCCAGCAACTACTGAGCGAGACCCGGCTGCAGGCCGAGCATCTGTCCAGCCAGTCGGCACAGCTGACCGAGCAGACCGCTGTGCTGGAAAGCCAGCAGCTGGAGCTCAAAGCCACTGAGCAGTGGTTTCGCGGTATTTTGGGCGCGGCACCGGATGGCCTGTTGGTATGTGACGAAAAAGGTGAAATCGTGCTGGCGAATCGCCAGGCCGAACAAATGTTCGGTTACCAGAGTGGCACTTTGGCCGGCACTTCGGTGGATTTACTGGTGCCGCTGACGATTGCGCCGGTGCATGCCGGTCTGCGCGAACGGTACCTCAAAGAAGGTGGCGTGCGGCAAATGGCCTTTGGCGGGAGGGAAGTCAAAGGCAGGCGGCCAGATGGCAGCGAGTTTTCGGTGGAAGTCAGCTTGTCACAATTGCCGGCGCAGGGGGGCCGTGGTTTGTGTGTCTGTGCTTCTATTCGGGATGTCAGCGAACGCAAAGCGGCCGAAGCCAGGCTGGCCGCGCTGGAAGAGCAAAGCCGGCTGATCCTGAGTTCGGTCAGCGACGGCATTGTCGGCCTGGATCCTTCGGGTCTCATCACTTTTGTCAATCCGGCGGCGCCGGCGCTGCTGGGCTGGTCTGAGCAACAGATGACCGGCCGGGCGCTTGCTGAGCTGGTGTTATTACCCGGTGCCAGTTTGCAGCTGGCGCGTGGCAGCGACAGAGCGCAAAGCGCCGATGCTGCTTTTGTCTGTGCCGATGGCAGTCAGCTGCCCGTTGAATATTCTTCCACCGCCATGGGCGCACAGGGGGAGCGTGGCACTGTGCTGGTGTTTCGCGATATTCGTGAGCGCCAGGCCGCTGAGCAGCAGCTGCGCAGTGCTTTTACTGAGCTTGAACAATCACAGACGCTGATCCAGGCCGTGCTGGATAACTCACCAACCGATATTTACATCAAAGACACCGCCGGACGCTTTATGCTGATTAATCAGTGCTTTGCTGATTTTATGCAACGCAGGTATCAGCTCAGCAGCGCGCAACTGATTGGCCAGAGCCTGCAGGGGCTGGTTGACGAAGACACGGCACACTGGTCGGCACAGACCGACGCGGCGGTGCTCAGCAGCGGTCAGCTGCTGGAGTTTGAGCTGGTCAGCGGCACCGGCGAGCTGCAGGAAACCCGTCAGTTATTTAAATTCCCGCTGCGTGATAAAAGCGGCGAGATTTATGCCATTTGTGTGATTGGTCAGGACATCTCTGAACGTAAACGGATGCAGCAGGAAACCCTGCGGGCCAAAGAAGCCGCCGAAGAAGCCACCCGTGCCAAAAGCGATTTCCTCGCCAATATGAGTCACGAGAT
>CBINNO010000457.1:0-1600 GCA_966252055.1 uncultured Rheinheimera sp. | reverse complement strand
AATCGTAATACTAAGGACAACATCATGAACTTAAATAAAGTTTTAAAAGGTTTGTTAGTTGCTGTGCCAGTGCTGACTTTAGCTGCATGTAGCTCTAACAATGAAACTGACGCCGGTGATGCAAACGCAAACACCAACCAGCCAGTAGTTGCCGATCAAGGCCTGAGCGATGCAGAGCAACTGCGTCAGCAGCTGGAAGCTCTGCGTCAGCAAAACACTATTTACTTCGATTTCGACAAGTCAGACATCCGTTCTGAATTCGCTTCAGTACTGGACGCTCACGCTGCTTTCCTGCGTGCTCGTACTACTGTTTCTGTCACTATCGAAGGTCACACTGATGCCCGCGGTACTCCAGAGTACAACATCGCACTGGGCGAGCGTCGTGGTCAGTCAGTTCAGAAATACCTGGAAAACCTGGGTGTTGCTGCTGGTCAGATGTCAGTTGTAAGCTACGGTGAAGAGAAGCCAGTTGACGCTGGTAACACTGAAGAATCTTTCGCTAAGAACCGTCGCGCTGTTCTGGTTTACTAATTTGAAGTTGTGAGATTGCATGACCGTTAAAACCTCGTTAGTTAGTGTATTGACTCTGGTTGCCGTTGCTGTATCGGCTGATCCTGCTCCTGTAGCAGATTTAACTCGCAGCAGCGGTCAGGCAAGTTCAACAGCGGTTCGTGGTGGTTCAGTCTCCGATAGATTGACAGCCCTCGAGCGGTTGGTTGAAGCCAGAAGCTCAGCACAGCTGGCGATGCAACAGCAACTTGAGTCTTTATTGACTGAAGTGAGCGAGTTGCGGGGGACAACGGAAGAGCACTCATACAAATTAGAACAGATATTGCAGCAACAACGGGATATCTACCAGGAGATCGATCGCAGATTGGGCGGTGCCGCTGCTGGTGCTGTTGCTTCTCAGCAAAGCACAACTGGGCCGGTTCAGTCTGCTGTTGTTCCAGCAGGTAATCCCGCAGCCGTTGTGGCAGCCGATGAGGTTGCCACAACGCAGTCTGCTCCCGCAGCGTCTGCACAAATGACTGAGTCGCAAGCTTACGAGCAGGCGATAAATTTTGTGGTTAAAGACAGAGATTACACTGCGGCAATTCCTGCCTTTGAGAGTTTTATCAAGAACTATCCGAAGTCGGATTATACTTCCACATCGCATTATTGGCTTGGCCAACTGTATTACCAAAAAAACGAGCTGGATACTGCAAAAAAGCATTTCAACTTAGTGGTGAAACAGTACCCAAATTCCGGCAAAGTACCTGATGCACTGCTGAAGCTAGGTCAGGTTGCCGAACGTCAGAATGACGCAGCGCTTGCAAAGAAATACTACAGCCAGCTGGTCAGAAGCTTCCCCAATTCCAAGCCTGCAGCGACAGCGAAGGCTAAGCTAGACGCCAAATAGAACCGCAATTTGCGGTTTTGTTTTTTGTCTTTCCTGCGTCTGAAATGCGAACGCGCTGAATCGCATGTTCTTTGATTTTCACAGCGCTTCTTTGTCGATGCGATACTTTATTTCTATTGAGACTCCCGGTTGCTATCAGGGGGCTTCGATGCTCAGTGGTATTTGTCTAATCAGCGTCCATGCCGGCACGGTTTACTTCTT
>CBINNO010000456.1:0-1607 GCA_966252055.1 uncultured Rheinheimera sp. | reverse complement strand
CGGCGACCCGTCGGTCAAAGCCCAACTGGCCGCGGTGCCGGAGTTAAAAACACTGTTCCGGCTCTGAAAGAGCACGGGGTTATCCGGTCATGACAAAAAGCCTTCGTCAAAGAAGGCTTTTTTTATGCTTTCCAGCGGGTTTGCTGCAGGATCTGCGGAATATCCGGCTCGCGACGTTCATTTCCCCACTGCGAAATGTCGGCCACGGTATTGAGCTGATATTGACGCGCCAGCAGACTCAGAATGCTCTGATCATGCCGGTGATCGCGGAACTCCGGATAATCAGGCAAGCCACAGCTGTTCGGCGCATCCGTCAGGATGCGGGGATCTTCGGCATATCGCAGCCAGCGGGCAAAAAAATCCATGCTGTCGCTTGTTTTCTTACACACAATAAAACTGGCCAGAATCTGCGGCAAACTCAGATAGGGCTCGGTATCCAGCCCCATGTAATAAAAGCAGTCACGTTTGGTCCAGCATTTATTGGTGTGAAAATCTTCCAGCGTAAACAATAAAATGCCGCTTGGATGTTCCAGCCGCGCAACCAGTGGCTCGATGCCCGTCACAAAATGCGCGCCGCTGTCGGAGTAAAACAGCACATCACCTTCACTCATTTGTTGCAGGGTCTGAAGAATAAAATATGGCTTCCACAGCCAGTAACCGGCACCGCGTCGTTGCTGCAAAATAGCCTGATGTTGATGTCGGTACTGCGGTGCTATCTGCTCAACACCGTATGAAATCACCTGATCAAAGCGCGCCACTTCACGACCGCTCTGGCTGTTTTTTTGCTGAGCCTGGTAAAAATGCTGGTCTGCGTAATTGATCAGAATCTTCTTCATATTCCGGCCAACCTAACTGGTTTTGTTGGCAAAACGGGTGGTTTCCGATGTAGCCGGATTGAACTGATAAATGTACATCCGCTCGTTGATCAGTACTTCGGTCTTCATCAGACCGCTGTCCCACAAACGATGTGAATAATCCTGATCTTCGCCAAATGAAATCTCCCGATACCTGATTTGACGGGCGATCTCTGTTTTGACCGTGTTCAGATGGTTAGGCGTGCGGTACTGCACACCGTCCTGGCGGTAGTGGCCGCCGCTTTTGAGATTGTGAACAAATGGCAAATCATGGTACGGCAGATAACCGACCAGCTCGACAACATCGGGTTCAGACTCTAATGCGCTCAGAATGCTTTGCACATAGATTGGCGTCACCATATCGTCATCATCAATAAAACAGACATACCGACCAGCAACCCGATCCAGCACTTTGTTACGTTTTGCTCCCACCGACAGACTGCCATCATCAGTCTCTGTCACAATTTCGACCAGGTGATGGGCGTCCAGCGCAGTCAGTTGCCGATTCAGCTCGGTGATCAGCGCCTGATAACAGGCCTGGCGTTGGGGCAGATGTAAAATACCGACAGACCAGAGAATTCCCATATGTTGTTCTCACTAACAGTTCAATGTGGCGTTAAGGTACCCAAGGTATCGGCAACAAGTCGCAGACACTGCAGTCCGCGCTGCCATATTTTTCTGCCATCACTGACTGTACATGGCCTCGGCGCGCTGCAGCAGAATCCAGCTGGTCAGAATGTATTTGTCGTTGGA
>CBINNO010000455.1:0-1638 GCA_966252055.1 uncultured Rheinheimera sp. | reverse complement strand
TACCCGAATCTCATCAGCATTGAGCCGCCGCTGGTGTCCGGCATTTATACCTTGTTGTGCCAGCCGGGGCTGCGCTGCGTGCCTGAAGTGCTGGCAGACGCCAGTCAGACCATAGTGACCACTTCAGTATCAAAAAACGGCCTGGAAAAAGGCTACCGCGCGGCGATCCACAGCCAGTTTTATGTGGTTAATGATCTGGCGATGATCCCCAAATTTGTCAGTTCCGGCCGTTTTCACTACGCGATTTACCCGTCGACTGAGCAGGAACTAAAGCGGCTGGACCCGGCGTCACTGCAGTATGTGACGCTGTTTGAAGCCAGCCTTTATCATGTGCTGCACAAAAAATATGCGTTTATGGCCGATGATGTCAGCCAGGCGTTCAAACAAACGCTGCAGGAACGCAAGGCACGCGAGCGCCGTAAGTAGCTGAAAAGTAACCGCAAAGCCGGCGCTATTCAGCCGCAAGCGCTGGTCTTATCAAATCACCGGGTGAAAAGCCAAAACTGCGACGAAACCAGCGACTGAAATGCGCCTGATCGGCAAAACCACATTGTTCGGCGGTGTCGGCAATGCTGCAGCCTTCGAGTAATAAAGTACGGGCTCTGTTGATACGAATGGTGCGGAAATACTGTTGTGGCGACATGCCGGTCCAGCGCCTGATATGACGGTGCAGCATCTCGCGGCTGATGCCACAGGCGGCCGCCGCGCTTTGTACCGTGCAGTCACCGGCGCTGACCAGTTGCCGCACCTGCGTCAGGATCTGCCGGGCGTGGGCGCTCAGCCGCGGTGCTGGTTGGGCCGGCGCTGCCGCTAACCCGTGACTGCATTGCTGCAGCCAGCCGACCAGCTGCGCCAGGCTGTCAATTTCTCTGCCGGCTGCAGCCAGTGCCGGCAGCATGGCAAACTGGCTTTGTGCCGCCCAATGCAGCTGATGTTGTTGCAGCCAGGCCGCCGGCAAATACCACATCAACACCTGCACCGCCGGGCTTTGTGCGTCCGGCAGTAAAGCACCGGTGTGCACAGTGCCGGGCGCGATGCGCATCACAGTGCCGGCAGGCAGCTGCCAGGTCTGACCGCCGACCTGACAGTGGCAGCAGCCGGCCAACACCACACCAACCGACCATTCGTCGTGCCAGTGCGGCGCCCATTCGAGACCCGCCTGCTGATGGTGGACTTCCTGCAAATCCAGCACCTGCCAGCGGCGCACCGACGAGCGTTTTAACGCAGCAGCGGCAGATTTCCGCTCAGTTTGTTCAGCCATTTTTTCGGTCCCAGCAGGGCCAGTCCGGACAACTGGCTGCCATCATGTGCGGTTTGTTGATGCTGTTGCCAGTATTCCGGCGCACTGTGCATGCTTTTGGCATAAGCCGGAAACAGGCAGACACAGTTGTCAGCGCCAGCGTCCTGTTGCTGCAACTGCTGCAAAATGCGGTTGAAGACAGCGTCGTCGGCTTTGAGGGCGACGATCGGCAGATGACTGGAAGCTACGGTACAGAGCCCGGCGGCGTCCTGCAACGGCTGGCCAGCAAGCCAGGGGTGACGGGCTGTGATGCCGGCGGTCAGGCAGGCGGCGATATTGACCAGACTGGCGGCGGGCAGCTCACTTCGAAGCAGCAGCACGATTTTTTCGGCGCTGAT
>CBINNO010000454.1:0-1672 GCA_966252055.1 uncultured Rheinheimera sp. | reverse complement strand
TTTGTCATGAGGGTTGCTCATTGGGCGTCTCCGCTCACTTTTTCGTTTTTAAACAGCAAAGCAAACAGCACCAGCACCACGGCAGCAAAACCGGCCGGGAACAACCAGATATTGAACCAGTCATGGCCCGCCGCCTGGGTGTATTGCTCCGTGATATGACCGGCCACGCTGAAACCAATCAGCATGCCAACGCCGTAAGTGGCGAGCGTAATGAGGCCTTGCGCCGCGCTCTTAATGGCCGGACCGGCTTTGCTGTTGGTGTAAATCTGGCCAGAGACAAAGAAAAAGTCGTAACAGATACCGTGCAGCGCAATACCAACCAGCAGCAGCGCGACGCCTTCGCCGGCATCACCAAAGGCAAACAGCGCATAACGCAGCACCCAGGCCAGCATGCCCAGCACCAGCGTTAACTTGATACCAAAACGGCCTAAAAACAGCGGCAATGCCAGCATAAACAGCACTTCCGACACCTGGCCCAGCGTCATCTTGCCGGTGGCATTGGCCACGCCGATTTCAGTCAGAAAGGGGTTGGCATTCTGGTAATAAAACGCCAGCGGAATACAAATCAGCACTGAGCTTAAAAAGAACACCGCAAAGTTTTTGTCTTTCAATAACTTCAGCGCATCAAGCCCCAGCAGTTCACCCAAACGCAGCGCCTGACCCCGACCGGCTGGCGGCGTCGCCGGCAGACTGAAGCTGTACAGGCCAAGCGCCAGCGACGCCATGGCGCACAGCAGGAAGGTGTATTGCAGCATGCCGTCGGCAATCGCGCTCTGGCTGTCCCAGCCAAAAGCAAAACTGATCACCAGCCCGGCGACAATCCAGCCGACCGTGCCCCAGACCCGGATCTGACCAAACTCCGCCTCAGGGCGGCGCAGCTGAGCAAAAGAGACCGAATTCACCAGCGCCAGCGTCGGCATATACGCCAGCATGTAACCGAGCACCAGCGGATAAAAGGCATCAAAATCAGTGGCCTGATACATCAGATACATCAGCACTGCGCCAATCAGATGCAAGATGCCGAGCAGCCGCTCCGCATTAAAGAAACGGTCGGCCACCAATCCGATAAACAAAGGCGCGATGATGGCGCCCCAGGACTGGGTCGAAAACGCCAGCGCGGTTTGCGCGCCGTCGGCTTTGAGGTTCTGTGCCAGAAAAGTACCCAGCGTGACAAACCAGCCACCCCAGATAAAAAACTGCAGAAACATCATCAGACTTAAACGTAGTTTGATTTGACTCATACTGATCCCCGTCGGTTGCCCTGTGCGCAGGGCTTATTGTTAAAGTGATGTCGCGCTGGTCTGGCCCGCGACTGGCTTCTGGCACGGCTTTCGTCAAATCCGCTTTCAGTCAGACAAGCCCAGAATGCGGCGGTTGCGCGCCACATCAGTGCCGCTGCCGGCAAAATCATCAAAAGCCCGACCGGCTTTGGTGATCAGATGCTGCTGAATAAAAGGTGCGCCTTCGCGGGCGCCCTGCGCCGAATCTTTCAGGCAACACTCCCACTCCAGCACCGCCCAGCCGTCATAACCATACTGAGTTAACTTGCTGAAAATGCTTTTAAAATCAACCTGACCGTCGCCTAATGAACGAAAGCGGCCGGGTCTGTTGACCCAGTCCTGATAACCGCCGTAGACGCCGCTTTGCGCGCTTGGCCGAAACTCCGCGTCTT
>CBINNO010000453.1:0-1673 GCA_966252055.1 uncultured Rheinheimera sp. | reverse complement strand
GGCCGGTCTAACAAACAGTCGATAAAGGCGCCGAGCAGGGCGGGTCTGTGTTGTCGGTTGGGGTAGTAGAGGAACAGGCCGGGGCGTGAAATGGTCCAGTCGGCGAGGATTTGCACCAGCCGGCCTTGTGCCAGCAGGTCGGCTACGCCGTCCCGTTCGAAGTGATAGGCGATGCCGAGCCCGTTGACGGCGGCCGCAATGCCGATGTCGGCGTGATTGGTTACGACCGGGCCCTGCACGGCAACTTCCAGCGGCTGGCCTGGTTGACTGCCACCTGGGTGGCTGAATTCCCAGCGGTAGTAGCGGCCGTCCATCTGCAGCCGCCAGTTGATACAGGCATGCTGATGCAGGTCGGCCGGTGACTGCGGGGTGCCGTGCCGGGCGAGGTAGTCTGGCGAGGCGACCGCCACCATCTTTAAATCAGGGGTCAGCCGCACGGCCACCATGTCTTTTTCCAGCTTGCCACCGACGCGGATGCCGGCGTCAAAGCGGCCACTGACGATGTCCGCCAGCGCGTCGTCGACGACGATGTCGAGGCGCACGTCCGGGTGGATTTGATGAAAGCGGGCGAGCCTGGGCGCGATGATGGTTCTTGCCGCGATGCCAAGTGTGTTGATGCGCAGCGTGCCGCTGACCTGGCCTGTGGCCTCGCTGACTTCGGCGAGGGCGTCCGATAGCTCCCGAAACAAAGGTGCAATGCGGCTGTACAACTGCTCGCCGCTGGCCGAGGGCGCCACGCTGCGGGTGGTGCGGTTGAGCAGCCGTGCGCCGAGGCGGCTTTCCAGCTGCCGGATAGTCTGGCTGAGCGCCGAAGCGGACAGCCCTAAATGCTCGGCGGCGCGGGCAAAACTCTGGCGTTCAACCACAGCGACAAAGGCCTTCAGTTCGGCATAGTCGGAACCACGCATTATGCATTCCTTTCTTCATAACCTATATGGATTATGAGGTATTCACTTAAGTAAGACCAGCGCGCATGCTGTGAACTGTCCCGAGAGTTACTAACCAAGGAGTTCACCATGACCAGTTTAACGTTGCCCGAACCCATAGCCGCTTATTTTGCGGCCGACACGCAAGGCCCTGACGAAGTCGCCCGCTGTTTCACCCCGCAAGGTGTCGTCAAAGATGACGGCCAGACGCATATTGGCCGTGATGCGATTAAGGCGTGGAAGGCGAAATCCTCGGCGCTGTACAGCTACACCAATACGCCGTTTGCACTGGAACTGGCCGACGGCGTCCATCACGTTCGCAGCCATACTGTGGGCGACTTTGCCGGCAGTCCGCTTGATTTCAGCCTGCGCTTTGTGCTGGAACGGGGCCTGATCAAAAGCCTGGAGATCACCTTATGAGCTTCGATCTGCAACTGAGTGGCCTGCGGGCCGTGGTGACCGGCGGCACGTTGGGCCTGGGTGCGGCGGTGGTCAAAACGCTGGTGGAGGCCGGCGCCCGGGTGGCGACTTCGGCGCGCTCGCTGCCAGCGCAGCCGCTGGCCGGAGTCAGCTATATCGCGGCTGATCTGTCGACGCCAGCCGGGGTCAGTCACTTTGCCGAGCGTATTTTGCAGGATTGGGGCGGCTTGGATCTGGTGATCAACGTGCTGGGTGGCTCAAAGACGCCCGGCGGCGGTTTTGCCGCCATCAGCGATGAGCACTGGTTTGCCGAGCTGAACCTGAATC
>CBINNO010000452.1:0-1701 GCA_966252055.1 uncultured Rheinheimera sp. | reverse complement strand
CACTTCGACGCCATCGACCGGGGCGGGCGGGGCGCGGTGCGGTACGAGGATTACTCCGATTTTGGCAGCAATACCAGCTGGAAACTGGCCGGCCGTTATCAACTGACCGACAGCCTGGCACTGCGCGCCGCCGCCAATAGTGGCTTTCGCGCGCCAAGCGTGCAGCAGCTGTATTTCACCTCGCTGTCATCGGTGGTTGGCGGCAATGGTGTGATCACCGAAACCGGCACTTTTAACAACGTCTCCTCCGTCGTGAAAGCGCTGGGGCAGGGGCCGCTCAAAGCGGAAACCTCTGACAGCATCAGCTATGGCCTGACTTATCAGCAGGATGCGCTGAGCCTGACGCTGGACGGCTATCAAATCAAGCTGGAAGACCGGGTGATCCTGACCAGTAACGCGGTCAACCGCGCCAGCTACCCGATCATCGATCAGTTACTGGGCAATTCGACTGCCCAGGCGGTGCGCTTCTTTACCAATGGTCTGGACACCACCACTAAGGGCGTTGAAGGCGTGTTGGCTTACCAGTTGCCGGAATATAGCTGGGGCAAACTGCGGCTGTCGTTATCGGCGCAATACAACAAAACCAGCATCGACGCGGTGAAAATTCCGTCATTGTTGCAGGGCCTTGAAAGCGTGTTGCTGAATTATCAGGAGCAGGTGCGCCAGACCAAAGCCAACCCGAAAGTCGGCGCTGCGCTGGGCATCAACTATCAGTTGGATGCGCTGACGGTCAACCTGCGGTTCAATCACTTTGGCCCTTATACGCTGGCGCATAACGCCGCCAATAACAGCGGCGATAAAGAATACGGCGGTAAAACGCTGACCGACCTGTCGCTCAGCTACCACTGGGACGAGCAACTGACGCTGAGCGCCGGTGTGCAAAACCTGTTTGATGTGTATCCGGACGAACAACCGGCGTCAGTGCAGGCGGCCAACGGTGGGGTATTTAAGTATCCCAACACCAACGCGCCTTTTGGCTTTAACGGCGGTTCTTATTACGCCGAGGCGACGTACCGCTTCTGACGTTAGCGCTATCTCAAGGTCGACGTCATGCGAACCCCGGCCTGTGCGGCACAGCTGCCAGCCGGGTTTGCCGTGTCACATTTGCGATAGCTGCTGTACAAAATTGATTTTCAAAAGGAATGATGGATGTCAGAACCGCACCTGCTTCAGGCTGGACAGCCGGCAATTGACCCGGAAACCCCGACCGCAGGCACTCGCCGGCAGCTGCTGAAAACGGCACTGGCTGGCGCCGGTGCACTGGCGGCGCTGCTGAGCAGTCATCCCAGCCTGGCTGCTGCCGGCGTCAGCCCTGTCGCGGCAAAGCAGCCAAACCGGCCGCTGCGTCACAGCAGTGAATTTAAAGCGCTGGTGCCGCCGCCTGCAAAGGGCGTCAGCCCCTGGGGGCAACAAACGCAGCTGGAAAAACCACTGCGCCCGGCCAGCTACCGGCCTTTTGAGCAAGAAGGTTTACCTACTGCGCCGAGGCCATACACTGAAGTGCTGAGCTATCACGCTCATGTCTATTTTGACGAAGACAGCTACTACAAAGCCGCCCGGCTGCGCCAGTGGGTGATTGAACGTTTTCCGGTTGAACTGGGCAATTGGAACCTGCAACCACGGGGCCCGCATGTCACACCGTCGTTTTATTTTGGTTTTACCAACGACCTGCTGCCGGTGCTCATTCCCTGGCTGCAGCTC
>CBINNO010000451.1:0-1713 GCA_966252055.1 uncultured Rheinheimera sp. | reverse complement strand
CAGCAGGTTGATCCCACCACCGATCTGGCCAAATTCATCACGGGCCAAATACTGGCTACGCGCGGTCAGATCACGGGCGCTCAGCTGTTTCATCACCCGGTTTAATTGCCCCATAGCACGGCGGATGTTGGTATTGGTGGCCAGGCTGAGCCAGCCCGTCAACAGCAAAGCCATAGTCAGCAACACTGTGGTCAGCCAGAATTGGCGCTGACTGCCCCGTCGTTTTTGTTGAGCCAGCTGTAAAATCTGCTCCGACAATTGTTGCTGATGGCCAATCAACACGCCGATACGCTCGGTGGACAGCCGGAACCATTCGGCCGGCGCCAGGTTTAAGGCTGCCCCCGCTTGTAGCTGAGCCAGTTGCTGTAATGCGTCCTGATAGCCGGCTGAGGCCGCCTGCTGCAGGACCTGCTGCTCATTGCCGCGGCTGCGTAGCAGTTCACTTTTCAGGCTTTCAAAAGCGCCCTGATTGGCGTGGATCCGCGCCAGCAAATCCGCCGAAGGGGTGCGCTGGGTAAAGGCCATGCTCAGCAGCGCCCGTTCGCGGCCCGCCCGCTCAATCAGCTCAACCCATTGATTTAATTTCATAAGCTGCGGTAATAGTTCAACGTCCGACAGCCCCTGCAAGCGCTCACTGTTGCGGTCCAGCAGACTGACAATGAGCGCGGTATAACGGGCGGCCGCGTCCGGCGGCGCTATCTGCAGTTGATCCGCCAGCTGTCGCAGTGCCACAACTTGCTGCCACAACGCTTGCCAGCGTTGTTGCTGTATTTGATCCAGCGCCTGAAACTGTCGATCACTGTCCTGGCGGGCGCTGGCCACTTCGCTGGTAAAAGTCTGGCCTTTGCTGGTCAGCAACACGCCGGTCGCGCCACGTTCGCGCTGTAAAGCATTAAGCAGCCGGTTCAGATCACGCTGCTCAGACACCAGCAATGCCACCTCAGTGGCCTGCTGACTGGTCTGCCACAATTGCCATAAGGTACCGCTGGCCAGCCAGAGGATCAGTAAGACTGGTAATGCAATAAATAACAACAACTTATACTTGATGGATAACTGAGTAAGCAGACTTTGCATAGGGCAACTCCTTTTGACTGGATCTGCAGCAGATCCCCAGACACAGGCCCCGTCCGGCAGAAAGAACACCGGACCGGCGCTCTGGCCAGGCAGACCTGCTGAGAACTGGAACGAATAAGAGTATAGCCAGCCAGGCCAGCGCCGCTTTGTTCAGATATCCGCTACAGCTGAATGTTTTTCAGCCAATCGCTGTGCGGGCCTCTGCCAGCGGCCCGGATCTGGCCACAAGGCCCGGCTCTGATAGCGCCGGTCGCACAGTGGCGCAGCGAGCCAGGGCGCTGACATTCGTCCGGTTTCAGTCTCGGGTTGGCCCCGCTAACCCGACTTTGCCCGCCACCAGCGCCACCCACAGCAGCAACAGCACAATCAGGCCCAGTGCCAGCGGTAAGCTACTGAAGGCCGCCACTGCGCCGATCAGCGCCGGCCCGGCCAACACGCCGATATAACCCAGCGTCGCCACCAGCGGTACCGCCACCGCTTCGGGCATGCTGTGCTGGCGACCAATGGCCGAAAACATCACCGGGACAATATTGGCGCAGCCAAGCCCTAACAGAGCATAACCGAGCAGGCTAAAGCCCCAGTGCGTCGTCCACAGACTTAACAACAAGCCGGCCGCGGCCAGTACGGCGCCGCCCAGCA
>CBINNO010000450.1:0-1725 GCA_966252055.1 uncultured Rheinheimera sp. | reverse complement strand
TACAGCCAGCCGGCCTGAAAGCCGAACACGGGACCAAAAGCTGCACCGGCATAACGCGCCGGCCCGCCGCTGCCGGCAAAACGGCTGGCGAGTTCCGCAAAACACAACAGCACCGGCAGGATTAACAAGGCGCACAGAGGGTACAGCCAGAGACTGAAATCACCGGCCAGTCTTGCGGCGCCGGCTGGCAAGCCAAAAATGCCGGCACCAATCAGGCCGTTAATAACCAACAGCCATAAACTCCAGAAGCCTAGCTGGCGCGGCAGCTGCGCTCTGTTTGTTGGCGCTGCGTTTGATTGCGCTGATGTGGAGGCGGATTGATGCATCTGCTGATGTGATGAAAGAACTCTGGCTTACATTAGCCAGAAAAGGCACAGCCCGGCAAGGTGGAATAACATCTGAGTGCAATACGACGATGAAAATGCCGGCAGCCAAAAGGACAACGAAGACTGCCAGTGACCTTTCCCCGGAATTAATACCAATCCCGTGATGAGATTTTCCAGCTTATGCGGCCTGCTTTGCATACTCAACAGGCGACATGTAATTCAATGAACTATGTGGGCGAACAGTGTTGTAATGCTCGCGCCATAAATCGATTTCGTATCTGGCCTCGTCCATCGTTCTGAACCAGTGTTGATTCAGACATTCGTTTCTGAACTTGCCGTTTAAGCTTTCAACAAAGGCGTTTTGTGTTGGTTTCCCTGGCTGAATAAAGCCCAAACTCACGCCAGTTTCTTTGCACCAGAAGAACATTGCCTTGCTGGTGAATTCAGTGCCGTTATCACAAATCACCTTGTTTGGCTTACCACGTTGCTCAATCAGCAAACTCAAGAATCTGGCTACTTGTCTGCCGCTAATAGAAACCGATACCAATTGCCCAACCATTTCCCGCGAATAGTCATCCACCACATTTAATACCCGAAAACGCCTGCCATTGCTGAGTTGGTCAGAGACAAAGTCCATCGACCAGCGCTGATTCACTGCAGTCGGCACTTCCATCCGTTGCCGTGGCCGGGTCAGCTTTTTGCGTTTCTTGGTTCGAACCTGCAAGCCTTCTTCGGTGTAAAGACGATAGGTATGTTTGCGATTTTTGACCATCCCCTCACCGCGAAGCAGTCCATGCAACATCAGGTAGCCATAACGCGGATATAGGGTGGCAAGCGCCTTTAAACGCTGCCGCAAGCTGCTATCAGCATTCGTTTTTGGCTGATACCGTAGTGCTGTTCGACTTAGTCCCGCCAACTTGCAGGCCACCCGTTCGCTCAGACGAAATGCTGCCATCAGATGTTGAGCAACAGGTTTTCTTGCCGCTGGCGTCACCACTTTTTTGACAGTACATCCTTCATGGCTTCAACTTCCAGCATCTTGTCAGCCAGCATCTTTTTGAGCCTGTTGTTCTCTGTCTCAAGCTCCTTCAGTCGCTTGGCTTCGTTCACTTCAAGGCCGGCGTATTTGCTACGCCAGTTGTAGAAGGTGCCGACAGATATGCCCATTTCGCGGCACAGATCTTCGACTTTAGAACCCGCTTCATGCTGCTTGATAGCTTTGATGATTTGTTCTTCGGTGTAACGTTTTTTCATTCTGAGATCTCCATTGGCTTCAGTTTATTGGAAATCTCATCAAGGTCATGGTCTTAAATTTGGGGGAAAGGTCAGACGTCGTTAACAGCTTTAAACTGAGCCAGTTAAAAATGAAGGCTAATATGTTTAGGAGTGAAAGTGTGTA
>CBINNO010000449.1:0-1729 GCA_966252055.1 uncultured Rheinheimera sp. | reverse complement strand
TTAGCCGCGCAGCACATCGACCTCTGGGTGGTGTATGGCCAGCCGGGAGCCGCCGAAGCGACAAAGCAGGACCATATCCGCACACCTGCGGCCGATTTTTATCTGCCGGTGGTGGTGCGCCAATTCGGGCCGCTGGTGTGGCAGTGGCATCCCCGCCTGCGGGACGCCGATGTGGTGGTGGTGGAGCAGGCCAACCGGCATCTGCTGAATTATCTGTTGAACTACCTGATGAGTGGCCTGCTGCCTGAGCGCAAAGAACTGGCTGAGCGCAAAGGGCTGACTGGCGGCAGTTTGTTAAAGCCTCTGCTGAAGTCATGGCTGGACTGGCCGCACGCCACGCAGTGTAAGCTGGTGTTGTGGGGCCATGGCTTTGACCATCAGCAGACAGATGCCCACTGGCGCCGGCACTGGAAAAACCGTCAGCTGCACCACGCCGCTCATTTCTGGGCTTATACCGAAGCGGTCGCCAGTTACGTCAAAGCGCAGGGCATGACGGCGGTCACTGTGCTCAATAACAGTCAGGATTGTCAGGCGCTGATGGCGTTGCCGGCCCGTCAGGACAGCCGCGTGCGTCCGCTGGTGCTGCTGTATTGTGGTGCTTTGTATCCGGCCAAGCAGCTGCCGCTGCTGCTGGCAACTTGCGAGCTGTTGGCCACTGAGGGCCTGCTGGCGCGGCTGATTGTGCTGGGGGATGGCCCGGATCGCGCCTTATTGGAGCAGCCAAGACCCTGGCTGGACTGGCGCGGCGCTTGTTTTGACGAGCAAAAAACCGCGGCTTTTGCCCAGGCAGATCTGGTGCTGAACCCTGGCCTCACTGGCCTCGCCATTCTGGATGCTTTTGCGGCGGGCTTGCCTTATGTCACCACCAGTCAGCCGGATCACAGTCCGGAGATCAGTTATTTAGAGCCGGGCGTTAATGGCGAGATCTGTGCGCCCACTGTGGCGGCGTTGGTGGCGGTGATCCGCAGTCTGGTTGCTGAGCCCGCGCGCCGGCTGGCCATGGGCGATGCGGCGCGGCAAAGTGCCCAGCGTTACAGTCTGGCGCAGATGGTCGAGCGGGCGAGTGGTTCCTTGCAGGCAATTGCCGGCAAGCGGCGCTTTTATCAGTGGCATCAGCCGTATCGTCAGCGTGGCGGTGAAGACAGTGTCGCTGAGCGTGAAGCCGCTTTGTTTGCCAGGCAGCAGTTGCCTCTGGAGCGCTGGCCGCAGTCTCACACTGAGACTTTAACGCGTTGGCAACAGCTGAAGGCACTGGCTGGCTGGTTTGGCTGGCCGGACAGCGAACAACGCGCGCTGCTGCGCCAGCTCAGGCCCGGCGATGTGCTGCTGGTGCATAACCTGTTTCCGCGCGCATCGCCCTGGTTATTGCGCCGGGCCCGTCGGCAAGGGGCTTTTGTGCTCTGTTATCTGCATAATTTCCGTCCGCTGACTGCCAGTGCAGTACTGTCGGCTGACAACATGGCAGCATCTGCCGGCGCAGCGTCCGGTTGGACCTCGCCGGGTTGCACCTCGCCAGGTTGCACCTCACCTGGTTGGGGGGCGTTAAAACAGCAATGGCAACAACCCGGCCGGCCTGAGGGGCGTTTGACCAGCCTGCTGTTGCAGCTCGCTATCAACTGGCAGTACCGGTTAAAGCTGTGGCAGCAGAGCTCTTTGCTGATTTGTCCGTCTGATTTTGTCCAGCGTCAGTATCTGGCAGCAGGTTTTGAGCCTGAGCTGTTGTGCGTCA
>CBINNO010000448.1:0-1731 GCA_966252055.1 uncultured Rheinheimera sp. | reverse complement strand
TTGTTATCCAGCCGGTAGTCGGTGCCCAGCTTCCAGGTGCCTTTTTGCCAGTCTTCACTGGCATAAGTGCGCCGACCGGCCGTCAGCACTTGCCCGAGCGGCGGATAAGTGCCCATCTCTTTGGTCAGACTGTCGCCCTGGATCATGCCGCTGACTTTCGGGTCATACTTGCCGTTGTAGTATTTGTCGCTGAACACCAGCTCATAGCCAACCCCGCCGTTGTCGATTTTTTCATCGCGGGTCTGGCGATAACCCAGTGTGACCTGCCAATTGTCCGTCAATGAATAATCAAACTGGCCAAAGATGGCGTCGGCATTGGCGCGGCGGTCATCCTGCGGATAAGAAAATGCCGCCGGATGATAACCGAGTGCCGAATGGCGCAGGCCGTGCACCAGCTCGACATCAAACTTGATTTTGTTCTTCTCGCGCATTGAGAACACCCCAGTGACTAATTTCAGTGCGTCGCTGGTGTAAGTGAATTGCAGCTCGTGAATGGTCGAATCAAATTTGGCGTCCGTGCGCGCATAACGGTCAAACAGCAGCGGATGGCTGAAGCTGTCAAGCCCGGCCCGCGACGGCGCGGCGGCAAAGCCGGCGTCTTCGTCAAACAACTGGTAACGGTCCTGTTTGGCAATGCTGAAGCGATAATCCGCCGCCCACTCGTCGTTAATCAGCCAGTTAATATGCGAGCGCAGCGTGTCGATGGTCATGTCCATGTCGCCCGGCACGTTGATATTGGCGTAAAACTGCTGATGGGTACACTCATCCACGGTGCCTTTGGCCTGGGCACAATCTTTGAAAAACAGCTCGCCGGCACTTTTATCGGCAAAATGTTCCAGGGTGAGATCCCAGCTGACGGCATCGGTCGGCAGCCAGCGCGCTAAAGCCCGCACTGCCTGTTTGTCCGAATTGGTGTAATAGTCCTCTTTGCCGACCCGGCGGTTTTCACGCTGATCAGTATCAGGCCGGCCGTCAGCCGCCAGCGGTTTGCCGGTAAAAGGGTCTTTCAGGTCCGGTCTGTTGATATCGCGCACGTCATAATCCTGCTGGATATAACCGTCACGCCGATCACTCATCAGTGCAAAACGCAGGGCGAATTTGTCATTGACAGCGATATTGGTCAGGCCGCGTAATTGTTTGTGGGCGTATTTGCCGTAGCCCAGCACCACACTGGAATAAGAATCTGTGGTGTCGGCTTTATTCGGGATCACGTTGACCGAACCGCCAGTCGAGTTACGACCAAACAGCGTGCCTTGCGGGCCGCGCAACACTTCGACTTGCGACACGTCATAGAGCAAAGCTAAAGCGCCTTGTGGTCGTGGTGAATAAATACCGTCGATATGGACGCCCACTGCCGGGTCGCCAATTTCGGTATTATTGCCGGAGCGTACGCCGCGAATAGACGCCTGAATGCCGGAATCGGTGCCGGATACCACAAACTGCGTATTCGGAATGCTGGTGGTCAGTTCGCGCAGCTCCTTGACGCCGGCGCGGGTCAGGGTTTCCTGATTAAACGCAGTGACCGCCGCCGGTGTTTCCATCAGATAGGTTTTGCGCTTGCTGGCCGTCACTTCAATCCGCTCAATGACCTGTTCACCGGCTGGTTTGTCCGCTGTGTCTGCTGCACTGTTTTGCGCCAGTGCCAGTGGACTCAGGAGCGCCGCACCGATACACAGCGTCAGATAAGTCTTGTTGCCTTTCATGTTGTTCCCTCTGTGATTCTTATTGCTT
>CBINNO010000447.1:0-1741 GCA_966252055.1 uncultured Rheinheimera sp. | reverse complement strand
ATTTATCCGAGCTGGCACCGCCGCTTAAACGCACCTGCACTTCATGCAATGGGATCCGCCGATTTTGCAGCAGCTGCAGGAAATAAGGCAGTACCTGGTCACCATAACGCCCATCCGGCAGGCGGGTACCACCAGTCTGCTGACTGTTACTGACACAAACAAAATGACAACAGGCATAAAACCGGCTGGGTTCATGCCACAACAGCATCGCGACACAGGAACCAAGTACCGTAATGATTGTGCGGTCCTGGGCCATGCCACTGACAAATGCACCGGGAGCCAGATGCACAGTACGGGCGCGGATGGACGCAATCATGGCTGATACCTGTAGCAGGCCGGGCGGCACTGCACCAGCCTGGGGTCATAACCATGGATACTTTCCGAGTGCCCGACCAGCAAAAACCCACCCGGCTTCAATGCGTCCAACATATTCAGCACTATGCGTCTTTTATCGTCTAATTCGAAATAAATCAAAACGTTGCGTAAAAAAATCACATCAAATTTTTGTGTAGTTTCCAGCGGTTGCATCAGATTATGCTGCTGAAACTGGACATGCTGCCGGACTTCAGGACGCAAACGAAACCAACCATCATCTTTCCCGACCCCTTTCACACAAAATGACTTTAATAATGCAGGGTCAATCTTGGCACTGTCAGACAGCGGATAAATCGCTGAACGGGCATGTTGTAACACACGCGTGTTGATATCAGTGCCGATGATCTGCCATGGCTCCTGCAGGCCAAAATGCCGTGCCATACAAAGGGCAATGCTATAAGCCTCTTCACCGGTCGAAGCGGCACCGCTCAGAATACGCGCTCTTTTACCCAGCTCGCCCTGGTTCATCAGTTGTGCCAGAAAATCAAAATGTTTCGGTTCGCGGAAAAAGTAAGTTTCATTGGTGGTCAGTAAATTTAAAGCTTGTTCGGCTTCTTTACTGTGTTTGGGGTCGCGCAGTACTTTCAGATAGGCATCAAAATCAGCCAGGTCCAATTCACTGAGCCGCTTATGCAGGCGGCCAGTGACCAGACTTTTTTTGGTGGCGTTCAGGTGAATGCCGGATCGCTGATATAACCAGTCACGGATCTGCTTAAACTGCTGATCACTGATCAATCTGCTTTCCCGCATTACCAGCTCCGTCATCCGTTACTCCTGTATTTGCTGTGCAGGTTTTGCTCAGAAATTCTCAAAGTCGAAATCTTCCGAATCTGTTTCAGTTTTCGTTTTTTTCGTCCGGCCAGGGGTTGCTGCCACTGGTGCCCGCGACGGTTGCGTCTTCCGTTTAGCCTTATGACTATTGATCTGGAAATATGAACTCAGTTCCTGTAACTGGATAGCCTGATGCGTCAGTTCTTCGGAAGTCGATGACAACTCTTCCGAGGCGGCGGCATTTTGCTGCGTTGCCATCGTGATTTGAGCTATCGCATCGTTAATTTCACCGGCACCGGCTGATTGCTCATTACTGGCGGCGGCAATTTCCTGCACCAGTTCAGACGTACGCTGGATACCAGGTACAATCTCATCGAGCAGCACACCGGCCTGTTCAGCCAGCTTGACCGAGCTGCCGGCCACTTCACCGATTTCTTTGGCTGCAGTCTGGCTGCGTGCCGCCAGCTTGCGCACCTCAGCCGCGACCACCGCAAAACCACGGCCATGTTCACCAGCCCGGCCGGCTTCAATCGCCGCATTTAATGCCAGCAAATTAGTCTGATAAGCGATGTCGTCGATGATGCTGATTTTCTCC
>CBINNO010000446.1:0-1770 GCA_966252055.1 uncultured Rheinheimera sp. | reverse complement strand
CCGGCGCTTGGGCCGTGCGCGAAATACAGCTGCTGCAATTGAACCAACAAGCGCATTGGCGCCTGCTCGGCCAGGGCGCAACCGGTGAAGTTCAGCAGTTATTGCTGGACGGGCATGGCAATACACAGCCTTATTTGCCGCTGCCGGTGGTCGAAGCCGCCAGCGCTGCGCTCGCGCAGCTTTATGACTGCGAAGCGCTGGTGCAGGTGGCTGCGGATGACTGGTATCGGGTGAGCGGCGCACTGGCTCAGCAGCCGGTCTACCGGCGTCATTGCCGCCTCGACCAGACCGAGCTGCAGTTTGACAGCGCCACGGGCGCGCTTGTCAGCAACACCAATGCACCGCAGCGGGCTTATCGCTGGTGTTATCAGTTGCTGCACACGCTGGATCTGCCGGCGTTGCTGGCCCGGCCCTGGCTGCGCAGCAGTCTGACCCTGCTGATGGGGATAGCCGGGCTGCTGTTCAGCCTGACAGCGGTACTGCTGACACTGAAGCGGCTGCGCGGGCGATGTCAGTAATAGTCCCAGCTGCCTTCCAGCGCAGAGCCGCCGGCCGGCGAGGGCTGCTCTGCCGAAGCTACCGGTCTGGGCGTTGCATCCAGCAGACCGTAACGTTTGAGCAAAGTGCGCATCACATTACGGGTGATGCCAAGCAACGCGGCGCTGTGCACCTGATTGTCGCCGGTAAAACGAAAGGCGGTTTCCACCAACAGGCGCTCGAGCTGGGCATGATGGGCGCCATCGCCCTGCTCGGTGAAAAGCCGCTGCAGCTGCTGAGCAATGATCTGCCAGGGCGTTTCCGCCGCTGCACTGCCTGTAACCAATGAACCTGAAACCAGTGAGCCTGAAACCTGTGAGCCTGCCGGCTGCGGCGCTGAAGCCGGCAGACCTGCGGTCGGCGCGACGGCGCCTGGCCCGGCGCCATTCGGCCGTGGGCTGGCATAGCCGCTTTGGCTCTGAGCCGGCAGGCTTTGCGGCGATAGCGCCGGCGCAGCGGACGGGTCGCGCGGCTGATAAGCCCAGCCACCGGTTACTTTTAAGTGTTCGGGTTCAATCAACTGATCACGCGCCACCAGCAAGGCAAAATGCACCACGTTTTCCAGCTCGCGGATATTGCCCGGCCAGCTGTATTGCTGCATCAGCCGGACCGCCGCGGCACTGAAGCGCGGCCTCGCCTGCTGCATTTTCTGGCAATAGTTTTTCAGGAAGTGCTCGGCCAACGGCAATACATCACCGGGTCTTTCGCGCAGCGGCGGCAAGCACAGCTGGGCAATATTGATGCGGTACAACAAGTCCTGGCGGAAATGGCCGGCGGCCACGGCAAAATCAAGATCGACGTTGGTGGCCGCCACCAGCCGTACATTGACCGGCACCGGCCGGCGCGAGCCGATACGCACCACTTCTTTTTCCTGCAATACCCGCAGCAGTTTGACCTGCAGCGCTAACGGCAGATCACCAATTTCATCGAGAAACAAAGTGCCGCCGTTGGCTGCTTCAAACCAGCCTTCGCGTTTTCCCTGAGCACCAGTAAAAGCGCCGGCTTCATGGCCAAACAATTCGCTTTCGGCCAGCTGATCGGAGATGGCGCCGCAGTTCACCGCCAGAAACGGGCCCTTGCGGCCGCTTAAATGATGAATATGACGGGCCACCAGCTCTTTGCCGGTGCCGGTTTCACCACCAATCAGCACAGGCGCCTCACTGGGGCCTATCTGTTCAATGTATGCCAGCAACCGGACAGTCGCGTCGCCCAGCCGCTTGGCGACGGGAGCGA
>CBINNO010000445.1:0-1781 GCA_966252055.1 uncultured Rheinheimera sp. | reverse complement strand
TCACCGGTGTAGCCCGACCCGAACATCGACATGATCAGCGGTGCGGCGAGCACGCCTTTTAGCAAAACGGTCGCCAATACCCCCGGTTGTGACCCGCGTCCGCTGCATGTCAGCGCCGGGCCTGATCAGACGGTGGCGGAGCACAGCGGAAACGCAGTGCCGGCCCAAATCCAACTAACCGGTGCGCTGCGCAGTCAGGATGGCATTGCCGGCGTCACGACCCGCTGGGAGCAAATCACAGGCCCTGCGGTAACACTGAGCAATATCAATGATTTAAATGCCACTTTTGCCGCGCCGAATGTCACGGCCGACACCCTGCTGGAATTCCGCCTGGCGGCGACCAAAGGCGCACAAAAGGTCGAGGATGCCGTGGCTATCCGGGTGACTGCCGCCACCGAACCACCGCCACCACCACCTCCACCACCGCCGCCACCGGCACCGGAACCCGCCCGCAGCGGCGGCAGTTTCAACCTGTTCTGGTTATTGCTGGCACTGCCACTGGGCTGGTTACGCCACCGCCGCGGGCAGGCGGTTCACTCTGAAAAAAATTCCATGGAGGTTTTACCATGAAGCGAACGACTCCTGTTTACACCGCCCTGCTGGCGGCCGGCCTGATGCTGCCCACAGCACAGGCTGAAACCCCGTTGCCGCTGCTGCTGTCGGCCGAGAAGCTGTCTGCCGATAAGCTATCGGCCAAAAACTCAGCCGCTAATTCAGCCGGCAGCCCGGCAACCACCGACATCATTGTCAAACTGAAACCTGGCAAAAAATGGTCAGTAGCGGCCCATAAAACAGACCCGACCCAGCTGCTCGCTGCCAGCACCACGCAGGCCATCAGCGACAGCGGCGCCCGCATCAAAAAGCTGCTCCCTCATTTAGGGATGGCGATTCTGCAAACGGATCAACCACTGGCGCCGGTGATGGATAAATTGCAGCGCAGCGCTGAAGTCGCCTATGTCGCGCCCAGTATCGGCCGTAAACCTATGGGCCAGCTTATCCCCAACGACACCATCTTCACCTTGCAAAGTGGTTTTCATACCAGTGATGAAATCAGTCTGATCAATGGCAAGCCACCGGTGCCGGATGCGGATATCAATGCCCCGGAAGCCTGGGAGATCCGCACCGACGCCAGCAATGTGCTGGTCGCCATCATTGATACCGGCCTTAATTACAAAGACCCGGAGCTGGCCGGTAATGTCTGGGTAAATCCGGGTGAGATAGCCGACAACGGACTGGACGATGACAACAATGGCTATGTCGATGATGTCTATGGCATTAATGCCGTTCTGGGCACCTCTGACCCGATGGATGACTTTGGTCATGGTACGCAAGTGGCCAATCTGATTGCCAACAAAGGCAACAACGGCATCGGCTCGGCCGGTGTGGCCTGGAATGCCAAAGTCCTGGGGCTGATGGCGTACGAATCGAGATTTGGCCATATCTTCGATGCCGCCTTACTGGAATCGCTGGAATATGTGCTGGCGCTCAAAGTCGCCCACAAGCTGCCAAGGGTCATTCTGAATATCAGCTTCGGCAGCACGATGTACAGTCAGGCGCTGCACGACGCGCTTGACACGATGCAGCAGGCCGGTGTGCTGATGCTGGCGGCAGCCGGCGATCTGAAGCTCAATAACGATGTCACACCTTTTTACCCGGCCAGCGCTGAGCTGGATGCGATGCTTGCTGTCACCAGCAGTGACCCGCTCAGTGGCCGCAAGGCCAGCAAAGCCAGCTGGGGTTGCAGTGCCGTCGAACTGACCGCGCCGGGTGAATACTCGGCA
>CBINNO010000444.1:0-1792 GCA_966252055.1 uncultured Rheinheimera sp. | reverse complement strand
TGCTGGATTATTCGCTCGGTCTGCTGCAAGCCGGCAGATGACTGCAGGCGCAGGCTACATCCGGTGATCATGCTGACCCACAACGGCGCGCAAGAAGCACAGGCGCGCAACTCACCAGCAAAGCACATGCGGGAAAGCCCGCAATGACCGCCAGTGGTGTCTGCGCCTCTGCCGAATCAGACAAGCTTCTGCCGAACTGTTGTGCGTCTGGTGACTGAGCGGCCAGTACACTTGCTGCAAAAACCCAATCAACAGGATAAACTGCGCGCCACAAACAAGGAGGTTGAAGATGGCGACGACAACCGAAACCAGCCAACACAACAGCACTGACGATGTTCTGACAGGAGATGATGGTTATCTGTTTCTTTATCAGGGAGCACAGCGCCAGTTCGATTACCTGACCGGCGACAAAAAAGTAGCGGCAGACAGTGTGCAGCACTTCTTTCACAACCTTGAACAGCGCAAAGCTTACTGCGACGAGCATCACATCGGCTATCTGCATCTGGTGTTTCCGTCCAAGCCAGTGATCCTGAAAGACAAACTGCCACAACCTCTGCAAAACAAGGTACAAAGCCTGTTTCTCAGCCAGTATGCGGCAAACCGGGCAGGCCCATTACCGGATTATCTGCTGTACCCGCAACAGCAGTTGCAACAACTGCGGTCAAAGCTGCAGGTATTTCCGCGCACCGATACCCACAACAGCATGGCCTGCATGCAGGAAATCGCAGAAATGGTGTTGCACAAAATGGGCTATGCAATTGCATTGCAGGACTATTTTACGCCCTTTGTCCGCCCACGGGCCGGTGATCTGGCAGTGATGAAAGGCATGACCGAGCGGGAAGAACAGCAGACCAGCGGCCCTTTGCAACAACCGCTGTCATTCGACAACATCAGTGCCTTACCTGCCAATACCAACAATATGTGTCTCTGGCACAACCCACAGTCACTGACCAGCAAGCGTTTGCTGGTATTTGGCGACAGTTTTATCAAAATGGCGCTGATTTTTTTCAGCCCACTGTTCCGAGACATTCTCTATGTGCGCTGCGCAACTTTCCAGCCAGACTTAGTCAGCATGTTTGCACCGGATCAGATCCTGAGCAGTAATGCAGAACGTTATCTCTCTAAAGTCGCATCCGACCAGCAGGCCGCGCCGTTTTTATTGCAGACTTATGGCGACAGTAACTATCAGCCGCCTGCTGAATTTATTGAAGCGCTGGTGGCACAGTTGTCTTACCGTTATTACCCGACCCGCTACCGGCAATGGGCGCAATATTTTCTGCCCGGTGAAATCTATGCAGAAACCATGGGCGCCGGCCAACTGAATACGCAGATTCAAGTACTGAATCTTAAAAAAGGTCTGTTTTTCGCCGCAGGCGACGACCCATTCATCACTTTTGGCCACACGGCCATGCAGGCAGGCCGGCACTATCAGCTGAGTTTTGAGCTGGAGGCAGAAACCGCCAGCGTCTGTAAAGTTTATTGGTGTGATGCCGGCAGCGATGGTGAATTCAGCGAACAACGAGTGCTGCGTTGCGACGTTCAGGCCGGTTTTAATCAGTTGACCTTGCGTCTGACTCATACCTCGCTGGGCCAACAGTTGCGGTTAGATCCAGTCGCCTGCCGGGGCCACTTTGTCCTGCGGCATTTGCAGTTGACACTACTGGATATCGCCTAACCATCAAACACTGTGGGCAAAGCGCCTTCAAACGGCATCAACCCTGACCCTGTTGCGACACGGCCATCCGTACGCTCAGATAGTTGATGCCGAAAGCAGCAAGGATCAGTACAATGG
>CBINNO010000443.1:0-1797 GCA_966252055.1 uncultured Rheinheimera sp. | reverse complement strand
ATGGCTGACCGGGCTTCGCCTGACTCGTCATATGCTGGCAGAGCATCAGAGCAATGCTTAAGTCCCGCTCATCATCGCCGGTGAATATATAAATATCCTTACTTTGGAATAATGGCAGCCTGTGTAACAAGCGGCTATTCGTTGCGTCTCCTTCTAGCAAAAGCAGCTTATGCGCGGCCATCAACTGCTGGGCGATCTCGCTATGAGCGCTAGCTTCCACCGCCAGCAACCGGCGTTTCTCCGGCAAACTCAAAGCAATTGCCCGGGCTGTGCGGCCGATACCGAGAAAAATAGCGTCAGGATAAAAGAACTGACTGCGTAGCAGTAACCACTGCCGCTTGAAGTAACCGAGTAACAGGCTAATCACCGCCATCACTGTAAACAGCGGCAGTAAAAATCTGGCCATTTCTAGCTGCCAACTGAGCGGTCCTGCAAGCCCATCAAAATTGGCTTCAAGCACCAGCAGCTGAATACTGCGGTAGATGGCTTCTGGCCACGCCAAATTAGCCGACACAAAGCCCCAGGCACTCAGGGTAAAGCAGCACAAAAACAGGGTTGTGACGGCAATAATCTTTAGTAGGTTGTTTTGCATTTAATCTCCGTCAAGCAGGCACTGCTAAAGGACGCCGTTCAAAAGTGACCCGCCAGTCACGGAGTTCCAAGTGGCTATGTCCGTTTAATTGATGTGCAAGTTTCAACATTTCGTTGAAACCTAATTCATTGTCTCCGATGCTATCTTTAAATAATTGAAGATGATTGGCGGTCGCTTTACTGCGTTGTGCAACACCTTCATAGTCGCCATGATGACGTAAGCCAAATGCTGCGGCACCAAACGCCGGCAACACAGCACAGAAGAAAGTCACCCAATATTTCAAAGACGCAGCAAGCGTTGGCATCACCACATAACAAAGCAAAAACACCAAACAGCTCAAGACAGTACCGTACAAACAAATATTACCAAGGACATGCAAGCGGTGGTCTGTATGGTGAGCAATCGTTGCGGTGCGCTGATGATAATGGACCTGGTCGGCAGCATAGTCGGCAAGGCCTTGCTTAAACTGCTCCACAACGTTCATGCTGATACTGGTACCTGGCATATTGGTCGAACGGTTTACCGCCGAAAAATACCATTCAATCCAACGATTACCCTGACCACGATGCAACTGCGCCAGCTGCGATGTAAATAACTGCCCGTTGACTGCAAGCGGGCTTAGTTTCAGCATCACGCGCAAAGACTCCGCCAGCTGCCGGTAATCCAGCCACTTCTGATGCCAACGCGCTCTATTGCCCACTGACGTATTGATAAGCACCAAAGATATCAAACCAAGTTCCAGCAACACCCACCACAGTTTCCAGTCGGACACTAACAGTCCCATCAAAGCCATCAACACCGAGACAGCTGTCAGTGTGTAATTCATGACACTGGCGCTGCGGTATAACTGCGCATAATAGTTCGCCAGCCGATCTGCCTGTGCATACTGTGCAAAAACCGTCTCACCGGTTTGAGCTAAAGCACCGGTGGCATCCCCTTGCAATTCCTTCTGCCAGGCCTTTTGCTGTGTTTCTGACGCAGGGGCCTGGTGTAAATCTGAAAAACGTAAACGACGACCCGCAAACAGGAACTGAAATATCGGAAAAGCTAAACCCAGATTCCAGCGCCGTTCTTTTTCCTTTGCATAGTCCTGTAAGCGGGCAAAAGCCTGTGGCTCATCATTTGCGGTCGGTGGTAGTAAGACAGTGTCGAGATAACTCTGAGTTTTCAGTTGCCAGCTATGTTCGTTGTCGGTAATAGACGGA
>CBINNO010000442.1:0-1811 GCA_966252055.1 uncultured Rheinheimera sp. | reverse complement strand
ACCGGCCAGGCCTGCAGGTTAAGCGGCGTCGCCTGCCCCAAACCTGAGCTGATACTGACATAATCGGCCGGCGCCTGAGTCAGGCACAGCCGCTGTTTTTCCAGCGCACACTGGCCAATCAGGCCCTGGCCCGGTTCGATGTACTGCAGCAACTTTTTGCGCTCTTCAAAGGCGTAGCCAGACAACAGCCTCAGCCGCTGGCCGGAGGGTTCGCAGACATAAAACACGGCGTGGCCGACTTCCAGTAAAGGTGCCGCCATCGATAAAAACCGCTCCGACAAAGCGACAAAGGATTCAACCTCCTGCAACGCCGAAGAAATATGCGCCAGATTGGTTTTCACCCATCGTTGTCCCTGCATATCCGCCACAACAAAGCGTAACTGGTCGACGGAACGCGCCAAAGCACCAATTTCATTGCCATCCTGCAGGTGCGGCACCGCCAGCTGATGCTCGCCTTCTGCCAGTTGCTGCAGGCGCTGTTGCAGACGCAGTGCCGGCTGGCTCAACGAACGGCTGACCAGCGCCACCAGCGCCAGCCCGCCCAGTAACGCGACGGCCAGCAAACCCAGTGTCAGCCAGACGCTGTGCTCATTGACCCGCGCGGCTTCTTCCGCCGACTGACGGGCACTCCATTGTTTCAGCTCGCTCAGTTCGGTCAGTGTCTGGGCACCAGCGAGCGCCAACTGACTGGTTTCGCTGTCTTTATTGAGCTGTAACCGCCCTTGCGCCAGCGGTGCGGCAATCACAGCGTCGAGCTGCTGACGATAACGGCGAAACTGCTGTTCAAACTGGTCAAGTAACTGGTGGGCTTTTTGTCGCTGGGCACGCTGGCGGATCTGATTGATCGACTGCAATAACGTCAGCTCAGCCGCCGACAGGTTTTTCAGCGCCAGCTGTCGGGTCGCAGCCCCGTCCGCAGAGAGCAGATGTTCCAGCTCCTGCCCCATCAGCAACAGCTGCAGCTCACTTTGTTTGGCATGAAACACCGCCTGTAACTCATTCTGATACAGCCGTTGTTGCTGCTCACTGAGCACGCGCAGGTTCCACAGGTTATTGAGGCCCAGCACCAGCATCAACGCCAGCATCAGGGCAAAACCAGCGGTCAGTTTGGTGGCGATCGAACGGGTTTCCAGCCAGCGATAAAGCATCATCATCCGTTTTCCCCTGCGTGGTACGCCGTTCAGGCGCTTAGCGTGCTCAGCTGCGCCGCTTTGGCCGCGATGCTGTCATCGTCGTCGGCGTATTGGCTGGCAATGCGGGCAAAGTCTGCCGCGATCCGGCCAAAAGCGTCGGTCACATCGGGGTCAAAATGGCTGCCGCGGCCCCGCAGAATGATGTCGCGCGCTTGTTCGTGCGGCATGCCGTCTTTGTAGACTCTTTTGCTGATGAGCGCGTCATAGACATCGGCAAGCGCCATCAGCCGGGCCGACACCGGAATTTGCTCGCCGCTCAGGCCGTCCGGATAGCCGGAACCGTCCCATTTTTCCTGATGACTGCGGGCAATTTCTTTGGCACAGGCCAGAAAAGGCACCGGCGTGCCAAGCTGGCTTTCCGCCTGGGCAATGGCTTGTGCCCCCAGCACGGTATGGCGTTTCATCTGTTCAAATTCGGCCGGTTCAAACTGACCGGGTTTGAGCAAAATACGATCGGGAATGCCGACTTTACCGATGTCATGCAAAGGCGCCGACTTAAACAACACATCAATCTGCGTATCGGTCAGATAGGCGGCAAATCTCGGATGGTCTTTGAGTTCAAGCGCCAGGAGGCGAACATAATGCTGGGTTCGGCGAATATGATTGCCGGTGTCGTTG
>CBINNO010000441.1:0-1841 GCA_966252055.1 uncultured Rheinheimera sp. | reverse complement strand
TGCCACGCCCTGAGCGACTGGCGAAGTCCCTGTATCAATAACCCCACCTTCTGCCTGTGTTTGCGCTTGTGCTTTGCTGCGGCAGCGGATGCGCGTCACGCGACGCTCCCCATCCATTGAACGATAAGCCAGCGCCATACAGGCGCTGGCTTATTCTGTTGTTACCTTGCTAAAACGAAGCGTCTGGATATCTTTTTCGCTCGTCTCCTGGCTATACAAAATTTGTAGTTGGTTTTTTTGCGTGTGTTGCGGCTGCTGTGGCTGGGCTTGGGCTATGTCGCGCAGGCTGATGTCGCGCAAATCCCAGATTTGCTGAGCTGACAGTGGCACATCCGCCACTTTGACCGCTTGCTGGCTGGCGGCGCTGACAAACCAGACGCTGGTCTGGCCGGCGGCTGGTTGGCCGGTCAGCAGCAGATAAATACCCTCTGCTTTGACAAACTGCCTGACGATGCGTTGGTGCTCATCTGCGGTAAATACCGCGCGGGCGACTTCGCCCTGACTGAGTTGAAGCGGCGCAGCTGTTGCCGTGGCCGCTGTCAGCGGGCTGGAGAGGATGCGCAGCTGCTGTGCATCAGCCTCGAACCAGTGCCCGGCGCTGAAAAACAAAGTGTGGTTGCTGGCCCCCAGCGCTTGCAGTTGCTGACTTGCCACGTCGTATAGCAGCCAGCGGCTGGCCGGTTGGCCGGGTTGTCTGAGCAGCAGTCGCGCCGGGTTACTGAGCCACTGCACCGGCTGACCCAGCACCTGGTCCAGCTCCTGGCCCATGTACTGGCGCTGCTCCGGATCTGGTGGCCTGCTTTCGCCCTGTGGCCCGCTGGTATTCGGCTGCCCGTTGTCGCTCAGTTGGATGAGAACCAGCCGTTGATTGCGGGCAAAAGCCAATTGCTGACCGTCGGCCGACCAGATGGGCTGCGACAACGCCAGTTGCTGGTCTGAATTAGCGTACAGCAGCCATTCCTGCTGGCTGGCCAGGTCCTTTAAGAAAATCTGACTGTGACCATGTTTGTTCGACACATACGCCAGCCGTTTGCCATCGGGGGAAAAGCTGCCTTGCCAGTTATGGCGGGACGATGCGGTCAGTGGTTGTGGCTGTTCGTCCGGCCACTGCAGGCTGAACAGATCGCCCTGAATATCGGCGCGGGTGTAGCTGATGTGGCGGCCATCCGGCGACAGCGCCGGGTAGTGAATAAAGGCGTAATTTTCAAAAGTGAGCGGGCTTATTTTTCTGGTGTTGTCGAGATAAAACAGGGCCTTACCGTCACTAAGCAGATAACCTTGGCCGGCCTGGTGATAGGCCAGGAAGTACCAGTTGGCATCCAGCGTTCTGTAGTCGGTCAAGGTCGCAGTGTCAGTCGTCAGCAGTTTGATCTGCGACCTTTGCTGGTGATCAAAGCCCAGCAGCGCAATCTGCTGTTGAGGCGCCGGCGCGATGCGATAAGGGCTGAACTGATGGCTCGGGGCCAGTAACAGGCTGAGCTGGCCTGTGGTTAAATCGGCCTGAAACAGCCGTTGTTCCCCTTGTTGGCGCGCCAAAAAATACAACTGCTGATTGGCGACAAAAAACGGGCTGAACAGGCTGCTGTCTGCCAGCGTCAGCAGCGGCGTCAGCTGGGCTGACTGTTGTGTTGTTGCTTGTATTTGTGCTGGTGCTGGTGCAGGTACTGACTGTCTGGCTGTAACCGCAGCCGGGGCGCCCGGGATTTGCGGGTTGGAAATGGGCTCAGCGGAAGCAGGCGGGCCGGACAGCAGGGTATCGGCGATCTGCAGGCGGAAAAACTGTACCGCGCCTGCCAGCTCATGCGCGATCACCAGCTGTAATGCGGGTCTGGCGGGCGCTG
>CBINNO010000440.1:0-1847 GCA_966252055.1 uncultured Rheinheimera sp. | reverse complement strand
CAAATCAACAGTTTTGGCAGTGAAGTCCGCATAATTAGCCAGCTTGTCGGTTTGCAGCCAGAACACGTTCATGATGTTGTCGTCAGCCAGGGTGGTGCGGCTGCGATACCAGAAGCTCAACTCGTAAGTTGCGCCAACGGTCAGACCGGTCAGGTTCTGCGAAATACCAACGTTTGACTCGTTGGAAAACTGGCCGTTGACGACGTTGAAGTGGGTGTCCAGTTCAACATAGTTGTTGCCAAAAGCAGTTTCTTTGCCTGGAATTGAACCGTTGATATGCAGTTCAATTTGATTGCCAAACAGGCTGTTCCAGCCGGGTAAGGTGGCAAAAACACCCCATTTGTCGCTGGCTGCGAGCTGGTCATAAGTACGGGCATCGTATTTAAAACCGGTGTGTTGATAGAATTTGGAAAGTTCAGTTGGATTGATTTCAAAGCTGCCGTTTTGGATTAAACCGGCGTGGGCAGATGCCGAACCTAACACGGCGACCAGAGCGACTGCAGCTGCTCTCATAACTTTAAACATCTTAACTCCTTGGACTTCAGAACTGCTTTCATTGAGTGAATGCATAATCCATGCCTAAATATAAAGTGTTGTTTCCATTGGTTTTTTGGTATTTCTCGAACGTTTGTGTAAAAAATGCCGACAGAATGTCAGGGTGTTTGCACTACGGGCCACATTCTAAACGGCGGGAAGGCAAAACAACATCACCTGATTGTCACAATTTGTCCAGCATAGCCTCAACACGGCTGTCACGCCACAGCCGTGCCGGCTGTCCTTTGCTTTGCTCCTGACTGAGCCAGACTTCCGGCCCACGCTGGCAGATGCCTTCGAGCTGACCCACTTCAGGCAGACTGATGCTGGTTTGCAGTTGGAACTGGCGGTCGATCACGGCGACAAAAGCGCCAAAAGCATCAGAAAACATAAAAGGCAAAGGGTTGGTACGAAAGTTCTGATACCCGGTCAGTAAAAACAGGCCACGCGCCGGCAGGTATACCGCATCGGTGACCAGACCCGGTAACCCTTTGATTTCGGCGACGGGCGTCAATGTCTGCTGCTCAGTGGCCGGGTCAAGCTGATACACCCGGCTGATCCCATGCTGCCAGTCTTTGCCGAATAAATAGAGCTGCCCATCAGCATAGGCCAGCGCTTCGGCATCATAGGGATGATTGTAAAGAACCGGCGGCGATGCCGGCGAATAAGGATAATCGGCGTAGGTCAGATTGAGGCTGGGCAGCGGCTCGCCGCTGTGGCGGGCCTCAAGATAACGCAGGCGATGGATTTGTACCGTCGAACGCTGACCGGCGTTGTTGCCGGTATCGGCGATGTACAACACTTTGCCGTCATAGGCCAGCGCTTCCCAGTCGGTATTTGACTGCGGCAGTTCGAGGCGGCGCAATCTGAGCTGGCGGTCGAGCCGGTGCAGCTCGGCCGGGTTGCCGGAGTCGCTGATGGACAAAAAATCCTCACCAAGACAGACCAAGCCAGATGTTTCTGCTGCGGCTGGTGGTAAGACAGTGTTTGCCACCGACTCATCTGGTGCGGTGGTGCAGCCAGACAGCAACACCAGTCCGCTCAACACGACAAGCCGGAAACTGGTAGAGAGGTTGTTCGGCATCAGGGCAGAATCTCTGTAGTGTCACGGTGAATAAAGATGGTATGTTAACCTGATGATGTTCACAATCGTCATTTTTAAGACCAGCCGATGATTGCCTGAGGCAGGCTGACTCTTTAGAATCAAAGACGTGCAATCAGGCAGTGCCGCGGGAACCAGTCGTTTTGAAGAAATCGAATCCGTTACAAATCAGTGGAAACAGTTTCGCAGCGCTGTACCGATTCGTCGACTA
>CBINNO010000439.1:0-1851 GCA_966252055.1 uncultured Rheinheimera sp. | reverse complement strand
CCGCATCCGACACGCCGCCGACCAAAGCGCAACTGGAAGAAAGCCTGCAGCAAAAATACGGCGCGCCGGTGATACTGGCCCAAACCGGTTATTGGGTCTGGGAGCAGCAGGGCCAGCCTTCCTGCATCCGCACACTGAACTACAAAAAACAGCTGGAGCCCAATGTCAGCGGCCTGGCTTATGAAACCGTCATTCAGCAGCTGCAGATGCGCCAGCAGGACAAACGTAATCAGCTGCCGGCTGATTTAGCCACATGCGGTGCTTATTTGCAGTTAAGCCGCTCGAATCATGACCCTGTCAGCCAGTTTGAACTCTCGATGCTGGATTTGGGCGAGATCTGGCAGACCGAAGTGGCCACCCAGGCCTGGGTTGAACAACTGACACAGGAAGCCGTGAAAAAACGGGTCGGGCAGGGCAAAGTGCCGAAGCTGTAAGCTTCGGTTAAAAGAGCCCCGAAGCTGTAAGCGCAGGCTGAAAGAGCCCCGAAGCTGTAAGCTTCGGTTAAAAGAGTCCCTAAGCTGTAAGCTTCGGCTAAAAGCCCCCGAGGCTGTAAGCCGGTTCCTGCAAGAGTTTTAATCTCAGCTTCGACAAAACTGCCAAAGCGGCAAACTTCTGAAGTTTAAACCAAAACGTAAAAAACCAGCCGGCACAACGCCGGCTGGTTTGTCTGCCGCAATAGTCACGCAGTCCTCACACAGAGCGCGCCACACCGGCCGCGGTTAGTCCCAGTCTGGCGCAAAATCCGGGTTGGCGATGCGCTCAAAGCTGTCCAGACTGTCAATCAGCGCCTGATCGGCCGGCGCCAGGCTGATGTGCAGCGCCTGCAGATTGGCGCAAAGGTTCGCTTCTCGCGTTGACATCGGAATAGTCGCCATGCCCTTATCCAGCAGCCAACGCAGCACCAGCTGCGGGATACTGTGGCCGGTGCGCGCGGCCATGTCCTGCAGCAGCGGCTCCTGCAGCACTTTACCGACAGCAAGCGGCATATAGGCCGTCGGCAGGATCTGTTGTTGCTGCATAAAAGCCAGCAAGCGGCGGTTTTGCAGGTACGGATGCACTTCCACCTGATTGGTGACAATGGCGCCGGCGCCCAGGATCCCGATAGCCTGCTGCAGCTGGGCGATAGTGAAATTCGATACGCCGATGTGGCGCACCAGCCCCTGCGCTTTGGCGCTGGCGAGCTCTGCCAGATAAGTGCGCATCGGCACACCGTCGGCCGCTGGCGGCCAGTGGATCAGCAACAGATCCAGATAATCGGTTTGTAAATCCTGCAGGCTTTGGGTCAGCGATGGCAGAAATTTGTCGGCAGTTAAATTTTCCAGCCAGATTTTGCTGGTCAGGAAAATGTCCGCTCTGGCCAGGCCGCTCGCGCTGATGGCGCGGCCAACGTCCGCTTCGTTGCCATAAATCTGCGCCGTGTCGATATGGCGGTAGCCGGCGGCGAGCGCCAGCTGCACCGCGTCATAAGCGACCTGGTCTTTTAAGCGAAAAGTGCCCATGCCTAATAACGGCATGCCAAAGGCGCTGGTGGTGACGGTCGACTGAGGACCGGCAGTTGTTGAGTGCATTAGCATGACTCCTGTGTAGTTTGTTGAGACTGTTTTTGCTGTTGCGCGTGATCTGCGGTCAGCTTCTGATGCCTGGCGGTCGCATCGGCGGCCTTTTTATCGAGCGCGCCTGACCAGCGGGTCAGCCCCAGCGCGACTAACACCACCAGCGCGCCAATCCAGCCGGTGTCCGTCAGCGGCCGGTTGGCGACTACCAGGCCGCCGAGCCAGGCGCCAAAGGCGATGCCAAGGTTAAAAGCGGCGATATTGAGGCCTGAGGCGACATCAACCGCCTGTGGCCGGT
>CBINNO010000438.1:0-1851 GCA_966252055.1 uncultured Rheinheimera sp. | reverse complement strand
CATCAGCAGCCGGCCGGGCCCGCACTGTTTGTCCGCGCAGCCACCAGCCGGCGCTGCCGCCAGCCACCAACATCAGCAGCAGCGGCCAGCCGGTAGTACCGGTTATGGCGGTCGAATGTTCAGGATGCGCGGCATCTTCGGCGACAGCAGCCGGCACGGCGGGGAGGTCCAGCCTGGTACTGAGTAAATCGAGCTGGTCGGCGGTTTCAACCGTCAGCGCCAACTGGTGCTGACCACTGCCCAGCGCCGGCAATGTCAGCTGGTACAGGCCTGGCTGCTGTTCGATGGCCGTCAGACTGAAGGCGGCACCTTTGCCAGTTGCATCAACCACGCTGCCATCCACCGTAATAGTGGCACCGGCCACCGGGCTGTTGTCGGCGCTGTGGTCGAGATAAATCTGCAGCGGCACAGGCGCTGCGGTTTGCTGATCAGCGGGCCTGGCCGCCACCAGCACCAGTTCAAACAGATCTGAGGCTGCCACTGCTCTGGCTGGCGCTGTTGTCACCGCCAGTTGCGCGGGGTTTTGCTGGCCTTCATCGCCGTTATTTTCGCCGTGAGCTTCACCACCATGTGCCCACAACAGCTGCGGGCTGACGAGCCACAGTGTCAGCCAAAAGGCGCTAAATCTGGCTCTGGTCCGCTTATTCATCTTTGCCGTCCTGAAATCCGGGATGCTGGCAGTCTGCCTGCGCCTGCACAACAGCGAGCTGACAGCCAGATGACAAAATTGTCATCTGGCTGCCGGACCGGCGGGTCCATGCTGGATTGCTGACATTTGTCATGCCTGATCCCTGACGCTTTGCACTGCCGGCCCGCCCGGCAGACTGGCACATTAAGCCTCAGACGCCGGGGGGCGTTATCCAGGGAGAAACCAAGATGAAACCAAGCAATCTGTTGAAACAACACCTGAAAACCAGCGGCTGCACTGTGATGTTGCTCAGTAGCTGCCTGTTCAGCGCGCAGGCGGCCGACCTCAGTGCGATTGACCAGGCGGCGCGCCAGCTCGACCTGACAGCGCTCCAGCAGCAAGTGCAACAAGCCAGCGACGACTATGCATTCGCATATGCGCAGTATCGGCTCGCGATCACCGCCTCGCTGCAGGCCAATGAAAGCCTGTTAAACGACGCACTGAGCGCCGCCGCCCAACGGCTGGAAACCTTGAACGCCAGCGAGCCGGCGCCGACTTTAAAGACCGAAGCGCTGGCCCTGCTGGCCTCAGTGCGCGGCTTACAGGCTGGTTATGCGCCCATCAAAGGCGCGTATTACGGCGCCTTGTCCGGTAAAGCGCTGAAAGCCGCCAAAGCTTTGCAGCCGGACAATCCGCGCGTTCATCTGGTGGCCGCCATTTTGGCCTACCAAACGCCCAGCCTGTTTGGTGGTGACAAACGCGAGGCTCTGGCGCAGGCCGACGCAGCTGTGCAGGCTTTCAGCCAGCCTTGTCAGCAAATTTGCTGGGGACAGGCCGAAGCTTATGTCTGGCGGGGTCTGGCCAAAGTGGAAGCCGGCGACCAGGCCGGCGCCCGGGCCGACTGGCAACTGGCACTGACGCAGGCACCGGACTACGGCTGGCCAAAACAGCTGTTGCAGGATAAATAAGGCCCGACAGGCCCCGCCAGATTCTGGTCATCAGGCGGGGCCACTCAGATCACCAGACGAGCCGCTCAGGCCGCACAGCACCCGCCTTCGCCATGTGGGCTCCCCCACAGTGAAGGCCACATTTTTCAGCACTACACAGAAGTTACATTCAGCCAGCAGGAGGACATCCGATGTTCGCGCAGCCAACCCGGCAGCAGCCGCAGACCCAGCCGCCTGGCCCAGCCAGCGCCCTGCCCGAGACTGCTACAGCACCAG
>CBINNO010000437.1:0-1864 GCA_966252055.1 uncultured Rheinheimera sp. | reverse complement strand
TCATCACCAATCCAGACTTCAAATAAATCGCCGAGAATATACAGCGCATCAGCGGTTCGCGCCGGTCCTGCCAGAAAATGCAGAAAGGCCTGAGTGATATCAGGCCTGTCCGGGCTTAAATGCAGATCAGCGATCAGCAGGGTCGAGCGTTCAGCCATGTAATTCGGCTTTCTCGAGAACGACGTTTTCGACCGGCACATCGGCATGACCAAATTTACGGCCTGTTGCCACGCCTTTGATTTTTTCAATCACGTCCATGCCTTCAACTACTTCACCAAACACACAGTAGCCCCAACCGCTGGCGTTTTTACCGCTGAAATTCAGGAAGCTGTTGTCGGCAACATTGATAAAAAACTGACAAGTGGCAGAGTGTGGGTCGTTGGTGCGTGCCATGGCGATGGTGCCTTTTTTGTTGGCAACACCATTGTCGGCTTCATTCTGGATTGGGCTTTTGGTTTCTTTTTGTTCCATGTCTTGCGTGAAACCGCCACCCTGGATCATAAAACCGTCGATAACACGGTGGAAGATAGTACCGTCGTAGAAGCCTTCAGCGACATAAGACTTAAAGTTTTCAACGGTTTTAGGCGCTTTATCAGCAAACAGATCCAGTTTGATTACGCCAAAATTGGTGTGGAAAGTTACCATATTCAATACTCCGGAAAAAATGTCGGCATAGTTTACCTGAAGCCCCGGCGAACACAAAGCAAGGATAGCCCGGCATCAAGGCTGATGTTACACTGTCACTTTTTAACGGCGTCTCGTTTTATTTCATTTCACGGCGCTGGGTTGCCACTATTCAGAGGACATTATGTTACAGATTTACAATACGCTGACTCGCCAGAAAGAAACCTTTAAACCTTTGGTCCCCGGTAAAGTCGGCATGTATGTCTGTGGTATTACTATCTATGATTTCTGTCATGTCGGTCACGCCCGCACATATGTCGCTTTTGATGTGATGAATCGCTATTTGCGTTTTTCCGGTTATGACGTGACTTATGTGCGCAATATCACGGATGTGGACGACAAAATTATCCGCCGTGCCAATGAAAATGGCGAAAGCTGTGACGCGCTGACAGCACGTTACACCGAAGCCATGCATGCTGATTTTAATGCGCTGAACCTGCTCCCGGCGGACATTGAACCGCGTGTCACCACGCATATGCATGAAATCGTTGAGTTAATTCAGACGCTGCTGGACAAAAAACACGCTTATATTGCTGCTGACGGTGACGTGTTATTTGATGTCAGCACTTTTGCCGAATATGGTCAGCTCAGCCAGCAGAACTTAGACATGCTGCAGGCGGGTGCCCGGGTTGAAATCGACCAGGCCAAAGACGACCCGCTTGATTTTGTGCTGTGGAAGATGGCCAAGCCTGGCGAGCCGAGCTGGCAGTCGCCATGGGGGGCAGGTCGTCCGGGCTGGCATATTGAATGTTCGGCCATGAGTGCAAAACACTTGGGCGCACATTTTGATATCCATGGCGGCGGTTCTGACTTGCAGTTCCCGCATCATGAAAACGAAATCGCCCAAAGCTGCTGCGCGCATGGCACAAAGTACGTCAATACCTGGATCCATACCGGGATGGTGCAGGTCGATAAAGAAAAAATGTCCAAGTCATTGGGCAACTTCTTTACTGTCAAAGACGTATTGGCCGAGTACAACCGCGAGTCAGTGCGTTATTTCCTGATCTCCAGCCATTATCGCAGCCAGCTGAATTATTCAGCGGAAAACCTGTTGCAGGCGCATGCGGCGTTAGGTCGTCTTTACACGGCACTGCGTGGTGTGACTCCGGCAGTGACGGTCGATCTGGACAATGACTATGTCCGCCAGTTTAATGCGGCGATGGATGATGATTTTAATACC
>CBINNO010000436.1:0-1892 GCA_966252055.1 uncultured Rheinheimera sp. | reverse complement strand
GCTGCGGGGTAACACGCTATGGTTTTTTCAGCTGCTCGACCGCCAGCTGCAGTTTTTTCAGCTCACGCAGCGTGCCGGCTCTGTGGCTTTCCAGCCAAATCCACAACTTAGTGCCGACCTGCGCCTGAAAACACAGCAGCAGCAAAACACCCCAAAACACCAGCTCGGCAGCCGGCGCCGTGGCAAAGCGGTAGCCGCAATACACCAGCGCCAGGCCCAGCACCACAGCCAGTGCATAAGCAAACTGCATCAGCGTGCTGAGTCCGCCGTGAAAGCCAGCCGCCAGCACTTGTGGCAGGCCCTGTTCTTCCCGCATCAGCCGGTCGATTTCGGCATTCTGACGCGCCAGTTCTTTGTCATCATTCATGGTCTTTCCCTCTTGCTTGGTCGTCTGGTGAATAGCTGCCGACTTCGCCAAAACGTGCTGTCGCCGGCAGTGCGTGTTGATATTGAGCAGCCAGTTGCTGGCGAAGGCGGTATAACCGCGATTTCACCGTGCCAGCCGGGATCTGCAGAATTAACGCAATATCCTGCTGTGCCAGTTCATGCTGATAGAACAAGCGCAGCAACTGCTGGTCATCGGTGGAAAAACCGGCCAGCAGTGCCGACCATTCGTCGGTGTCCAGAGGCGGGTTTTGGTCGACCAGCAACTCAGGTTCGGCCAGCATGTCGGTCAGCCGCTGGCTCGCCTGCTTGTGCCAGTCAGCCACTTCCCAGCGCACCGCCCGGTACAGCCAGCTGGTGAATACCGCCGGGTCTTCCAGTCGCTGAATTCTTTTCAGCACTTTCAGCCAGACGTTCTGCACCAAATCCGCCGCAACCGCCTGGGTATTAAAAGGCGCCTGCAGTTGCCACTGGGCGAACCTCAGCAAATCACGCTGAAAATGTTGATACAGCCGGGTCAGCGCCGCTTGGTCGCCTTGTTGAAACGCCAGTACGAGTAAATCCAGTTCAGCCTGTAACATGCGTTCCTCAATGGGCAGCGGGTGCGGTGAAATATGCAGCTGCTTCAATGATAAAGACGAGCCAGCCAACCCCCAAGGTTCATCCCGGTTTAAAAAAACTGCCCGGAGCCGTTTTTAACAACGCAAAGCGTTGGCCCGAAGGAGTAAGCGCCAGGGATGGCAGCGCATAAAAAACTGCCCGGAGCCGTTTTTAACAACGCAAAGCGTTGGCGCTGGCCTAAATGATAAATCACCTGTTTTGGGGCCATAAAAAAGCCAGCGCGAGGCTGGCTTTTTCTTTTGTTAAGCGATGCTCTGCTTATTGCAGCACCGAAATGTCGGCCACCCGCAGGAACAGTTCACGCAACTGGGTCAACAACGCCAGCCGGTTAAAGCGTACCGCCGCGTCGTCTGCATTGACCATCACCTGATCAAAGAAGGTGTCGACCACTTCGCGCAGCGCAGCCAGGTGCGCCAGGCCCACGCTGTAGTCGCTGACGCTGTGCTGATACGCCTGTTCGGCCACAATGGCCTGATACAGCGCTTGTTCGGCCGCTTCGGTCAATAAAGCCGCATCCACTGTCGCCGGAATAGTGTCGGTGACTTTTGCCAGAATATTGGCCACCCGCTTGTTGGCCGCGGCCAACGCCAGCGCGGCGTCCAGTTGACGGAAAGCAGCAACCGCTTTGACCCGGCGGTCGAAGTCAGCCGGATTGGTCGGCCGGCGCGCCAGCACGGCCTGGATCACGTCGACACCATAACCTTCCCCTTCATACCAGGCGCGGAAGCGGCCCAGCATAAAGTCCAGCACTTCGTCGGCCACCTGCGCATGGGTCAGTTTGTCGCCAAAAGTGGTCTGAGCAAACGCAATCACGTCCAGCAAATCGAGTGGCAGCTGCTTTTCCACCATAATACGCAGCGCGCCAATGGCGGCGCGGCGCAGCGCGA
>CBINNO010000435.1:0-1919 GCA_966252055.1 uncultured Rheinheimera sp. | reverse complement strand
TTGGCGGTGATCAGCATGACCGGGATTTGGTAGTGGTATTGCTGCGGCAGGATGGTTTTGAACTGGCCTTTGTCGACCCAGTAACTGGCGTAGTGTTCGGGTAAATAGCCGATAAACTGGCCGGACAAAATCAGATGGGCGATGCCTTCGTCGTGGTAAGCGCTGGCGCTGTGCTGGTAATTGAGCCGGTCGTTGCGGCTTTCTTTGTCGCGCAGATAGTTGCTGCTGATGACTTCGGCTTTTGCCAGTAATGCATTGATTTGGCTGTCTTTGCAGTCAAAAAGCGGATGCCCTTTGCCGCAGTACAGGTAATTGGTTTCATTGTGCAGTGGCAGATAATCCAGCCCGCGGATCTGATGGCGGCTGACGCCAATGCCGACCAGTGCGCGGCCGTTGGCCACAGCCGTCTCCACTTCACGCGCTTCACAGACATGGATATCAAACTGCAGATTGCTGCTTTTTTGCCTGAGGCTGGCGATGGCCGCAGCCACTGCGCAGCGCGGGTCGCTGACCAGCGTATCGATAATGGCGATAGTGACACGGCCGGATAGCTGGTGCTTGGAACCGGCCACTGTGCTGGCGAAGGTTTCGCACTGCTGCAGCAGTTCCAGCGACGCCTGATAAGTGATGCGGCCGGCGTCGGTCAGTTCAAAGCCGCTGCGGCCGCGTTTACACAGCGTCAGGCCGAGCCGGATCTCTAAATCGGATAAATGGCTGCTGATGGTCGAACGGCCGATATTGAGCCGCGATTCTGCGGCCGACAACCCGCCGCATTCAACGATAGTGACAAAAATGCGTAATAAGCGTAAATCGACGTCATGGACCAGCATTGGCGGGGCTCCGGTGCGTGGCGAAGCGCTGTGGCCACGCCTGATTTTAGTTCGGTAAATCCGGAATAAGATACGATTATTATGTATTTATAAAACATCAGGCACAAGCTAGCATCAGCGTCATTCAGACTCAGCCAGGCCTGCACCGCCAGGTACGCACCGGTGAGTCATCCCCGTTCAATCAGCAGGAGCTTTGTATGGCGTTTCATTACGGCACAGACCATCTCGACTTAGACACCGTCAACGGCATCGCCAATGGCAGCATCGCAGCTATTTTAGACGAAGCGGCCGTGGCCAAAATTCAGCAAAGCCGCGCTTGTGTCGACGTGATGGCGGCCTCCGACAAAGCCATTTATGGCATCAATACCGGTTTTGGCCCGTTGTGCGACACACAAATTTCGCCGGCCGAAACGGCGCTTTTGCAAAAAAACCTGCTGATCACCCATGCGGTTGGCGTCGGTGAACCTATCGCCAAAGCCATTTCCAAATTGATGTTAATCACCAAAGTGCATGCGCTGTCTCAGGGCTTTTCCGGCGTGCGCTTGGAAGTAGTTGAGCGCATGCTGAAATTTATCGAACTGGATTTAATTCCGGTGGTGCCGGAGCAGGGTTCAGTTGGTGCGTCCGGCGACTTAGCTCCGTTGTCGCATTTATTCCTGCCATTGATTGGCGAAGGCGAATTTTGGGGCAAAGACGATAGCAAAGAGATTATTCCGGCGGCGCAGGCTTTAGCTGAGCATGGTTTAACCCCGCTGGAATTGCAGGCCAAAGAAGGTTTAGGCCTGATTAACGGCACTCAGTTTATTCTGTCGCACGGCATCACAGCTTTGACCAAAATGCAGTACCTGCTGGATTTAGCTGATGTGGCCGGTGCGATGAGTATCGAAGGTATGCAGGGCAGTGGCTCGCCGTTTCGCGCTGAACTGCATGAAATTCGCCCTTTCCCGGGCAATATCGAAGTGGCCGCGCGGATGCGCCGGCTGTTTAAAGATTCGCAAAATATGGCGTCGCACACCGGTTGTGCCCGGGTGCAGGACCCTTATTCGCTGCGTTGTATCCCTCAGGTGCATGGCGCGTCGCGTAACGCCT
>CBINNO010000434.1:0-1943 GCA_966252055.1 uncultured Rheinheimera sp. | reverse complement strand
GCACTGAGGCCGCCGCCGCGCTGTTGCAGCCTTTGACCGGGCAGCCGTTCAGCGTGCCGCTGCAACAACTGCAGCAGGCGCTGACCGCAGAGCCGCCCACTTTTGCCGACCTCGAGCAAGCGTTGCAGCAGCTGCGGCTCTGGTCTTATGCCCGACCTTTGAGCGAAGTGCGCGACGCCGAACTGACCAGGCTGGCTGCCTTCCTCGATAAGCTTGCACAGCTGCCGCTGTTTTTGGCCGCCGACGACCAAGCCGCCCGCTTGCAGGAGCAGTTTGCTGTGCTCAGTTATCGTTATTATCCGGCTGATGCGCTGACCACACAGCGCGCCGTGCAGCTGCGCCGGTTAAGCAATCTGCTGCAAAGCACGGCTTCGGCAGGCACGCAAAACACCAGGCCGAGCCTGGCCGCCCAGTATCGCGAGCTGGAGCTGCTGCGGGCGCTGGGCTTTCTGGCTTATCAGGGCCGTCACGACGACGCCAGCAAAACGCAGTGGCAGGCGATGGGGCCGCTGCGCGAGTATCTGCTGCAGGCGCAGCAACGCAGCACGGGCTGGCAGCTGGAACATCAGCTATGGTTGCTGGCGTATCAGCAACTGCTGCTGGATGAAAAACCACAACAGCAGCTCGACAACGCCGTCTGGCAGGCGCTTGGCGCCAACCAGCAGTTGAACCTGGCAGAGCGGCAGCGGCTGTTCAGCCAGCGCTATCTGGTCAATTCGTTTCGCACCCGCGAAAGCTGTGAAAAAGACTTTGCCGACCAGTGTCAGCTGATTGAGCCGACGACAGTGCTGACGCGCCAGCACGATTGTGACGCCAGCCTGCGCATCCGCCATCAGGACCTGAGCGCGGCGGAGCTGGCGCAAAGCTGCCAGCTGATGCAGGCGCAGACCACCCGTTTTCATCAGTTGCTCGGCACCGGTCAGCAACCGGTCGCCAACGATTTAAACCAGCGGCTCGAAGTGATGATTTTTCCTGATTACAGCGCCTATAACCTTGCAGGCAGCCTGGCTTTTGATATTCAGACCAATAACGGCGGCATGTATATCGAAGGGACGCCGTCAGATCCGGCCAATCAGGCACGCTTTTTCAGTTTCCGCCAGTTCTGGCAGGCCAGCCCTTTTGCGGTGTGGAATCTGGCGCACGAATATGTGCACTACCTCGACGGCCGCTTTAACCTGTATGGCGCTTTTGCGCATTTCCCCGGCCAGACGGTCTGGTGGTCGGAAGGGCTGGCCGAACTTATCAGCAAAGGCGAGCACAATCCGCAGGCGCTGCAGCTGCTGTATGACAGCCGGCCCAGCGCGGCAGCAACAGCGACCGTCGCCGGCGAAGCCGGTGTCAGCGGCCAGAGCGGCAACGGCAACACCCATGTCAAAAAACGCCCGACCCTTGCGCAGATTTTTGCCACCGACTACGAGCAGTCGCAAGAGCAGATTTATCGCTGGAGTTATCTGGCCTGGCGCTATTTTGAAACGGCGGCGCCGGCCTTGCTGCCCAAACTGGCGGCACCGCTGCGGGGCGATTTTGCCGGCGGTTATCAGCAGTTACTGGCTGACACCGCCACAGCGCATCAGGCCGCTTTCAGCCGTTTTCTGGCCGAGCTGACGCCTGAAACAGATCCGGCCAAAACCGGCGTATCAGGCAATGCCAACAGCGCGCAAGGCGCAGACATCAGCAAAGCCGAAAAAGCCAGGCCGGCATGGCAGCCGCGCGGCCGTTATCTGTACCGCAGTTATCTGCAGCCGGCCCATTTGCCGGTCGACAGCCAGCATTTCCATCTGCTGCAGTTGCCGCAGGCGCTACCATGAGCAAGAGCGCAGCCATGAACGAGAGCACAGCCGGCAGTCACAGCGCGGCGGCGGTCATAGCGTCGTCGGTCAACACGCCGGCTTCGCCAGCCGGCACCCGCCAGTTATTGGGTCATCCGGCCGGCCTCAGCCTGC
>CBINNO010000433.1:0-1952 GCA_966252055.1 uncultured Rheinheimera sp. | reverse complement strand
GGGCTGGAACTGGAGCTGAGCGGCGCGCTCAGTGACAGCGCCACGCTGGATTGGTCCTACAGCCTGCTCGACAGCGAAACCTTAGCAGATGCGGTCAATATCGACTGGGGCGTGCTGGTGCCCAAGGGCAGTGCGCTGGTCAATATTCCGCGCCATACCCTGGCGGCCCAACTGCGTCAGCAATTCAGCCTGGCTGGCCGGGAGTCGGCGGCAGGCCTGAAAGTGCGTTATCAGAGCAAGCGGCTGGGTGATGCTGTGGTGCCGGATTATCAGCTGCCATCGCATACGCTGTGGAATCTGTTTGTCACCCACCGGCTGAGTGACGCCTGGCAGGCTGAACTGGTGGTGGAAAACCTGCTGGATAAACGCTGGATCCAGAGTTCCTACTCGGCGCTCTGGACTTATCCGGGCGAGCCCCGTATCAGCCGGCTGAGCCTGCGTTATGACTTCTGAACTGCGAATAGCTGGCGCGGCGGCCAGCCCGGATCTCTGCAGATGCGACCCGAATAGTGCAAACTTGAACAGCAGCGCCGACAGCCGCAACCGGCTGGCCAGCATCGACATGATGCGGGCGCTGGTGATGCTGATCATGCTGCTTGATCATGTGCGCGAGCGGTTCTTTTTGCATCAGCAGGTCAGCGATCCGATGGACGTGCTGCACACCGAACCTGCGCTGTTTTTCTCCCGGCTGGCGGCGCACTGGTGTGCGCCGGTGTTTGTCTTTCTGACCGGCGTGTCGGCGTATCTGTATCAGCAAAGTGGGCGTGCACTGACGCCATTTTTACTCAAACGCGGCCTGGTGTTGCTGGCACTGGAGCTGACGCTGGTGAATTTCTCCTGGCTGGGCAGTTATCAGACGGTGTATTTGCAGGTGATTTGGGTGATTGGTCTGTGCATGTTGTTGCTGGCGCTGCTGCACCGCTTGCCGGCCCGCTGGCTGTTGCTGCTGGCCTTGTTGTTGATTGGCGCTCATAACGCGCTGACTTTCATCCAGTTCAGGCCGGAAGAATGGGGTTACAGCCTGTGGACTGTGCTGCATGACCGCGGTTATCTGTGGCAGGGCGCGCCGTTTCACATCAAGGTCAGTTACCCGCTGCTGCCCTGGGTCGGCGTCATCGTGGCTGGTTTCCTCGCCGGGCGGCTGTATCGCCGCGATTATCCGGCTTTGTTGCGACAAGCACAGTTGACGCTGGCCGGTGTGACGGCGCTTTGCCTGCTGTTTGTGCTGCGCAGTCTGAATCTGTATGGCGAAACCCTCGACTGGCAGGTGCAGCCGACGCTGCTGCTGACGGTGATGGACTGGCTGAACTTTACCAAGTACCCGCCATCGCTGGATTTTTTACTGCTGACACTGGGCCTGATGGCGCTGGCACTGGGCCTGCTGGAACGCTTACCGCCCGCGCGCTGGCAGCAGTGGCTCAGTACTTTTGGTGCCGCGCCGATGTTTTTTTATCTGTTGCATCTGTACACGCTGTTAGTGCTTGCCAGCATCCTCAAAGCCTGGTTTGGCCCGACCTACGGCGATTTGTACTGCGTTGAACACATCGGCTGGGTTTGGGCCATCAGTGTCGCGCTGGCGCTGTTGCTGTTCTGGCCGACCCGGGCTTTTGCCCGCTACAAGCAACGCAGCCAGGCGGCCTGGGTGCGTTATCTCTGAGTATGGTGCGAAGCAACCTGCGGCCCGACGGCTGCAGACAGCCGGTGCAGCAGGTTGCGGTTCAGCAGGTGAGCGCCCATCAGCAATAATCCACCGCTGGCGGCGAGCCAGGGCTCCAGTGCAGCCGGCACCAGCAAGGACACCAGCAGCAGCGCCAGCCCGGTCCCTGCTATGCGCAGCGGCATCGGGTCCTGATGCTGACAGCGCGCGGCCGGCAGGCTCCAGGCCAGCAGGATGATCACCGGGACCAGCAGTACATAGTGCACCCAGTCTGAACTGAGCGCAGTTCCGAGCA
>CBINNO010000432.1:0-1962 GCA_966252055.1 uncultured Rheinheimera sp. | reverse complement strand
CCGATGCGCGGCATCCGATATCTCATCCACTGGAAGGCGTAATTTGAAGGTGGAACACATCGTTGGACAGCCACTCACGCGGCGGCTGTCCGGTTTTATGTCCGCTCAATTTTTTATTCTTAAATCAATCTGATATGGCTGTTATCCATGCAAGGGAATAATGCAATTCAACATCGTCTTCATGGCCTGGACACGCTACGCGCCTTCGCCATTATTATCGTGCTACTGTACCACTATATGGTGGTGGTTTCAAAAGAGAATACGTTTGGATATATCACGCAAGTCGGCTGGATGGGCGTTGATTTATTTTTTGTGCTGAGTGGCTATTTGATTGGCAATCAGATTTTGTCTGCGATAGCAAAGAAAGACAAATTCTCAATCAAGCTGTTTTATATCCGGCGATTGTTACGCACACTGCCCAATTACTACGTTGTGTTGGCTTTGTACTTTATTTTTCCGGTGGCGCTTTCCGGGTTAGCCACAGCATCAGTCTGGAACTTTCTGACGTTCACGCAGAACTTTGAGTTTAAGCCGCTGGCAACGTTTTCACATTCCTGGTCTTTATGCATCGAAGAACAGTTCTATTTAATCTTTCCGCTGCTTTTTATTCTGTTGTCAAGAAGCAAAAATTTTCTGACACTGGCCTGGCTTGCTATTATTTTAGGGATGCTTGGTGGCGTGGCGGCCCGGGTTAGTGCCTGGTACAGCTATGGCGAATCAGGCATGGATTTTCGGGATTATTACCAGCATATTTATTATTCAAGTTTTACTCGCTTTGACGAACTATTACCCGGTGTTGCGATAGCGATGATCAAAAACTTCCATCCCAACCTTTTCAACAGAATTCTGGCGCGGGCGGACCTGTATTTTTATGCGGGGGTCTTTGTAGTGGGGATGATGTTTTATTTGTTTCCTCATTATCACTACTCAAGACTGAACGGCTTTAATTTCTGGTTGAGTACTGTCGGCTATTCAGCGGTAGCCATTGGTTTTGCACTGCTGACCATTTCAGCCTTGTCGCACAAATGTCTGATTGGGAAGTTCAGTATTCCCGGCGCCGCGCACGTTGCCGTCTGGTCCTATGCTGTTTATTTAATTCATAAACCGGTGTTTCAGTTGCTGATAGCCCCGCTGACTGAAATGAATATCGACATCCAATCTGCGGCTGCTGTTTCTGTGATGATGGCGTGCAGTATGTTTGCCGGCTGGTTGCTGTTCAGGTTTGTCGAAACACCTTTTATGAATGTGCGCGGCAAGTATTATCCAACGAATCTGGCTGAAGGCAGCAGAGGATAACATCAAGATGATCAGTAGCTTAACCCGGCCAGCAACGACGTTGACCAGCGCACCACGCGGCTTGAGTTCGATCCTGCCCGGCATGCGGGCTGCGGCTGTGGCTGTGGCTGGGTTTAGCGCGGCGGTCTATGCCGACAGCAACAGCCTGTCGGAAGCGGCGCAGGCGCGGCTGCAGCACTTGCTGGAAGCCGGGCGGCAGGATGGCAGTATTTCAGCGCATCAATACCGCCAGACGCAAAAATGGCTGACCACATCCCCTTGTGCGACGGTGCAGCAGCAACCGACAGCGGCTGACAAGGAAGCACTGCGCGCTGCTGTGGCCCGCCAGTTTGCGCAGCACGACATCGAAATTCTGCAATCTTTTCAGGCCGGCGGCTGGTACGTGTTGTATGCCACTGCCGGCGACGCCGATACGCCTTACCTGTTTTATCCGCAGCACCCGGCGCAGGCGCACCAGCCGCTGCTGCGCTGGAGTGGCGCCGCAACATTTTTTGAAAGTGAAGCGGTGTATCAGCAATTACGCACCGAAGCAGCGGCGATGCCGGATGGCTTGGCCCGCTGTATCGCCTGGCAGGTGACATTAAGAGCTCATCAGATGTAGCGGGGCCTGCGGCACCTGACCGACAGCACATAGAGTTCAACCTGGCCCTGTTTTGGTGTCAGATC
>CBINNO010000431.1:0-1988 GCA_966252055.1 uncultured Rheinheimera sp. | reverse complement strand
AGTTCTTGGCGTCTTTATCGAAAAAACCAAATCTTTATTCAGTGTCCTGAAATAACAAAAATATTGCGCTTATTTTTCGAAACTGTTACGGTCCGCGCCGTCGTGCAACATTGCCTCACAGCAGGAGATCAAAGCCTATCTTGAGGATTGCTGGCACAAGTACCAGCTGGCGGACAACACGGTACTGGGCTGCAAAATCTGTACGATGCGCTGGCAGGAAGACCTGCAACGCTGGTTGCTGACCGCAGCCGATGGTCGCCAGTTCAGTGCACGTTATGTGGTGTCGGGGATGGGGGCTTTGTCCACCCCGTCAGTGCCTGAGCTGCCGGGGATGGCACAGTTTGCCGGCGAACATTTTCATTCACAGAACTGGCCGCATGCCTGTGATTTGCGCGGCAAGCGTGTTGCCGTGATCGGCACCGGCGCCTCAGCGGTCCAGTTTGTGCCGCATCTGCAGCGCCAGGTTGCCAGGCTGGATCTGTATCAACGCACACCACCTTGGGTGATTCCTAAGCCCGATCGGAAAATCTCCGGGGCGCAGCAGCACCGTTTTATCAACAAGCCCTGGCTGCAAAAGCTCTGGCGTGGAGGCTTGTATGGCCTGATGGAAAGCTGGGTGCTGGGTTTTACTTTGCTGCCGGTCGCACTGAAGCTGGTGGAGCTGGTGGCGCGTTTGCATTTGCGTATGCAAGTAAAAGATCCGGCACTACGCGCCAGACTCACCCCGGACTATGCCATAGGTTGTAAACGTATTTTATTGTCAAATCAGTATTATCCGGCGCTGAGCCAGCCGAACGTTCAGCTACTCGACAGCGGTATTGGCGAGATCCGTGCGCACAGCATTATTGATAAACAAGGAGTGGAGCGGGCGGTGGATGTGATTATCTTTGGCACCGGTTTTACGCCGAACATGCCGATTCCGCCGGGCTGCGTATTTGGCCGCGATGGTGCAGATCTGGCAGACAGCTGGTCGCAAGGCCCTGAAGCTTATAAGGGGACTATGACCCACGGCTTTCCCAATCTGTTTTTTCTGATGGGGCCGAACACTGTGCTTGGGCATAATTCGGTTGTCTATATGATTGAGTCGCAAATCCACTATGTACTCGGCGCCATGAACTGGCTGCAGCGCTCGGGGGCCGACAGTCTTGAACCCAAAGCGGCCGTGCAGCACGCTTTTAACCGACGCCTGCAACACAAATTCAGTCGCACTGTATGGAACAGCGGAGGCTGCAAAAGCTGGTATTTACACCCGGTCAGTGGCCGTAATTGCACTCTGTGGCCCGGTTTCAGCTGGCGTTTCAGGCAGATCACCCGCCATTTTGACCCGGCGGACTATCAGCTGGCCTTTGCATCGTCAACGCGACATGCGGCTGCGCCGGAAGGAACGAACCCATGAAGGATTTTAACAATAAAGTAGCCGCCATCACCGGAGCGGGTTCCGGCATTGGCCGGGCGCTGGCGGTTGCGCTGGCAAACCGTGGTTGCCATCTGGCGCTGGCCGATCTTGATGGCGAGGCGCTGGAAGCAACGGCCCGGCAGCTGCGTCATTTTGCAGTGCGCATCACCATCCACCAGCTTGATGTCAGCGATGCGGAGGCTGTCAACGACTGGGCTGAGCAGACGCTGGCCGGCCATGGTCAGGTCAATCTGCTGTTTAATAACGCCGGCGTCGCGCAGTGTGGCACTGTGGAGCACAACAGTCTGGCGGATTACCAGTGGCTGATGGGCCTTAATTGTTGGGGGGTGGTGTACGGCACCAAGGCATTCTTACCGCATCTGAAAGCCAGCGGCGCGGGGCATGTGGTGAATATTTACATCATTTGCGGTTTGTTTGCCCAGCCGGCGATGAGCGCTTACAACGCCAGCAAGTTTGCGGTGCGTGGTTTTACCGAATCATTGCGCCAGGAACTGGATTTAGAAACTGCGAATGTCAGCGCCACTTGTGTCCATCCTGGCGGGATCCGTACCAATATCGCAGTAAGTGCCAG
>CBINNO010000430.1:0-1994 GCA_966252055.1 uncultured Rheinheimera sp. | reverse complement strand
GTTAGCAGATATTGCGGGTAAAGCCCTGCTAAACCGGAGATTGGCGATTCGCGAAGCCATTGCCGCGCTATGACCTATAGCTCCGCGAGCCGACCTTCCCAATTCTGTTTATAACGCCGCGACGCATTCACCACTTTGCCGTCAGATAAAGTGAACTGATAGTCGTTGTGGTGGGTTTTCACCTTATGCACATGGTGCAGATTGACCAGAATAGAGCGGTGAATTTGCACAAAATGCGCCGGCAGCCGCTGCAGCAGTTCTTTAATGGTCTCGCGGATCACCAGATTTTCTGACAACGTCTGCACACACATATAATTACCGGCCGCTTCGATGACCCGTACGTCGATGTCATCCAGCAACAGCGTGGAGGCGCCGGTACGGAAGGTTAGTTTGTGGGGCGGTACCACTTCGCTCAGCGGCTGGTTTTTGTCCAGTGTGGTGCGTACGTCGAGCAGGCACTGCGCCAGGCGCTGGCGCGATACCGGTTTGAGCAAATAATCAAAAGCAAAGTGCTCAAACGCGGAAAACGCATATTGCTCATACGCCGTAACCAGCACCAGCAGTGGCGGGCTTAATGCTGAAGCTTTATTCAGCTGCTTCAGAATGTCGATGCCCTTCAGACCTGGCATCTGAATATCCAGAAACACTAAATCAACCTGATGCTGCTGTAAGTATGTCAGCGTGTCGTCGCCATTATCAAAACAAGCGTCAATTTGCAGATTCGGATAATTCGCCAGTTTGGCTTTTAAGTTACTGATCGCCAGCGGTTCATCGTCCGCGATCACGAGCCGGATAGGCTGCATATAATACCTCCAATGGTAAATTCAACCGGGCATAAAAACCAAAGGCCGGGTTTAATAAGGTTAGACTGGCGCGGGGGCCAAACAGCAGCTCCAGCCGCTCCTGTAGCTGTTGCAGACTGGCCGGCACCTGGCTGGCAGGCCAGGGCTGGGTTTGGGTGCCGGTGGTATCGCTGCGGATAATAAACTGCAACATGTCAGCGTGCTCGCTTAGCTCAATATGTAAGTGGATAGGCCCGCTTTGTTCGGCCACAGTCCACAGAATTGCTTGTTCGGCCATCGGCTGAAATAACAAAGGCGGCAGCTGCATTGGTTTAGTCGCGCTTAACTGCCAATCCAGCACCAGCCGCTCGCCAAACCGCACTTGTTGAATAGCCAGATAGGCTTCCAGCGCTTGTAATTCTTCGTGTAGCGGCACCCACTGGTCGTCCTGATTTTTCAGCGAGTGGCGCAAAAATGCTGAGAGTTGCTGGATTAAGTCTTCGGCGGCAAGGCCTTTACGGCTGACAATCAGTGAATTCAGTGCGTTTAAGGTATTAAACATAAAATGCGGATTGAGCTGATATCGCAGCACTTTCAGCCGGGCCTGCCGCGCCTGTTTTAGCAATTGTTGGCGGTTTTCCAGTTGCTGCAAAGTGAAAAAATTCAGCTTCATCAGCAAAAACACCGCAACCCAGCCGCAGAGTGGCAACAGCACCAGCGGAATACCAACGACTAAATAATGGCTCCAGTGCGTCATCATGTCGGGGCCACTCTTCATGGCGTAATGTGTCAGCAGATACTGACGCAGCGGAATTAACAGCAATAACAACGGAATTAACCAGACAGCCAGCCGCTGCAGTTGCTGCGCCGGAGCACAGGGCCGGGCCAGTTCGCGGGCGCCAAGCCAGCCGGTCAGGCTCAGATTGATCACGGTGATCAACGTGTAGGTAGCCAGATAGGGAAAAGATGCTTCCTGCTGCAGCGGGATCAATAAGCTCAGATGGGTGTATTTCAGCAGCAAATAGCCGAGCCAATATAGCAGATGCCAGAACCAGAAACGGCTCAGTGCTAAGGCGGGGTCTTGGCCGGGCCTGATCATAAAGCGCTGCTCCGTTGTGGTGGCAAGGCAATAGCAACACTAAAACCGGCCGGTAAGCTCTGCACAACAACACGCGCCTGCTCGCCAAAATGCTGATACAGCCGGTCGCGGAT
>CBINNO010000429.1:0-1997 GCA_966252055.1 uncultured Rheinheimera sp. | reverse complement strand
GCCAGTCCGCAAGAGGACAGCCAGCCGCCTCCGGGCATTCACGGCATTCACAGCATTCACAGCGGTTTTAGCAGATACTTCGGCGACTCCTGATACCCCTGGCGCTGATAAAAACGATGCGCATCCAGCCGCCGGGCTGCGCAGTGCAGTTCAATGCGGTCACAGCCACGTTGCTGTGCAAGTTTCACCGCATAAGCTTCAAGCTGGGCGCCAACGCCCTGCCCGCGCGCCTGCGGCGCTACACAAAAATAACTGATGCGACAGAAATCACCGGCCAGCGCCAGTTGCGCAATAAAATGCAACGAAATCACGCCAAGCAGCGCCAGTTGGCCTTCAGCGGTCGCGACCAGTAACTCGGCATCCGGATGCGCCAGCAATTGTGTGATACGTGCAGTCAGAAAAGGCCCGCTGTCCGGGTAACCCAACGAGTCCAGTAACGCCGAAATAGCCGCGCTGTCGTCCACAGTCGCAGTTCTGATGCTGAGCATTCGCAAATTCCTTCGTTATTGCCGCGAAACCAACCCGTCCATGACAACCATCAGACGGTAAAAAAGATGAGTACGGCCGGCAACGCACTTTGTTGCTGTGACAACAGAAAAGCAGCGCCCCGGCATCATGACAGATCAGCGCTTTGCCAACAGACGGGGCATCGCCGGCGGCCGCCAAGCCAGGCCCATTGCTGAGAAGTGCCGATGGCAAACAAAGCGCCCAGCAGCAGACAAAACGCCGAACTGACCAGCCAGAACGTCAGACTGTTACCCGGAAACAGCGCTATCATGGCAAAAAAACCGCCGCCACGCGCAAGCAAGACACCGCTGATCAACACCAGCAACGGGCGTTGCAGCGGCAAGGTCCGGATAACTCCGGCGCCAGCCAGCGCGTACAGCATCCAAACCAGCAACATCACCACGATCAATGCCGTCACGGCTGTGGGATACCACAAACCCTGTGCAGCCATTTGCGCCATTTGCTCACCAGCACCGAAGAAACGATACCAATCGGCGCCAAACAGGATACAACCGACATGCGCCAGCGCAGCAAGCATAGTTCCCAGAGCGCCGGCTAACAGGCAGCAATTCGGCCTGGTTTGCTTCCTGTCGCTTTTGTCACCTGAGACTGTCACTGCCGCGCGGCCTGTTTTGCCGAGGTGTCATCCAATGACGCAGTTTGATGTTCCTCTGCCAGCACCTGCTCAATCCAGTCAACATAGCGCGAGATACGAACATTACGCGCGCCATCGCTGTATCGGCCAACGCGGTAGCTGCGAATATCGACCAGCTGTTGAGTGAAGTGCCAACTGGCAATACCAGCCAGTTGCCACTGTTGTTGCTCTTCAATCAGCAAAGGGCCGCCACTGTCACCTTTGCCGGAAAAACCTTCCAGCGCATCGCCCGCCGGCGGAGCATCAAAAATATAGGAAAGCCAGCGCGCATCCGCGGCAGTGATGACATTGTAGGCGCGGCGTAATTCGGTGCGGTGCGGGCTGTCAGGCGCCATACCATCCAATCCGGTGGCCGTCGCCCCCTTGCCAATCAGTTGCGCGCGCCGGCCCTGTTCGTCCTGACCACGATAGAGCGGCACCGGCGACACATCGTCAACCGGCACTTTGAGGCGGACCAGCGCAATATCGTCTGACAATGCCAGCTGCGCCATTACAGCGGTCACATCGCCGGAAGCCAGCGCAGCTTTGACCAGCGCGTCCGGCAGCGTCCGATACCCTGGATGTACGATGACCTCAGCCACTTCACGCGTCACACTATGGATCACTACAGCCTGCACATCCGACATACAGGCCACATGCGCAGCCGTCAGCACCCATTGCGGCGCGATCAGCACACCATGGCCTTCGCCCGGAAAGTCTGCCAGTGCGGGAAATGCTGCCGGCGAGAGCTGATACTGGCTATCGGTTTTATCGTGGCGGATCACCACTGCGGTTGCCGCAAAAGAAGTTGCCAGCAACGCCAGCCACAAACCAGTTTTACCGAGACTGAAAAATT
>CBINNO010000428.1:0-2006 GCA_966252055.1 uncultured Rheinheimera sp. | reverse complement strand
CCACAGGTTGTGCCGGCAGGCGACGACTGATGTTTGGGTTGCGGCAGCTGTGATGTTCTTTCGCTGTCGATTGACAGGGTGGGCGGCTGAAACCGCGCCGCGCCGGCCAGCCGCGTGTCTTTTAATGTGTCAGGAGCGATTGAGGCCAGCCTGACTGTCTTCCTTGCCTTCCTTGCCTTCCGGGCCTGAGCGGCTGAAGCGGCTGCGAAATGCCGCCGGATTCAACCCGGTGATTTGGGCAAAAGCTTTGCGAAACGCACTGTTGTCTTCATAGCCGACCGCAAATGCGACCTGGATCAGCGGAAGCTGCGGCTGGGCCAGTAACTCGCAGGCGTGCTGGATGCGCAGCCGCTGCAGATACTGGCTGGGTTTGTAGCCGGTGGCTTTGACAAAACGGCGCAAAAAAGTACGTTCGGTCAGATAACAGCTGGCGGCCATTGCCGCTACGGAATGGGCCTGGGCGAAATGCGCCTGCAAATGATGCTGCAACTTGAGGATCTGCTTGTCGCCATGCTGCAGCGGCGGCTCAAAACGCTGATAAAACCGTTGTTCCCGGCGCGCGGTGTCGATGATGAGGTAAGCGCCGAGTTTGGGCACCAGCAGCGGCGACGCGAACAGGCTGACCAGTTCCAGGCCGAGATCGGTCCAGGCCATCAGACCGCCTGCGCTTAAAATATCGCCGTCGTTTTTCAGATTGTGGTCGATAGCCAGTTCAATCTCTGGAAAATGCCGGCGAAATAACGTGGCTAAATCCCAGTGTGTGGTCAGGCTGCGCGCCTGCACCAAGCCGGTCGCCGCCAGAATAAAAGCGCCGGCACAGGCCGAGCAGAGCCGACAGCCCTGCGCATGGGCCTGACGCAGCCAGTCCAGCAATTCAGCGCCGGGTTGCAAATAGTACTGCTGTTGCAGGGATGGCGGCAGGATCACGGCCTGAAAGCCACGGGCATCGGCAGGCAACGCCTCGACAACAAGCTGGTGGACCACAAAGTATTCGCTGCCACCGAGCCGGTTGGCCAACAGAAACATTTCGGTCAGCCCGTGTACAGCGCTTTGCAACGCCCCCGGATAATTGATGATGGCAATATGCTGGCTGCTCATTTGTCAGTTTGTGCCTGTTATGTGTCAGTTTTGACATCGAGTGTAGCACAGTGAATTTCATACACTGCTCCTGTTCCTGCGAATCGTTGCCACTCCGGCGGAGCTGGCCGTCAGCAGCCTTAACCACGTACCTTTGAGGAGCTTTCTGATGTCAACTACAGCTTTAGTGTTAATTGACCTGCAAAATGATTATTACAGCAGTTTCGACGGGGCCCGCTGGCCGTTGGTCGGGACTGAACAGGCGGCCGCCAATGCCGCCAGATTGCTGGAGACTTTCCGCCAGCGCGGTGATCTGGTAGTCCATGTGCGCCATGAATTTGCTTCGGAGGCGGCGCCGTTTTTCCGCCCTGGCTCCGCTGGCGCGCAGATCCACAGTAGCGTGGCACCGCTGGCTGACGAAGCCGTGGTATTGAAGCAGCAAATCAACAGCTTTAAAGAGACAGATTTGGGCGAGATCCTGCAAAAAGCCGGCGTGACTGAGCTGGTGATCGTCGGCGCGATGAGTCATATGTGCATCGACGCAGTGACCCGTGCCGGGCGCGATTTCGGTTTTGACTGCACTGTGATCCATGACGCCTGCGCCACGCTCGATTTGGAGTTTGACGGTGTGAAAGTGCCTGCAGCACAGGTGCACGCGGCTTTTATGGCGGCGCTCAGCTTTGCGTATGCCAAAGTGATCCCGACCAACGCTTATTTGCAAGCCTCGGCCTGAAACACCGCACAGAGATGCTGACATACAAGGGCTGCATCTCTGGGCAGGGCGGCATCGCGGGGCGCGGTGGCCAGCCTTGAGATGCATAGCCTCAGCGGATTGTTCCATGGTAGGCTGCCAGTCCTGCGTCTGGAGCCGCCTTTTGAGGACAATCGATGTTCGCCTTGCAACATGCTCTGTTTTCGCTGCACACGTC
>CBINNO010000427.1:0-2017 GCA_966252055.1 uncultured Rheinheimera sp. | reverse complement strand
ACCTAAATGGTGGTCCATGACGTTGCGGCCAAGTGCATTGCTGCTCGAGCCTAAACCGCCTTCCCACACATCTGTCGCTGAATTCATCAAAATCCAGGTCGAGTTAAAAGCTGACGCATTTAAGAAAATGATTTTGCTGGTAAATTCGACAGTCTGATTAGTTTCACTATCCAGTACTTCGACGCCACGGGCGCGTTTTTTGTCTTTGTCGTACAGCACCCGCGTCACAATCGAGAACGGCCGCACCGTCAGATTGCCGGTTTTCAGCGCCACCGGCAGCGTGGCCGACTGAGTACTGAAATAAGCGCCAAACGGACAGCCCAGCCAGCATTTATTGCGGAACTGGCAATTGACCCGATTTTGTTCAGGTTTAGGTTCGGTGATATTGGCGCTGCGGCCATGGATCAGCGGTCTTTTACCGCCAAAGGCTTTTTTTAAGCGCGCCTGCACCGACTGTTCGACGATATTAAGCGGAATTGGCGGCAGATACTGGCCGTCCGGCAGTACCGACAAGCCATCGCGGTTGCCGGAGATGCCGGCGAAACGCTCGACATAGTCATACCAGGGCGCTAAATCTTTATAGCGAATAGGCCAGTCGACTGCGACGCCGTCGCGCAGGTTGGCTTCAAAATCCAGCTCGTTTAAGCGATAACTCTGGCGGCCCCACAACAAAGAGCGGCCGCCCATGTGATAACCGCGATACCAGTCAAATCGCTTTTTCTCGACATAAGGCGACTCTTTTTCGTTAGCCCACATGCCGAAGGTGCTTTCGTTCAGCGGATAATCGCGCGACAGCACCGGATAATCTTTTTTCATCCGCTCAGTCGGCGTATCGCGATGCGGATAGTCCCAGGCTTCCTTGAACGCATTGGGATAATCTTTCACGTGTTCAATATTGCGGCCCCGTTCCAGTAACAGAACTTTCAGGCCTTTTTCGGTCAGCTCTTTGGCGGCCCAACCGCCGCTGATGCCGGAGCCAACAACGATGGCGTCATACTGATTGGATGTTGTCATGCGAGTGTGCCTCTGCGTGGCAGGCCTTGGGCCTGCTCCTGTTGTAATAGTGTAAAACCCTGCTTAGCGCCGCATCGGTGGCGGCGGTTCAGACATCACAAATCTGCACCGCCTGCGCCAAAGCTGCGGCCCGGCCGGCCTGCGTCGGTGCGGTCGGCATAAACTCCTGCGCCAGATAGCCCTGAAAACCAGTCTCGACAATGGCTTTGGCGATAGCGCGGTAATTGAGCTCCTGCGTGTCATCAATTTCGTGGCGCCCCGGCACTCCTGCAGTGTGGTAATGGCCAAAATACTGATGGTGCTGGCGGATAGTGCTGATGATGTCGCCTTCCATAATTTGCATATGGTAGATGTCGTATAGCAGCTTAAAGTTATTGGAATTCAGCCGCTTACAGAGCTCAATCGACCAACGGGTGTTATCAGCGATGTAATCCGGGTGATTGACTTTGCTGTTAAACAGCTCCATTTGCAGCACCACCCCACGCGCCTCGGCTTTCGGTAAAATCGCTGACAACCCTTTGACGGCATGGGCCAGCGTCACCTCGTCCGGCAAACCACGACGGTTGCCGGAAAAACAAATCAGATTGGTGTAGCCGGCGTCGGCGACCAAATCGATATGGGCCAGATAACGCGGGATCAGCGCTTCGTGGTAGCGATCATCGCCAAAACCGTCGGTCAGATTCAGCTCGGCGCCGTTACACATCGAGCTGTCGATGCCGTATTTTTTCAGCGTCGGCCAGTCGGCCGGGCCGGCTAAATCGATGGCAGAAAAACCAAGCGATTTGACCAGTACACAGAGCTCGTCGAGGCTTAAATCGCCATAAGTCCAGCGGCTGACCGAGTGACGCACCCGGCCTTTTAAGCCGCCGGCGGCCGGGAGCGGCGTGGCTGCTGCGCCAGCAGCCTTACCGCTGTCCGTAGCGGCACAGCCCAGCAAGCTGCCGGCCGCACTGAGGCTGACTGCGCCAGCGCCCAGCTTCAGCCACTGCCGCCGGCTGATGCC
>CBINNO010000426.1:0-2037 GCA_966252055.1 uncultured Rheinheimera sp. | reverse complement strand
CTCGGCCTGCGCCTGGTGCGCTCGCTGCGGCTGCATGAACTGGAAAAAATCGTACAACTGCAAAGTCAGCAGATTGAGTTACTGCAACAGCAACTGAGCAATCACTCACACGACAAGGCGAACCATTCCGGGGCTCCTGCCGTGAGCCAGCCCCCTGAGTAACCGCTAACTTAAAGCTTTAAGTTTACTTTAAGCTAAACCCGCTATCGTCAGGAAAACTGTCGCTGAATCCGAATCGTCCTCAATCCAAGTTGTATGAGAGGTGTCGTATGAATATCAGAAACTACAGTATCCGCACCCGCCTGCTGGCCGGTTTTATCCTGATGGGTTTTCTGTTGTTGTTGCTGGGTGGTTTTAGTCTGCGTTCGATGGCAGAGCTGCGCTACGCCACTCAGGAGCTGGAAAGCAACACAGTTCCCAGTATCCTGCGTATTGGCGAACTCAGAGACGAAGTTGCGCAGTATCGCATCATCGCTTTGCGTTACCTTCTGAGTACAACTGAAGTCGCACGGAATAATGAAAAGCAAAAACTGACAGAACTGAACGACACCTTCAATGCCACGCAACAGGCATATACCAAGCTAATCAGCATTGACGGCGAACAGGAAGAATTTTCGACGTTGATTGCATATATCCAGACTTACAGGCAGACGCTGCAACAAGTCATGGCTCTGGTCGATCAGGCTCAGGTTGCCCAGGCGCAGCAACTGCAAATGACCGAAATGGCCAGCACAGCCCAGAAAATGTCAGACAGCCTGAACAAATTGCAACAACTGAATCAGACGTTTGCCAGTCAGAGTTCAGCGGAAGCAAAAGACAGCTTTGACCATATATTTCTGCTAACTGTTGTGGAAATAGTGCTGGCTTTTGCCGTGTCAATCATGATGGCGGCACTGTTGACCCGCAGCATCACTAAACCGCTCAATTCTGCCGTGCAGGTCGCCAGCCGGATTGCCGCTAACGACCTGACGGTCAGTGCTGACGTGGACGGCAAAGATGAAACGGCGGTGCTGATGCAGGCCATTGCCGCGATGCAGCAGAATCTGCGCGCCACACTGCAGCATGTTGCCAGCTCGTCGACTCAGCTGGCAGCCGCTGCTGAAGAACTCAACGCAGTCACCGCCAACAATACCAAAGGGCTGCAGCTGCAAAACGATGAAATCCAGCAAGCTGCGGCTGCGGTCACTCAAATGAGTGCGGCGATTGAAGAAGTGACCGGCACTGCGGTCACCACTTCAGAAGCCTCTGCCTTATCCGCCCAACGGGTCGAGCAAGGCAGAACTGAAGTCAGCCAGACGGTCAACTCCATTGCGCTGATGAACGACAACATTATGGAATCTGCACAAATAGTGCTGCAACTCACTGAGCAATCTAAAGAAATTGGTGCAGTGCTGGATGTGATCCGCGCCATCGCCGACCAGACTAACCTGCTGGCACTGAACGCCGCGATTGAAGCCGCCCGCGCCGGTGAAGCAGGCCGCGGTTTTGCCGTGGTCGCCGACGAAGTCCGGGCGCTGGCCGCCCGTACTCAGACTTCAACCAAAGAGATCGAGCAAATCATCCAGGCGGTCCGTCAGGGCTCTGCCAATGCAGTCAGCGCGATGGAGCAAAGTACCGCCAAAGCGCAGGATGCCCGTCAGGTGGCATTGCGGGCCGGCGCGGCACTGGAAGACATCTACGCCCAGATCCATAAAATCAATGACAGTAATATGGTGATCGCCAGCGCCGCCGAACAGCAATCCAAAGTGGCGCGTGAAGTGGACCGCAACATTGTCAATATCAGCGATATCGCCGGCCAGTCAGCCGCTGCCGCCCAACAAACACTGATGTCTGTCCATGAACTGTCCACGCTGGCTTCACAGCTCAATACGGTGGTGACTGCGTTCAGAACTTAACCGCAGCAGCGCCGGACACTTCATGCATGCTTGCCACTGAATCAACGCGACCACCGCGTTGATTCAGTAAATTTTAATATACGCTGCTACATGCTCGGCGCCACCACAGGCAAAAATCTCAAGAGAATCATCCGATGAAACC
>CBINNO010000425.1:0-2041 GCA_966252055.1 uncultured Rheinheimera sp. | reverse complement strand
GATGATCGGTGCAGTAATAAGGGATCACGTCAAACTGATAATCAGCGCGCCGATGACTCAGTTCTGTGCCGCCAAGCAGCCGGTGTGCCGCGTTCAGCTGCCAGTCGCTGCTCAGCTGAATGCGCTGCTGGGTATCGGTATAACGGATAAACTGGTCATTGCCAAACAGATTATCCTCCGTCTGGCGGCTGCGCTGAAACTGCAGCTGAACCTGGCGGTCTGTTGCCGGCTGCCACTGCCAGCTCAGGCTTTGATTGGCGAACCCCATATCCACCCGCGCATCACCGACCGATTCCGGATCCGTACGCCCCTGCTCCGAAGTTTTACTGATATTGGCTCTGGCTTCGTCGCCGGCGCCCGTCAGCGTCAGCATCAGTTGCTGATGTTCAGTCAGTTGCACCAGATGACGCGCCTGATAATCAAAGCTTTGCGGCGGCCGGTACATTTTCACCCCTTCGTCCAGCTCGTCATCTTTGCCAAGCAGATACTGCAAAGTGCTTTGGCGACCCGCCAGATAAAAAGCCTGCGAGTCGCTGAGTTGCCCTTCCAGCAACACCCCCATCTGCAGCAGGCTCAATTCCGCCTGGCCACCAATGGGTTCAAACCGCGGCTTGCGCAAAGTCGCCGCAAAAACCCCACCGGTACTGTCGCCGTATTGCGGCCCAAAAGCGGCAGCCTCCAGTTTAAAGTCATGCAGCAACTGTTCATTCAGCACGCTGTGACCAAACAGATGAAACAGATAACCCGCTGGCATGCCATCGACCAAAAAGGCATTGTCGTCGGGCGACGAGCCGCGCACGGCCGGCAAACCACCAAAATCTGAACCGGCAAATACCACGCCGGGCAAACTGAACGTTGCCGCCAGCGGGTCGTTCATAATCCCGGCAACTTTTAATAAGCGTGCCGTCTCTTCGTTCATCTCAGTGCTGGCAGCCAGCCGCCGCCCCTGTACACTGATCCGCTCGACCGCACTGCTTTCACTGACTGGTGTGGCGGTTGTTTCCTCCGCCGCTATCACTGCTGCCGTAACCGGCAAGAGTCCCCAGACAACAGCACGCGCCAGGCGGCTGATGACAAATCCACGATGTTGCATCCGATGCTCTCCAAACAAGTGAAACAGGAGGCAACAGCATGCCGTAACGGCCTGTCAGAGACTGTCGGCCATTTGTTGTAAGAATGTAAGAACGGCAAAAACTGAAATGAAAAAAGCCTGCAAACGCAGGCTTTTTCAGGGAATTGATGGTCGGTACGGCGGGATTCGAACCCACGACCCCTGACACCCCATGACAGTGCGCTACCAGGCTGCGCTACGTACCGATGTGCGGCCTATCTTACTGGCTTTGTTGCCTTTTGCAATGCTGAGCGAACTAACTGCAGCATTTTTAAGCAGAAATCTCTGCCGGTTGCTGCAAATACAGCCATCGCCTTTTCGGCCATACTTCTAGCTCGCTTGGCAAGGAACAGGAGCTGTCGATGAGGTTGCAACCACCAATCAGCGCGGGCTGCAGGCCGTTCGGCGGACGCCTTTCTGCCTTATCCGCAGCCTGTTGGCTTTGGGCCGCGTTTGCGGCGCTGCCCGTACTGGCAATCCAGACCGAAGCCACACCGCAAAGCCCGGAGCCGGCAATTACCGCGACGACAATACCCGCAACAGAGACATTCAGCCTGAGCGCCGAGCAGCAGCGCCGGCTCGATGCGTTGACAGCACTTGGCAAATCCGCCCCTAGGCAGGCCAACCGGCAAATCGAGCAGTGGCTGACCCAGTTGCCTGCCGGCGATTTGCTGTTACGAGAGAAGCTGACCACTGCCAAAGCCTTTAATCTGATGGTGCTGGCCGAATACCAGTCGGCTGAACAACTGCTGCAGCAATGGCTGGCCTTGATCAGCAATTCGCGGCCAGAACTCAGCACACGTGCGCTGGAAATTCTCGGCGCCATCGAGATGCGGCGCGGCCACATCGACAAAGCCCAACATTGGCTGGCGCAGGCGCTGACACTGGCCGACCGCTATGACCAGACCGAGCGCAAAATCACCGCCCGTA
>CBINNO010000424.1:0-2045 GCA_966252055.1 uncultured Rheinheimera sp. | reverse complement strand
ACATCATCCAATTTCGCGCCTCACTCGGCAAAGTACGTCGCGAAGATGGACAAGGGCTGTCTGCAGGCTATATCAACCGGAACATAAAAGTACTTTTTATGATCCTCAATGAAGCCGCCGATCGCTATCAGTTTACTGCGCCCGAGCGCTTAAAACCACTGAAAGCACCAAAGTCTGACGTCGACCCAATGACACTGGACGAAGTGGAACTGTTCCTGCGCCACGTCGATGCCAAATTTCGTGATTACTACATAGTGCGGTTTTTCTCCGGCATGCGTACCGCCGAAATTGATGGCTTGCAGTGGCGTTATATCGACTGGGACAACCGGCGAATTCTGGTGCGTGAAACCTGGGTGAAGAACCGGGTGGAGTACACCAAAAACGATGGTAGCCAGCGCGAGATCAATATGACGGAGCCGGTCTACCAGGCGCTGCGCCGTCAGTTGGAGCAAACCGGCGGCAACAAGTATGTGTTTGCTACCCGCAATGACACGCCTTACAGCCATCGCAACCTCGCGCAGCGGGTGTGGTATCCGGCACTGGAAGCGGCAGGTCTTCGGGCCCGCACTCCTTATCAGACAAGGCACACCACGGCCACCTTATGGCTGGCCGCCGGCGAGAATCCGGAGTGGATTGCCCGGCAAATGGGGCACACCACGACCGAAATGCTGTTTCGGGTGTACAGCCGTTACGTGCCCAACCTGACCCGCCAGGACGGGTCTGCCGCCGACCGGTTAATCAGTCGTTTTAATGGAGGTACGCAGTCATGATCCAGATTGAACAAACCCGTGAATTCAAAGCACATCTGCTGAATAAAACCTTAAATCAACAGGCTAAGCGAATGGCTGTATACCTTATGACCACGCTGTTTATTGACCCACACAGTGACCAACTGGCGGCTGCGATCCAACCTGATGTACCACAAGACAATGCCGAGCTGGTATTGGCTTGGGTGCGTGAACAAGTGTGTTGCGCCAGCTGTCTGCGGGAAGTCGAATTCAAAGCACTACAGCGTGATTTTGTGCGCTGGTTACTGAGTCATGATATTCCGGTGGGAGAGCTGCAATGAGTGAATTAAATAGTTTTTACGGTGTTTTTCAGGTGTGGCTGGGTAACTTCGTCACGGCCGAGCAGGGGGTGGAAGTGATGCACTTGCAACAAACGCCGCGTCAACACCATCGCTTTTACTATCCATATTCCAGTCTTGGTCAGCACGGTTTAGTACGCCTGAATACTCTCTCTGAGCAGGCTTTTTGCCAAACACTGGCGCATATGGGCTGTATTCCGTCAGCCCTGTTGCTTGGTTATAGCCTGACTAGGGAATATGGTGAAACACGGCGGGTCATTTGTGATATCAGCGCTTATCAATACGCTTTTCTGGGTATTGAAGGCATTCTGCAGCACTGCATTGAACCGGGGTTTTATGGGGAGATGCAGCTGCTGTTTGCAGATAGCCTGCTGCTGGATATTTGCGCCTATTTACTCAAAAGTTATCAGCCACTCGGCTTGGCACATGGCCATCATCCAGTGATTCAGTTTTGCCACACCGTGGTTCGTGATTGCGCAGGCTCAATTCGATTGGATTCTTAAGCTTGAGGAGGCCAGATATGCAAACATATATTCCTGTACCAGCCTTTTCCGGCAAAAGTAATAATGAAATCGTTTTGCTCGACCCGGTTCTGCTAGCTGCCTGGCATGGCGTTGATAAAACCGTACCAAAAATCATCTGTAAAACAGCCATTTATGGCAACCATGCGGCGGGTTGGAGCCTCTACCTGCAGGAAAATGGCTGTTATGAATGGCTGATTGGTTCTGATGTTGTGGGCAGCAGCAGTGGAGCTTTGGATGTGATAGCGATACTTGGTCACAACCTTTGCCTAATGCCTTGGCAAAAACTGATTTTTTGCAGCGAAGGGCAGGCGTGTACGGCGGTTTCTTATATCCGGCTGCCGGGAATGCCGGGGTTAGACTGACCGATATCGCTGGCACTTTCCAAGCCCTGGTTGCTGTCATGGTTACCGGGGCTTTTTATCGTCGATGTATTT
>CBINNO010000423.1:0-2049 GCA_966252055.1 uncultured Rheinheimera sp. | reverse complement strand
TGGCGGCAAAAGCTGCAAACCTGGACAAAAAAATCGTCGTGATCGACCCCCGGCGCACGGCGACCGCTGAATCTGCTGATTTATTTTTGCCAATAAGGCCGGGCACAGATGTCGCCTTGTTTAGTGGTCTGCTGGCCTATCTCGCCCGGCAAGATCAGCTCGATGCTGATTTTACCCGGCAGCATTGTACTGGCCTGGCGCAAACGCTGGAGGCAGCTCAGTGTTGGCAGGACATCGCGCAACTGGCTGACTATTGTGATGTGCCAATATCCGATTTAACGACGTTTTTTCAGTGGTTTGGCGCAACAGCCCGCACCGTGACTGTATTTTCGCAAGGGGTCAATCAGGCCACCAATGGTACTGACAAAGTCAACGCCATCATCAACGTTCATCTCGCCACGGGCCGTATCGGCAAACCCGGCGCCTGTCCGCTGTCGGTGACGGGCCAGCCCAATGCAATGGGGGGCCGGGAAGTGGGCGCACTGGCCAATCAACTGGCCGGTCATTTGCGTTTTCCCTCTGAGCTGACCGGAATTGACGAAACCCCGGCTGCGGAGTGGCAAGCACTGCAGCAGTTCTGGCGCGCGCCAGCTTTGGTGCAACAAGGCGGTTATACCGCTGTTGATTTGTTTGCGGCTATTGGCCGTGGCGAAATCAAAGCAGTCTGGATTATGGCGACAAATCCGGTCGTCAGTATGCCGCAAGCCGATTTAGTGCAGCGGGCGTTGCAGCACTGTGAGCTGGTGATGGTTTCCGATATTTATCAGGACACAGATACGGTTGCACTGGCAGATATTGTGTTTCCGGCGCTGGGCTTTGCTGAAAAAGACGGCACAGTCACCAATTCTGAGCGGCGCATCTCACGCCAGCGCGCTTTTTTACCAGCTCCCGGAGAGGCCAGAGCGGACTGGCAGATTGTTTGTGATGTCGCCAAAGCGCTGGGATTCGCGCACGGGTTTAATTACCAGAACCCGGCGCAGATTTTCCGTGAACATGCGGCATTAACCACGTTGTGCAACAACGGCCGGCGTGCGCTGGACTTAACTGCATGCCGTGCCATGTCTGACACAGCTTATGATGCCTGGCAACCACAACAATGGCCACTGCCGCAGCTTGGCTATGACAGTGCCAGGTTATTTGCCGATGGTCAGTTTTATACGACAGATCGTAAAGCAAAGCTGGTGCCGTTATCGGGGCAGGAGGTTTTGCCAGGCCAAGGAGGCGACTTTGTGCTCAATAGCGGCCGGATCCGCGATCAATGGCATACCATGACCAGGACCGGGCGGGTTCCAGCGTTGATGCAACATCAAAGTGAGCCCTTTGTCGCCATGCATCCAAATGACGCCCGGCACTATCAGTTCAACGACGGTGATTTGGTTGAGTTGTCGAACGGATTGGGCGTTTTTCGTGGCCGTGCCCAGTTGACCGATGCACAGCGTTGCGGTGAATTGTTTGTCCCGATGCACTGGAGTGGTCAGTTTGGCTTTTTATCGCGTTGTGACGTGCTCTACGATGACAGCCGGGACCCCATCTCCCGGCAGCCGGCCTTTAAACAAGGCAGGGTGCAGCTGAAAAAACTGGTTATCAGTGCCGAACTGGTGCTGTTCAGCCGTCAGCCGGACTTGCTGCCGCAGCTACAGGGGCTTTGCAGTTATGTCGTGACTGTGCCTCATGCCAATATGACTGAATATAGAATGGCACTGACAGTGCCGGCTAACGCGTTGGCGCAACTCATCAGTTTAATCAGTCATCAGTTAATCTCTGCTATTCAGCAGTCTGCGGCAGGCACACCGCCAGAACAAATTCAGGCACAGGCACCGCAGCACTGGCGTCAGGCTTATGTGCAGGACGATCAGTTACAAGCCTTGCTTTATGCCGGCCCGACATTGCCGGCACTGGATCGCGCCTGGCTTGACCAATGTTTTGCCAATCTGCTCACTGCAACCACCAGGCGTCAGTTATTACGCGGTGCGCCGCTGGAAGCCGGGGATTGCTCAGCGCTGGTCTGTAGTTGTTTTCAGGTCAGGCAGCAGAGTATCCAACAGGCAA
>CBINNO010000422.1:0-2050 GCA_966252055.1 uncultured Rheinheimera sp. | reverse complement strand
GCAGCCGGATAGGCTTGCATGAAAGCGGCCCGTACCGCATTGATTTTGGCCGGATTGGCCGAGGCGACGGCTATGGTGACCACACAAATCTCCGGAAAAACAATCAAGTATCAGCCGGGCAGTATACCTGAAGCAGGCGGTGAGAGTCGCAGAGGATTGGCTTACGGCAGTGGTTTGTGGCAGAGCATGGCTGTGGCTGTTTTCACAGATGCCTTATTCAGCCTCTGCTGCCTATAGAGCTCAGGGCTGTTTTTGCTGTAAGGCGCTGATTTGGGGATCGAATAACCGGCTGACAGTGCCGTCCTGCAGCATGGCCGCCACCGCATCTGCGATCGGCTGGCGCAGTTCGGGATAACGGGTCTTGCGCGACAATGCGACATGCACACCCTGGCCCGCTGGGAGCGCGACCGGTAAAGCAACGCGGCGAAACAGCGTCTGCTGATTTTTTTGTTGCAGGTAACTGGTGCCTTGCGCCGAAGGCAGCAATACCGCATCGATCCGACCTTTCGCCAGCACATCCAGCGCCTGTGGGATGCTGTCAAACTCGATGCGCTGTCCAGGTCTAAGCGCGGCCAGTAGTTGTTGCAGAACGGGCGGCAGGCTGTAGTTACGAATAGTACCCAGCGTCAGTTTTTGCAGATCTGCCACTGTGTGTATCAGCTTATTGTCGTGTTGACTCATCAGCAGCATCTCCGGCAACTTGGCTGAAAACCGGAACAGCCACATGCTTTGTTCCCGCTCGGGTGTGCTGTATAGCTGTGTCATTAAATCGGCAGCACCGCTTTCCATCATTTTCAGGCAGCGAGCGGCCGGAGTTTTATTGCTGATTTGCAGTTCAAAACCGGCGCGGGTGGCCAGTTGCTGCATAAACAGTACTGCTGGCCCGCTTGGATGGCGGTTGTCCTGGTTAAATTCGTGGTAAATGGTCAGATGGTCCAGACACCAGTGCAACACTGGTTTGTCAGCGGCCAGCGCAGGCAAAGCCAGGGCTGTCTGAGCCAGCAGAGCGCAGCCACACAGCAATGCGTGATAACGCCGCGCGCTGCCAGTTTTACGGGTGTGGGGGCTGGTCGTTGTGACGGCGTGCATGGTTGTTGTAGCCTGTGTGATAGGCCTTGCTGCTTCAGATTTTATGGCGGATGTTGGCGCTGTAAGTCTGGACATGCAGTTTCCTCTGGTCCTGTACTTCTGCAGTCATCTGGCCCGATACCGCTCTGGCCTGTTCCCTGACAGATTTTGGAAGATAACGCGATTTGTCGAATTGACCAAGCCCTTTTACATTTGGCTGCCCTGATATGCCCATGGGGCATGCGGCAGCTGCGCTGTTGGTCGGACTTCTGTTTTACTAAACTTCGTGTTTACATGCTGTTTACTGAAAGCGCAGCAACCACGGAGCCGAGATGGAACAGCATGTCCCTTTACATGATTATCAAGCCGTTGACGATGAAACTTTGCAAAACCGCGCCAGCGCGCATCTGCAACTGATGAAAAGCCGCCACACAGTGCGGCATTTTTCCGACCGACCGGTACCACGTGCTGTGATTGAGCAACTGCTCCAAATCGCCGGCAGCGCGCCCAGTGGTGCCAATCACCAGCCCTGGCATTTTGTCGCTATCAGCGACCCGGCCATCAAGCAACAAATCCGCCAGGAAGCCGAGCTGCAGGAAGCCGGCTTTTATAGCGGACGCGCCGGCGAAGAATGGCTCAGTGCACTCAAACCGCTCGGCACTGATGCGCACAAACCTTATCTCGAAACCGCGCCCTGGCTTATTGTGATTTTTTCGCAAAAACGCGGCGGACTGGACAATAACGACAGCGACACCAACTATTACGTGCATGAATCGGTTGGCATCGCCACCGGCTTTTTAATTCAGGCGGCCCATCAGGTGGGTTTAGTGACGCTGACTCATACGCCTAAGCCGATGAGTTTCTTAAGTAAAATTTGCAACCGCGATAACGACAACGACCGGCCTTATATGCTGTTGGTGGTCGGTTACCCGGCCGCGGATGCCACAGTGCCGGCGCACGCGCTGAAGAAAAAACCTTTTGA
>CBINNO010000421.1:0-2054 GCA_966252055.1 uncultured Rheinheimera sp. | reverse complement strand
CAGCACCGCAAAAAAACACGACACCGCCGCCAGGCGAAACACCGCAAACCGACGCCCCCCATAGCCCGGCGGACCAGGCATGAAAGCAGCCATCACCCCAACACGCCGGCCCCGCCTCAGTCAGCGCATCCGCCGCGCTTTTGTCGTGCTGGCGCTCGGTTGCAGCCTGTTGTTTGCGCTGACCAGCCTCATCACGGTGTATGTGGTGGAAGACGCGGTCTTTTATCGTCAGCTCGACAACGAAATTGCCCGCCAGCTGCAACTGCCGACACCTGGTTCAACCCCTTATGCTTATTTGCAGCTGTACCGGGACCCGGCAGAGTTTCCCGCCGATTTAGCCGCCGCCTTTGTGCCAGACAGAATCAAAGCGGAGTACAGCGGCAGTGATGGTCGTCATTATCACCTGCGCCGCTTCAGTCATCCGGCAGTGGCGCAGCCGCTGTATCTGGTGGCGGAAGTCAGTCAGCAACTGGTGGTACGGCCGCTGCGCCAGCCGCTTTTGCTGTTTTATGGCACGGTCAGCCTGCTGTTTTTGCTGGCCGCACTGAGCTTGGGCTGGTATCTGGCGCGTCGTGCCAGCCAGCCATTGCAACAACTGGCCACGCTGGTCCAGCAAAAGCCGTTGCCAGCCGGCTTTGCCGCACAGTTTCAGGATCAGGAAATCTGGTTGCTGGCCGACCAGTTGCAACAAAGCCTGCTGCAGCTGCAGCAGTTTGCCGAACGCGAGCGCCACTTCAGCCGCGACGCCAGCCATGAACTGCGCACGCCGCTGGCGGTGATCCAGAGCAGTTGTGAGTTGTTGCTGCTGCAGCAAACCGCAGACACACCAGTCGCTGCTGCCGCGCAGCGGCGCCTGCAGCAAATCGCCGGCGCCTGCCAGCAGATGCACCGGTTGATTGAAAGTTTGTTGTTATTAGCGCGTGGGCCCGGCTCACAGCCGCGAAGCCCGGTCCCGCTGGCAGCGCTGCTGGCAGGGCTCTGGCAGCAACAATGGCAGCACAGGCCTGATCTGCAGCTAATGCTCAGCGTCCCGGCCGACTTGCACATCGAAGCGCCGCCAGACTTGCTGCAACTGCTGCTCAGTAACCTGCTGCAGAATATCAGCGCACACAGCGGCAGCGGTACGGTCCACATCAGCTGGCAGGACCACAGCTTAATCCTGACCAATCCGCTTTGCGCCAAGCCGGCATCTGCTCAGCCTGAACTGTCCAGCGCCCTGCGCGGTTTTGGTCAGGGCATCGCCAGCCGGCTGGCCGAAGCCTGTGGTCTGAGTTTGCACAGCAGCATGACGGCGGAAAGCTGGTGCTGCAGGCTGATCCCCGCCGATTCGTCAGGAGCGGCAGCGCCTGATGCCGATCAACGCCGTTGAGTGGACACCATCCCTGCGCGGGCACCGCGTCTGAAACAGCACCGTCGCCAGCGGCTGCGCTCTGTTGCTCAAGGCTCAGGGCGCCGTGGCGGTGCGGCCCGGCGTCAGCGGCAGAAACTTCAGCGGGTCCTGCGGCACACTGCCGCGCCACAGCTCAAAGTGCAGATGTGGGCCTGTGGCACGGCCAGTGCGGCCAACCAGGCCAATTTGCTGGCCGGCGACGACAAAATCGCCCAGCTGCACGTCAATGCGCGACAAATGCGCCGACAGGCTGGTCAGCTGGTCGCCGTGCTCAATCAGCACCGCTTTGCCAAAAGCTTCATTGAGGCTGGTTTGATCGGCGCTGATCACCACGCCGGAGCTGGCGGCATACACCGGCGTGCCTTGCGGCGCGGCAAAATCAATGCCGTGGTGCATGCGGCCGCGGCTTTTCACAATGTAATTGGCAAACTGCGAACTGATGCGGGCACCCGGCACCGGATGGGTGAACGGGTCCGGGCCACGGCGTACTTCCGGTACAGTCTGGCTGACTGGCGCCGGTAATGGCGCTGGCGCACTGCTACAGCCATGTAACCAGCACAACACACACAACAAAAACCCGCCTGACAGCGGGCGCAACGGGGTCAGTCTCATCGGCAGATCCGGTCATTTCACTTGCTGCTTCCAGTGTTACCGCGAAGCGCAG
>CBINNO010000420.1:0-2085 GCA_966252055.1 uncultured Rheinheimera sp. | reverse complement strand
CCCAGCCGTTTGGCGAGTCGCACCAGATTGGCGCGGTCGGTCTGCAGCAGGCGCGCCGCTGCCGCCCAGTTGCCGCCGGCTTGTTGCAAAGCGGCGCTGATTTGCTGGCGTTGGAAGGCGTCGGTGGCCAGCTTTAAATCGGCCGGCCAGGCTGGCTGCGCAGCTGATGCGCCTGACAGCAGCGCGCGGCCTCCCGCGTCTGTGCTGTTCTCACGCATTGCCACCGCAGCCGTCGTTTTATCGCCAAGTCCCAAAGCGGCGGCATCTATCACCACAATGCCGCTCGCCGTATCAGCCACAGCGCCGGCTTTCAGCGCGGCGCGGCTTAACTGATGTTCAAGCTCCCGCACATTGCCCGGCCAGTGGTACTGGCCCAGCAGCGCCGTGGCGTCTGGTGCCAGTTTCAGCTGGCGCATGCCCAGTTTGCGGCGGATTTGTTCGAGAAAATAGCCCGCCAGCAGCACGACATCACCGGCGCGGGCGCGCAGCGGCGGCACCGTCAGCGGATAGACGCTTAAGCGGTGGTATAAATCGGCGCGAAAACGGCCGGCACGCACTTCTTCGGCCAGGTCGCGGTTGGTGGCCGCCAGCACCCGCACGTCGACTTTTTGCACCAGATCTTTGCCGACCGGCTGAATTTCACCGCTTTGCAGCACCCGCAGCAGCTTGCTTTGAATGCTGAGCGGCAGCTCGCCCACTTCATCTAAAAAAATGGTGCCGCCGTCGGCCAGCAAAAACTTGCCGGGCCGCTCGCGCTCGGCGCCGGTAAAAGCGCCTTTGGCATGGCCAAACAGCTCAGCTTCGGCCAGCGTTTCGGGCAAGGACGCGCAGTTTAAATGCACCAGCGGGCCGGTTTTTCGCCGCGACTTTTGCTGCAGCGTGCGCGCCACCAGCTCTTTGCCGGTGCCGGTTTCGCCCTGGATCAGCACGGTGTAATCCGAGCCGGCCACTAAATCGATGTCAGAGCGAAGCGCCAGCATCGCCGGGCTTTGGCCAATGATCTCGCCGCCATCGCGCAGCAGCGCTTCCTGCGTCAGCTCTTCCACCAACTGGCGGGCGTGCTGGGCGCTGACGCTGAGTTTGGTCAGCTCAAAGGCGGTTTTTAAGGTGGCCGCCGACAGCGCCGCAATGAGCGCCAGCGTGCGGTCCGGGATGGCATCAAAAGCGCCGGCCTGCAGGCTGTCGATGGTGACAAGCCCAATCAGTTGCTCGTCCGAATACAGCGGCAACCCCATGCAGGCATGCACCGGCAAATCGCCGTGGCGCGCCAGCAACAGACCGTCGTATGGGTCCGGCAAATTGCTGTCGGCCGGAAAACGCAGCGGCAGCGGGCTTTGGCACAACGCCTGTAACCGCGGATGCTCGGCGGGCACAAAACGCCGGCCCAGCGTGTCGGCCGACAAGCCCTGGATCGCCAGCGGCGTCAGCACCTGCTGATGCAGACCCAACAGCGCCACCGCATCGCAGTGGATCGCCTTGCGAATCGACGTCAGCAGCCGGTCAAAGCGGTCGTCATTGTTGATGCTGTTGGCCAAATCGAGCGCCACTTCCAATAACAACGTGATGTTTTGCTCGCTGCCGGCGACCGGTTGCGGCTGTATTGGCATGGCAGATGGCGCTGATGCGGAAACAGATGAAGTCATTTTGACACGACCGTTTTGTTTTGACTCTTTTTAAAATAGGTCATTATGACTCAATAAAACAAGATAAAAAATTTAAAATATTGATATTTAACACATTTTAAAACTGGCACAACTCCTGCCATTACAAGACAGAATCGCCGCCAGCGGGCGGCCGAATTGCCGAAGTTCAGGAGTCTGCCATGTCTCTTTCAGTCGTTGCCCTGTCGAATCACGCTGCGGTGTTGTCATCTCACTCAGCTGTTTTGTCTGTCAAAAGCGCCGGCGCTGCTGCCGTGGCGTCTGCAGCTGTCGCGGAGCGCCGTTTTAAGCTGTTGCTGCGCATCGCCAACACAGGCCTGGCGCTGGCGATGCTGGTGCTTATCGCCACTGTGCTGATCTGTTATCCGTTTGAAGCCCAGTTCAGCATGGCGCAGCTGATCGCCGGCCACCTCAGCATGATCGC
>CBINNO010000419.1:0-2087 GCA_966252055.1 uncultured Rheinheimera sp. | reverse complement strand
TGGTCATTCTGCATGAGCCTCTCTCCTTTTATGGCTCAACGACCACTGCAGTTATTTCCGAGGCGGAAAGTTCTTATTTCGATTTTTCAGCATTTACATATGGGAAATTTAAAGGGGACTACAAGCAAGTGGTGAAGGCTTTAAACCTGCAAGCGGCCAACCCTTTTACAGAGCAAAGTCTGGGCAAGTTTGTTTCGCAGCAACCCACTCAGCATCATTGTCCTGCAACAATAGCGCTCACACCTGTTGAAAATGGCTATTTCCTTTTAGGCTGTGGCTGGTGTAACGGCGGGTAATTGCGCTGACAACGCAATGAAAGGGATGGTTCTAAGTTACATTTTTGTGTCATTCTGCTTGGCTCACCCCAAAGCACAGCTTGATGGCTCACTTGGTGCTGATTATGCCTGACTTGGATCACAGAGACTTTAAACTGGAGAATCTACCTCACTCGGTTGATATCCATAAACTGGCAGAAGAAGAACATCGCACTGCCTTCTTGGAGACGTTCTCTTCATTTTTATTGGCAAATGAGCTTCTTTTTAAGCAAGCAGAACAAGTTGAGTTTGAAGCGAAAAAGCCAATGGATTGGAAGTTCGAAGGCGCAAACTCATGGAAATCAAGCCTCACCCAGCTTGCTCAAATGTCTTATGACTCATTAAATGATGAGGTGATCATCATCGTTGACGGTAAAACCAGAATTCTATTTGCCATGGACAACCCATATTATGCAAAGCTAGCACAAGGTACTGTCAACGTTGTTAACGCGATAGAACCGCGTTGCTGCGTTCCCGCCGTTTCAAGGCTTGGCGTGTTTGATCCAGAAAAAAAGGAGGTGAATAAAGTCAGCTTATTATTCAGAGTGCTGGCGGCATTTATTTTATTGTGTAACCTTATCGCTGGTGCTGGTTTAGCGTTTGCTTTTGTCATCGAGCCATTTGAACCCATGCTGCTGTTTGGTGCGGCTGCTGTCGGAATGATGCTGTATGTATCAGCATGTATAGTATTTACCGGGTATACCCCAAATTTTTTGTTATTTACGCATGGAAAAAAGCCTAACCCATAACAATTTTTTTGGTGTGTTTGGTTTTGTTATGTTGATGCTTTTTGGCCTGCAAGTCGCAGAGACATGGAGCATTTGTGCTGTCGGTACTTAGAAGAGTCGTTTAGTCAGTAGCAGATTAAATAAAAAAAGATTTTATGCGCACACTGCTTGTTTGTTCATTGATGGTTTTCAGTTTGTCAGCCTCTGCTATCGTGATTCGTCATGATGTTGATGATAAAAAGTATCTGGCTGGCTCTGCAGATTTTCCGCCATTAGCAACATTCTATGTGGATGGTGCTCATGGCACCCTGATTAAGCCGGACTGGATTGTGACGGCTGCTCATGCAACTTTTTGTATCAGCGCGGGCAGTTACATTGTTGTCCGCAATGGCTACTACGAAGTAGAAAGTGTTTATGTACATAAAGATTATCAGCCCGGTCAAAGTCACGACATTGCGTTAATAAAATTAGCAAAGCCCGTATTGGATGTAACACCGGCCGTTTTGTACGAGCCAGCTGATGAGCATGGCAAGATAACCTGGTTTATCGGTACGGGCGGGACTGGGAATGGTTTAACGGGCCAGACGGTCGACAACAATCAAAATGGCTGGGTGTTGCGCAAAGCCGAGAATAAAATCGAGTACGCAGAGGGGCCGCTGCTCAAATTTAAGTTTGACCGGGGTGATGCCGCCTTGCCATTTGAAGGCGTGTCTGGCGGCGGTGACAGTGGCGGGCCGGCTTATGCCACTGTGGCTGGCAAAACTTACCTGCTCGGTATCAGTTCCAGAGTCGAAGGTGGCGAGACAGGCAAGTACGGCGTGGCCGAGGTGTATTCCAGGGTGTCGTACTTTAAGCCCTGGATTGACAAGATCACCACAGCAGACAACACAGTCCGGCGACAATTGGCATTGCCTAAATTAGCACGCCTTCCGGCCGGCCTCACAGCCGAGATTTTACCTGAAGTCTGTGCGGATATCGGCTTGAAACCAAAGCAGATTTGACGGTTTTTTGCATACTCTGGTAATTGCGGTTTTTTGGTGGTTTG
>CBINNO010000418.1:0-2090 GCA_966252055.1 uncultured Rheinheimera sp. | reverse complement strand
CCAATCACCCGATAATAAGTGCGTTCAAGGCCTTCACAGTTGTGCAGCCAGGCTGAGTTGTTGATGTTCAGGCGCGCAAAAATGGCTGGCGTGTCGCTTGGCATGTAGCCGCGTCTACCGGTTTTGATTTGCCTGCCAGTCCATTCAACCAATTGAATGTATTCAGGTAAATTGTATGGAATATACGCCGGGCTATTGCTTTGATGCGCTTCGCCGGCAAAGGGCAGCAACAATGGTTGCATGGGTGAATCAGTGGCCTCAAGGCGAGTCCACTATCTCAGGAAATATCTCAGGAAATATCTCAGGAAATATCTCAGGAAATATCTCAGGACATCCACCCCAATCACTGACGAGCTGTTACTCACAAGGAAAACCAAAAAGCCCATGAAACAAATGGGCTTTTTGCTGGTTTGGCGCTGAAACAAGTGCCTTTATCTGGCTTTCAGATGACAGGCCTCTGCTCTGAGGCCTGCCAATATCTTGCGCTGTCTTATCGGCGCCAGTTGCGCCTGTCACGCCACGCCTTCGCGCTCCATCAGCAAACTCAGCGCCGCTGGTAATACGGTCAGGGTGATCACCGTTGCGACGCTGAGGCCGCCGATGATGGCGAACGCCATCGGTCCCCAGAACACCTGGGTGGCGATCGGGATCATGCCGAGCACTGCGGCGCAGGCGGTCAGCACTATAGGCCGGCTGCGGTGCTGGGTGGCGGCGCTGATGGCGGCGTCGCGCGCCATGCCGTCGGCGATGTTCTGGTCCACTTCGCTAATCAGGATCACCGCGTTGCGGATAATCATGCCCGACAGCGCAATCACGCCCAGCGTCGCGACAAACCCCATCGGCGTGCCGGTGGGTAACATGGCGAGCACGATACCAATCAGGCCAAAGGGGGCGGTCAGCACCGCCAGCACAGTGCGTGACACCCGCTTGAGCTGGATCATCAGCAGCACCAGCATCACCAACAAAGTGACCGGCAGCACGGCAAACACTGAGCTGTTGCCTTTTTCGGCTTCCGCGACGGAGCCACGTTCCTGCAGCTGATAGCCGGCCGGCAATTTGGCGCGAAACGCCGCCACAGCCGGCGCCAGCTCCTGCGCCACCGCTTTGGCGGTCAGACCCGGCGCAATGTCGGTTTGCACATAAATAAAGGGCTGGCGCTGGTAACGCCAGACAATAGGGTCGTCAAGGCCGTAGCTGATGGTGGCGATTTGACGCAGCGGCAGATTGCGGCCATCCGGCGTGCGGATCTGCAGGTTCGCCACCGTCGCGACATCGGTGCGTTCGCTCTGTTCGCCGCGCACCACCACGTCGACCAGCCGGATGCCGTCGCGCACTGTGGTGATGGCCTGGCCGGAGAAGATCGCCGCCAGTTCAGAGGCGACATCTTCTGAACTCAGGCCCGCCGCGCGCGCCTGTGTCTGGTTGACTGTGACCTGCACTGAGCGCTCCGGCTCGCCGGCGCTTAAGTTCAGGTCGCGCACTGATGAGCTTTGCCCGATGGCGGTGCTGAGTTCGAGGGCCAGTTCGCGCACCTTGCCCACATCAGGCCCCATCACGCGGTAACGCAGCGGCCAGCCGACCGGCGGCCCCAGTTCCAGCGGCGACACCCGGCTGACAATGTCGTCAAAGTCGCGGCTAAGCGCGGCTTGCAGCCGGGCTTTGACGGCGTCGCGTGCTTCAAGGTCACGGGTCACCACCACCAGTTGCGCGACATGTTCATGCGCCAGCAGCAAGTCCATCGGCAGGTAAAAACGCACAGCGCCTGAACCGACATAACTGGAAAAGTGCAGCACATCAGCATCTTGCTGCAGCATGGCTTCGACGGCCTCAGTGCGGCGCAGCGTTTCGGCCTGTGCGGCATTTTGCGGTAAAGTCAGACTGACCAGCAGTTCAGGCCGGTCGGACGCTGGGAAAAACTCTTCCTGCAGCTGGCTGCTGAGCACCACCGCGAGCGCAAAGACAAGCCCGGCAAGCCCGAGGCTTTTCAGCCGGTGTTGCAGCACCCAACCGAGCACCTGCTGGAACCGGCCAGCCAGCTTGCCGCCGCCGTGCGCGCCGTTGCCATGCGCGCCTGTAGTGGCATCCGCCTG
>CBINNO010000417.1:0-2144 GCA_966252055.1 uncultured Rheinheimera sp. | reverse complement strand
CGCGCCTGCTGCAGACCGACCGCGCCAATCTGGTGCGACTCGCCAAACGGCTGGGAGTGGAGGTACAAAAAACCGTGCAAAGCCGGGACGCATCAAACGCGGGTTAGGCCGCTCAGCACGGCCGGCCGTTTGCATGTTGTCGCAGGCTTAGTCCTGCCGCTGCAGCACAAACATCTGATAGCCATACTGGCCCTGATATTGCCGGTACATCACCAGTTCCCGTTCGATTTCTGCCAGTGCGGCCGAGCCTTGTAACCGGGCCGCCACGGCATTCACCTGCTCACTGAGCGGCCCGTAATAGTTCTGCCAGGCGGTGTTGCTCAGCGGGAAATCGCCCAGCAGCCTGAATCCGGCCGCGGCTATTTGGCGACGCCGGCAGGCGACATCCTGCATGTCAGGATATTGCTGCTGCCAGTACTGACGGCATGGTTCGGCCGGCTGTCCGCTCAGCCAGACCAAATCGCTGAACACCAGAAAACCGTGCGGGCGCAGCAGCGGCCGCCAGCTGCGCAGCGCCGCCTCGACGCCCATGATGTAGGCAGAGCCTTCGGCCCACAGCAAATCGAAGCTGGCAGGCAAAAAGGGCAGCGCCGTCATACTGGCCTCGGTCAGCGTCACCCGTTCGGCCAGCCCCAGCTGTTGCAGCCTGGCCGAGAGCGCCGCCAGCGCGGCCGGCTCATTGTCGGTGGCAATCACCTTGGCGCTGGTTTCGCGCGCCAGCAAGGTGGTGCTGAAACCTTTGCCACAGCCGACCTCGAGGATCTGCTGTAGCGCCGGAGCTGCCTGCTGTTGCAGCAGCGCCAGTGCATGGGCGGAATCTTCTTCGCTGCCGGGCGCCCAGCGTTCGAGCGGCTGATAGACCGTCATAAAGTCGGCCATATATTGTTCATGTGTGTTCATATCTTTTGATAACCATTTGAGTCGTAACGCTTGTTTTTCGTCAAAGCCCTGGCGCTGTAACCAGGCCAGATGGGCGTCCGGTGCCAGTTGGCTTGCCTGTTGATGCCAGGCGCGGCCCGCTTGCGGGTTCGCACTCTGGCCGAGCAAACCGGCCAGCAGCTCACGCGCCTGCTGCTTGGCGGCGATGTCGCGGTCCAGTTGCTGCAACCGGGCTTGCAGCAAAGGCCGGTCGAGACTGGCTTGCAGGCACGCGCGACATTCCTTCAGCGTCAGGCCGCCGGCCTGCAGTTGTTGCAACAGACGCAGATGCTGCAGGTCCGTTTCGCTGTAACTGCGATAGCCATTGCTTTGCCGGCAGCCCTGCAGCAAACCGAGTTTTTCGTAATACAACAAAGTGCTGCGGGACAACCCGGTCAGTGTTGCCAACTGGGAAATACGGTACATAAAACACCTCGGTTGCAGGGCTCGGCAGCAAGATAAACTATGAAGTTATAGACAAGTCAACCCGGCAACACCGTCTGCTTTGGCCGGGTTGTCGATGTATTGTCGATGTGTTGTAGGTTGTGTCGTCGTTTGTGTTGTCGTTTGTGTTGTCGGCTGTTTTTTTACTGCGCAGAGGACATAGCGCCGCGGCGTCAAATGCTTGAATCGCTCCCCATTTCGTGGATACTGAAACTCTGTACCTCAACAAACACCTGAACATTCAGCAGAAAAGAGCGCCGTAGCGCCCCGGCTGAACCGATTTTTCATCTGCCGGCCGCCTGTGTGGCCGCTGTATTCGCTGACGATTTTGCTGCTGGTTTTGAGCACAGGTTTTGGCCACAGGTTTTGGCCGCAGAATGTGCCGACTATTTTTTGCTAAAGAGGGAACCGCTATGTCATTCACTGTTGCCGCTGTAAACCAGAGCCGCCGCCCGCTGCGCTGCCTGTTTTCTGCTTTGTTAGTTCTCGCTGTTGTGCCGGGCGCGCAGGCCGCTGGTGACGCCGCTGCCGGTAAAACCAAAGCTGTGGTCTGTGGCGCCTGCCATGGCGCTGACGGCAATGCGATTATGCCGATTTATCCGCATTTGGCCGGGCAGAGCGCGCCCTATCTGGAAAGTGCGCTGCATGCCTACAAAGCCGGCCAGCGCACGTCGGCCAATGCTGCCATGATGACGCCGATGGCGGCCAATTTGTCCGAGCAGGATATGGCAGATTTGGCGGCTTATTTTGCCAGTCAGAAACTAAAACAGCAGTAGCACCAC
>CBINNO010000416.1:0-2157 GCA_966252055.1 uncultured Rheinheimera sp. | reverse complement strand
GCTGACGACAAAAAAGTTGAACTCAGTTTCGACAAAAGCCGGCAAGGCCAGTGGCGCACCACTGAGCAGCGCTCGCAAGGTATTGGCACAGCTGGCAAAACGCTGCATGTCGTTCTGACCAAAAGGTCGTACTTTGCCCAGTTCGAGCGTAAAAGCGTGCGCACCATGGCTGTGGCTGGCGTAATAGCTGAAGGTGGATGCCGCGGTCTGCATCAGTAAAAATGTGTCAACGCCACAGGCTTTGAGCAAGCAAAGCTGCGCTTCTGACCAGGGTTTGCCGTGTAAAAACGGATAAACCGCGAACTTTTCAAAGGCCGAGCCCCGAATGGCTGTGTGCAGGTCGTACAGTGCTCGTGGCCTTGCAGTGCCGTCGCTCTGCGTATTAGCAGGCGTTTCGGCAAAAAACCGGCTGACGTATTGCTCAAGCCGGGCGGCGCGCTGGCGCTCCCAGCTGGCACCCGCTTCATCCGCACGGTGATGGCCGGAAAATAACCGGTTGAGGTTATCCACCAGCTCGCGTTTGCCGGCATTGATGGCTGGCGGATTGCCAATCAGAAACAGCACCCGCTGCGCCAGCGGCAGTGCGCCGGTCAATAGGTCACGAATAAGTGCGGCGCACAGTTCAATAGGCGCAGTTTCATTGCCATGCACACCGCAGGACAGCACCAAATCTTCGGTGCAGCGACCCGCCGCCGGCGTCAGACAAAGCACACCGGTATCCCAGACTTGTGCCGTTATCCCTGCCGGAGTGGTGAAATCAAAAGGTGCAAGACTATTGGGGTTACTTAAGGTAAATCCGAGAAAGTCTCCTTGCCGGATCATTTGGTCCCGACTGACGTCACGCTGTAAAATTGACTGCACCATGCTCTCCCAAGCGGTAAATCTGTGAAGCTGGCCGCATTGTAGCCGTGCAGGCCAGTGAAATTCCAGCGCTGAGGCTTTGCGCCTTTGCACCTTTGCGATTTCCCACTTTTACACTTTACGCTGCAACGCGCGCTTTGATTCAGGCCCACATCACCAGCACAGCCGCCAGTACAATCAGCGCCAAACCAAGCAGATCGGCTTTTTTCAGCTTCTCACGAAACCACAACACTGAGATCAGTAGTGTAAACAGCACTTCGACTTGCCCCAGCGTTTTGACCAGCGGCACCGTTTCGAGGCTCATCGCGGTAAACCAGCCAAGCGAACCGACGCAACTGAACAGACTGGTCAGCAGCGTCAGCCGCGGCCGGCGCCACAAGGCCAGCAGCACAAGGCGGTCTTTGATAGCCAGATAGCCGACCAGCATCAGTGTCTGGCAACTGATAACACACAACAAGACCCAGGCGGCGCTGAATGGGAACCCCAGTTGCAGACTCAGGCTGGCTTCGCGGATCCACAAAGATGTCAGCGCAAATGCCCCTGACCTTTACCCACACCGCTGAGCAGAAAGACCGCCAAACTGCCGACCAGCACCCCCAGCCAGCCCAGCGGGCTGAGGCTGCTGGCAAAAAACAGCACACCAAGCACCGCCGCAAAAATCGCTTCGGATTTGGCAAGGCCGACACCAATGGCATAGTTTTTTTGCTTAAACAGCAACACCATCAGAGCCGTGGCGGCAATCTGCATCACAGAAGCCGCCAGCACATAACCGAGAAAGGCCGGATTCAGCGTCGGCAACGCGGTCGCGGGCTGATACTGATACAGACCCCACAGATACACCGCGGCCAGCGGTGCTGCCCATAAAAAACGCGCCAGTGTCACACCGAGCACCGCCACTTCGCGGCTCAGCTCTTTTTGACACGCGTTACGAAACGCCTGCATAAAAGCGGCAAGCAAGGTAAATGCAATCCACATTGATAATCCCTGTTGCTGTCAGGAATGACAGACTTCCAGAAGTAAAAACTGCCACTACCATAACGCGTTTTCCCTGCGCTGGCGATCTGAATCCAGACAACATGGCAGGCTGGCGCCACACCGCCGATGATCAGTGTGCGGCGAACCGTTATTTCTGGATAAGCAATTGTTTGCGCGCCAGCCGTCAGCCGGGCCGATTTTTGGGTAGCAGCAGACGAAAACAGGCACCGGCCGGTGCAAAGCTGACCAGAGTGATTTGCCCTTGCTGCCATTCCAGCACCTTGCGCACGATAGCCAGACCAAGACCAAAATGGGGCTGCT
>CBINNO010000415.1:0-2171 GCA_966252055.1 uncultured Rheinheimera sp. | reverse complement strand
CAGGTGCCGGCGCTTGGGCTTGGCATCATCAAAGACGGCGCGCTGCAATCGGTGCAGGTGATTGGCGAATTGCAGGCTGGCCAGCCGGCGCCCGCTGAGACGATTTTTAAAGTGGCGTCGTTGACCAAACCGGTGGTTGCGCTATTGACGTTGCGGTTGGTGGCGGCCGGCAAGCTCGGTCTGGATGAACCGCTGGCGCCTTATTGGGTGGACCCGGATGTCAAAGCCGATCCGCGTCATTTATTGCTGACACCACGGCTGGTACTGACCCATCAGACGGGTTTTGCCAACTGGCGTTACCTCGACAGCAGCAATCAGCTGAAGTTTTTATTTAAGCCCGGCAGCCAGCACTCGTATTCCGGCGAAGGTTTTGAGTATCTGCGCCGCGCGCTTGAACACAAATTTGCCACACCGCTGGCGCAGCTGGCCGCCGACTATGTGTTTAAACCGGCTGGCATGACCGACACGCATTTTTATTGGGATGAGCGTGTTGATGAGCGCCGTTATGCCCGCAATCACGACGCCAAAGGCCAGCTGCTGGCGCTGGAAAAATATCAGCAGGCCAATGCGGCGGCGAATTTGCTCACCACCACCGCCGACTACAGCCGATTTCTGCTGTTTGTGCTGGCGCAGCAGCAAGCGATGCCTGAGTTGTATCAGCAGCTGATCACGCAGCAGGTGGCGCTGGGGCCGCAGCATGGCTTTGGTCTGGGCTTTGAGATCTACACCGGCTTCAGTGCGGGTGAAAGCATGTTGCTGCATACCGGCAAAGATCCGGGCGTGTCGGCGCTGGCGGCGCTGATGCCGGCCAGCCGGCAAGGCTATGTGCTGCTGATGAACGGCGACAATAGTCTGCCGGTGCTTGAACACTTGCTGCCGCAGTTGTACCTTGGCGCTGAACTGTGGCAACGCAAATAACGGACCCCGATGAACACACAAGGTTGGGATGCCCAGCAATGGGCCGAAATACTGGTACCTATGACGGTCTTTGGCGCACTGGTGGCGTTGGTCGCCTTGTTGCTGCTGTATAAGTACAAGAAAAAGAAACTGTTTTTGCAGTCAGTCGAACGCACCTTGCAACAGGGCGTACCGCTGTCGCCCGAGGCCATTGACGCCTTAGCGCGCCAGTTGTTTGCCCAGCAGGCCGACACCCGCAAAGGCTTGTTTTTGCTGGCACTGGCTGGCGGTATTCTGGCATTTTCGGCCGGCGCGCAGTTTCGCGACAATGGCGGGCTCAACTTAAATCAGGCACTGAATGGGCTGGCGGTGTTGCCGGCTTTGCTGGGGGGGGCTTATTTGCTGCTCGGCTGGCTGGAACGGCGCCGCGGAGCTTAAGTGACCAGCCAGTCGTCTGACCATCCACAGCCCGTCACGAAGGCCAGCCCGCTGTTGCCGGCCGCCGTGCCGGCGTCGCAGCAGGCGCCTGGTGAAGCATCGGCCGAACAGCTGGTGGCGCTGGTGCAGGCCTGTGGCGACCAGCGTGCGTTTAACCAGCTGTTCAGCCGCTACCACGGCAAACTGCGGGCCTTTTTGTTATGCCGCTCGGCCGAAAGCCGGCTTGATGTGGAAGATTTGCTGCAGGAAACTTACCTGAAAGCTTTTTTGCATATTCAGCAGTTTGACCGGCGCGCGCAGTTTTCCACCTGGTTGCTGCGTATCGCCATCAACGAAATGCTGCAAAGCCGGCGCGCGGCCAGCGGCCTGCGTCGTTTTGTCGACCGCTGGCTGCGTGGTGTGGACGACGAGGCGGCCGAGCCCGTGCAACAGATGCGGTATGACGAACAGCTGGATGCAGAAAACTTACTGGCACGCCTTAGCGATATTCAGCAGCAAGTGTTTGTTTACAGTGAATTTTATGGTTACTCGCACAGCGAGATTGCCGACAAACTGCAGCTGCCGCTCGGCAGTGTCAAAACTTATATGAAACAGGCGCGTGACGCGCTGGAACGGAGTCAGACCTGATGCAGATGCCTGTGATCCGCTTATCCCGCTGGCAACAACTGCGGCTCTGGTGCGGCCTGAAACGCCGCCAACTGACGCTGTGCGCCTGCAGCGCGGCAGGCGCCGGCCTGCTGTGCTGGCTACAACCGGAGCAGCCTTTCTGGTGGCTGCTCGGCCAAATCAGCCTGGGGTTATTGCTGGTGCTGCTGGTGGTGGCGCTGTCGGACTGA
>CBINNO010000414.1:0-2202 GCA_966252055.1 uncultured Rheinheimera sp. | reverse complement strand
AGTTGACTCCTAAAGTGGCAAACCCCAGGTTTATGAGTTGCACTTCCTGCTCAGTGGCTAATCCCAGTTGCGCGAAGCCGCTTCGATAAAAAGTGTAAGTTTGGCAAGTCAGATAAGGCAGTTGCACCCGGTAAATTAACTTGGCTTCTTGCAGTCGGGTCTCGGCGTCGTCGGCAGCAAGCACATCATGAAAGCGCAACTTACCGCTTAAGTCTGCGCTGATGCTCCAATAGGATGTTAGTAAACATCCTCCGAAAAAACCGGTCAGCAACAATACAAAGGCCAGTACAATTTTTACTATCAGCTTCATTAAGTGCTCCTGCCGGCAAAGTGATAAACAGTGAGGATGGCCGCTAATGTCCGCACTCGTCGTTGAAATACGGACATTGACGGAGAGAATATTCAATGGTTAACCATTGCATTTACATCTGTCAACAATCTGGGAAAGTGAAATGGGCACGCCGGATTTGGCGAACAGCGACCTGCAGTGTAAACAGATCGCGCAAAGCGAGGCATTGAAGAACATTTCGCTATGTTCAGCTGCCACTTCCTTTCAGTACGGCAAACCCGCGCCACTATCAGCAGGTTGCCATCAGTTGATCCAACGCCAGCCACAGTTTTTCGCTCTGACACTGCGTGATATTAACCCGCATAAACTGGTCGGCGTCCGGCCACTGGCTGAAATGGCCGCCCGGCGCCAGCACAATCTGCTGATAGCGCAGGGTATCTGCCAGCGTTTTGGCACTGAGGCCGGCCGGCAACTGCAGCCAGAGCGCAAAACCGGCGTCGGGTTCATGCCAGGCGATAAAGCCGCGTTGCCGGAATTTTGCCAGCACATCGGTGCGGATCTGTGCGAGCTTCTCGCGCAAGAGCAGCAGGTGACGGTGATAACCGCGACTGGTCAGCACCTGATGGATCACACGCTCGACACTGACCGGGCTCGAGGTGGAGGAAATCAGCTTCAGATCGGTCAGGCTGGCAATGAGCGGCTTTGACGCGGCAATGTAACCAACTCTTAAATCAGCCGAAATCGTTTTGGACAAACTCCCCAGATAAACGCCGTGGCTGAGGCCGGTCAGACTGGCGTACCGCAGCGCCGGCACGGCTTCAAATTCAGCGTAGATGTCATCTTCAATCAGCAGTACTTGCTCTTTGGCCAATAAATTCAGCACCGCCATCGCTTTGGGTGCGCTGACACAAGTGCCCACCGGGTTGGACAGCACTGAATTGGTCAGATAAGCACGGGGTTTATGCTGCTCAATCAACTGACCGAGACTTACCAGGCAAGGGCCGTCCTGACAACGCGGTAAATACAATAACTGCAGATGATGCAGCCGCAGCAGCGCCTGGAAGTTGTAAAAGCCCGGATCGTCGACGATCACTTTGTCGCCTGGTTTCAGTAGCAGTCGCAGCACCAAATCTAAGGCGTGGGAGGCGCTGTGGGTCAGCAGCAACTGGCCCGGCTCGCAATCGATGCGCAGCTGGCCAAGCCGGCCGCACAAATATTGGCGCAGCGGCAGATAACCTTGTGCCGGCCCGTAGTCAGTTAAAGATTGTTGCTGGCGTGCGACTTCTTTAAGCGCAGCGCGCAGTTCCTGTTGAGGTAAAAACTCCGGGCTCAGCCAGCCAGCGGCGGGTTTCAGCCAGTCGGTTTCGCGTTGCAGGGTTTGACGCATCAGCGCGACTTCGTGCGCCAAGGCACTTTGCACACCCGGCGCAGACTGAGTTTGCTCGCTCAGCTGGCGTGCCGGGTTTAAGCGCGCCACATAAACACCACTGCCGGCACGGCTTTGCACCAGCCCTTCGGCACTAAGCCGTTCATAGACGTCGGCCACGGTAAATTTACTGATGCCAAGCTCAGCGGCGAGCTGGCGAACAGAGGGCAGCTTCACACCGGCATGCCAGCGGCCGCTTTCAATTGCGGCTCTGGCCTGTTGCAGCAGTTGCTGCGTCAGCGAAAGCGCACTGGCTTTATCAAGCCAAAAGGCCTGTCCGTCTGGCTGCATCGAAACTCCTTGCGACTGTACAGGTTAATATGCCTGTACAGCAGGTTAATTAAGAACTGAACTGTCCTGAGTGTACTGGTAATTTACCGTTAAAGTCACGATTCAATCTATTGCTCCTTCCGCTCAATGCCGACTGAATCGGTCATGAGAACGTGAAAAGAGCACTGACCGCCTGACAGGGAGTTTCCGGATGGCC
>CBINNO010000413.1:0-2219 GCA_966252055.1 uncultured Rheinheimera sp. | reverse complement strand
GCCCGCCTCGTCCAGAGGCTGACTGAGCCGGATCTCCAGTGCAGCCGCTAAGTCCGGATGAGGTTCAAAGCGACTGGCGATGCCGCCTTCAGGTAACAAAGCGACCAGCTGTGTCAATGCTGCCGCTGGCCAGTCGCCCCATACACGCAGCACAGCAGCCGCTTTTTGTGGTGTTGCCGGCCGGCTTGTCGACCATTCCACGGACGCTGATTTCTGCCAGGCCAGCAGCGGCGAAACACTGGCAGAAAGGTCGCCAGAGCAACCAGCAAAGAGCAACGAATTAAGTTCTACAGCAACAGCGGCGGACGACATCAGACTCACGGGATGACCTGTACATTAGAGGTGTTGCGTGGCATTCTACCGGCATTTTTCCGGCCTTGTCAGTGACTAATTCAGCTAAATGACGGTAAAACACAGCAAAAAACCACAGAAACTCTGGCGAACTGTGCAATTGGTGCTGGCGATCACCGGTATCATCATCCTGGTTCACTGGTGGCAGCAAAGTAACAAACATGGCGAGCAGCTGTTCGCCGAACAAAGCGCCGTACTGATGCGAGAAACGCTCAAAGCACTGGCGCAGACCTGTGCCTATCTGATTGAAAACGACCAGCTGGAAGGGCTAAAAGCGCTGACACAGCAAATGGCGTCGAATCCATATCTGCATGATGTGGTGGTTTACGACGCCAACGGCGTGCGACTGGCCGAATCGGCCGGCAGTGAACCGGCGCGCTTGCTCTACGCGCCGCAAACGCCCGGCCATTTACTGCCGATGGTGCAGGAGATTTATCAGGGCGAGCAATTGCTCGGTTACATCAAAATCAGCTTGCGCCAGTACAGCAGTTTTGACGCGGTCAGCCAAAGCTGGCAAAAGCTGATGGAACAAGTCGGCTGGATGCTGGGCTTTGCGGCGCTGCTGATGTTAATGCTGCGTGGCTCCTTGCAGGCGCTGTCACATAAACTGGCGTCAACTCAGCAGCTGCATCACGCCGCGCATCAGATAGATCACGGCATCGCCACCCATTCGCTGGAGCCTGGCAAAGAGCAAGCCCCAGCAGAACCCGCAACCAATGCCTCTGCTGACAGCGCGGCAACAGTGGCCAGTACGCCGCCAAGCGACGAACCGCCAGCATCCCGCTAGCGAAGCGTCTGTGTCAGTGTCAGTGTCCGGCGAGGCCAAGCGCCTGCAGGCTGTTTTGCCACAGCGCGTCGGCCAGCAGCGCCGGCGCTTCGGGCCTTAACGACTGCAGGTGTTCAAATACCCGCCGCAGCTGCGCCGGCCTGTTGATCTCGCCCTGAAACCCGGCGAGCGGCAGCGCCGGCGCATCGGTTTCCAGCACTAAGGCATCCAGCGGCAGCTTACGCACAGTGTCACGGGTTTTCTGCGCCCGCTCGTAGCTGATAGTGCCACCGATGCCCAGCTTAAAACCCAGGTCCAGAAAATGATGCGCCTGCGCCACACTGCCGGAAAACGCATGCAAAACCCCACCGCAGCTGAACATTTCTGCTTTGAGCGCCTGCAACAGCTCTGGCTGACTTTTGCGATGATGCAACACCACCGGCTTGCCGGCCTGACGGGCCAGCGCCAGTTGATCACGCAGCAATGCCAGCTGATGTTTTTTCAGCGCCTCAGGTGAGGGATGCCAGTCGAGCGCAAAATCCAGCCCAATCTCACCAACCGCACAAATCTGCCCGCCCTTGTCACGCAGCAAACCGGCCAGTTGGTCCAGCTGAGCGCGGCTGGCCGTTTCGCTCCACCAGGGATGGATGCCAAGCGCCACCTCGATTTCAGGCAACGCCGCTGTAGTGTGTAGCAACGCCGGTGTAGTGTGTGGCATGAAAGGTTCGGTGCATGGCTGCGCCGTTTTTGCAGGTGCCCCCGACTTTTCGCTGTCTGCCAGCGTGGCCTTCTGTCTGGTGCCGGCCTGCAGAGCCAGCACCAGCGGCCAGCGCGCAGCCTCAACCGCCGGCAGCAGCATACGCGCAATGCCAGCAGCGGCTGCGTCCTTAAGATGTTGCTGCAGATCAGCGGCCAGCTCCGGCAAATCCAGATGACAATGGGTATCAAATAGTTTCATCGGCCGATGGTGGCAGAGCGCCCAATAAAGCACAAGCCCGGAAAAATCCGGGCTTGTTTTCACGCTGCGGCTGAGCGTGCTCTCAGCGTTGATAACTCTCCAGCGTCTGCTGCGCGTCGAGCGTTTCTTTGCGCTGCTGCTTGT
>CBINNO010000412.1:0-2254 GCA_966252055.1 uncultured Rheinheimera sp. | reverse complement strand
ATCCGCAGGATAAATTTCCACAACTGACACAAAGTGCCGCCACAGCTGAACTCTCAGCACCGCAAGAGAATGACAACAGCGCTGAGGGTATCGGCCGGCATCCGCCATATGTGGGCTGAGGTGGATAACAAGCACGTGTTGTTATGCCGGTATCGTCTGGCATTGGACAGGCGCCAGCGCAGCGATGCAGGCCAACCCCCCAATAAAAAAGCCCCGGCGGGTTGCCGGGGCTTTTTAACATGCAGTGCTAAAACGATATTACGCCGACTTGCGTTGTTGGCGTGAGCGCAGACCGCCGGCGATCAGCAGGGCTGCCAGGCCGAACATTGGCAGCGTGGCTGGGGCTGACACTGTCGAAGTCTGGTTCGAGAACGACGCCTGGAACGCCGCATCACCGAAATTACCTAAAAAGTTGTCCCAGTTGGTGGTGGTCAGTTGTGAGAAATCGCTGTTGTTGAAGAACACGAATTCGCCACCGGCGTATGTCGCGGTGTTGCTGACAACGCCCATGTTTGTGGTGGTGTTACCGTTGGCAGTAAAGGCTGAAGTGCTCAGGAAAGCGACGTATTTCAGACCGGCAACCAGGCTGATGCCACCTGTGTTGAAGCTGACCTGGCTAAAGCCACCCTGGCCGACCGGCAATGAGCTGGAAGCGCTGGTGTAGAGCATTGGACCAGTTGCTTTCAGGCCGTCCCACTGCGCGATGTACGCTGCAAATACAGTGTTGCTGGAAGCGACATTGCTGAGGAAAAAAGAGAAGCTGTCGATGATGGTACCCAGCTCATTGGTGGCCGTGAATGTCTGGCCATAAGTGGCTGTTTGTGGCTGACCGAAAGGGGCGATGGAAGGTTTTCCGGCGCTGTTCCAGCTTGGTGTGGTGTCAATGGTGCCAGCATTCGCGGCCGCTGCGAACAACATGCTTAAAGAGAGAAGAACTGCTTTTTTCATTTGGGTGCCCCGTTGTGTATTTGAGCATCCCTAAGCACAAACAATGCCATCAATGTAAGTTGATGATTCACATGTAAATATTTGTAAATTTAGCCTGCGGCGCAGAGGGTGTGTAAATATATTCGACAGTTTTTAAAATAACTATCCGAAAATTTTACATATTTTGGGTCCAGGCGTGTTGTGTGTGACGTTTCAAAGAGCGGTGCAGCGCAACTTGGCTGGGCTGCGTGCAGACTGGCGGCCCTTCATACACACATTAAAAAGCGCGGCAAAGGCGCCGGGCTTTGTTTAATGACGGCATTGTTCAGGCTAAGATACCGGCTTTGTCGTGATTGATGGCTGCTATGAAAACGATCTTTGACTCTCCGTTTTTAGCTCCGCTGATGTTACAAACCGGGGCTGCTGACCCCAGCTGCGGCCCGCTGGCATTTAAAGGTTTTGATGCCGGGTTGCAGTGCAGAGCATTCCAGTATTCAGTCGGACCGTTGCACTGGCATGAAACGGCGGATGTGGCGGTTTCTGTGGCGGGATTTCACAGTTGTTTCAGGCCGCTTGATGTGTTGCGGTACTACCCACCGGGGCCGTCCCGCTATTTTCTGGTCCAACCGTCCGGGCAGACAGCGGGCGGCGCTTGCGGCATTGAACAGGCTTCGCAAGGCATCCGATTGTTGCAGGAACTGACAGTACCTGAATGGATTGCCACGGCCCTCTGCAGCACTTTAGATAGCGCCGGCGCCAGCACAGTCACTGCACAGGAGCAGGACTCAGCAGCAACCAGCGTGCAGAACGGTTCGGCTGCGCTCAATCGCGGGCACTGTTCGTTGGCGGCAACTACGGGCGATTATGCCGTTGCGCGCAATGATGGGCACCGGGGGGCCGCCGGCAGCACGGGGGATCAATCTGTCGCCGTCAGCACTGGTCACCATGCGGTGGCGGCAAATACCGGTAATCGTTCTGTGGCGACTGCGCACGGACCGCAATCGCTGGCAAGCAACAGTGGGCACCACGGCATCGCACAGGTAGCCGGCGAAGCTTCTGTCGCAGCCAATACCGGTTGTCGGGCGCTGGCTTTGTGTACCGGACCGCGGTCGGTGGCGGTCACGTCCGCAGAGCATTCGCAAGCCAGCGCCGAACAACAGGGCTCAATCGCGCTGGCCGACGGCCGCGCTGTCAAAGCAAAAGCGGCAGCAGGCGCCGCGATTATTCTGGTACACCGCGGCGCAGCTGATGAGTTAATTCATATCCGCAGCGGCATAGCCGGCAAGGATTTAAAAGCCGACGTCTGGTACGGCCTTGATGCTGATGG
>CBINNO010000411.1:0-2265 GCA_966252055.1 uncultured Rheinheimera sp. | reverse complement strand
CGTGGCCCACTGGCGTCCATCGCGCTGACCACCGACACGTCCATTCTGACCGCGCATGCTAACGACTATCACTTTGACACAGTGTTTGAACGCCAGGTGCGCGGCCTGGTGCGCGCCGGTGACGTGGTGATTGGCCTCACCACATCCGGCAAAAGCCCGAATATCAATCTGGCGCTCAAGGCCGCCAATGAGCTGGGGGCTTACACTGTGGCGCTGACCGGCCGCGATGGCGGTCTGGTCAAAGACATCGCGCAGCTGCCTATCATCGTGCAAAACGACGAAACGGCGCGTATTCAGGAAGTGCATATGTTTATCGGTCACTGGCTCTGTGAAGCGCTCGACCTGGTTCTGGCCGGTTAACGGAATATTTTTATGATTGATATCAGCCGTTTAAATCATTTGTCTCAGGCACGGGTGCTGGTGGTCGGCGACGTGATGCTGGACCGTTATTATCAGGGCGACACGCAGCGTATTTCGCCCGAAGCACCGGTGCCGGTGGTACGGGTCAGCAAAGTGGAAGACAAAGCCGGCGGCGCCGCCAACGTGGCCCGCAATATTGCCCATCTGGACGCCAGTGTCGGCCTGCTGGGTCTGATTGGCCGCGACGCCAACGGCGACAGTCTGTGCCGCATCCTCGCCAACGACGGCATCCGCTCGGCACTACTGGCGCAGGACGACCAACCCACCATCGCCAAAATGCGGGTGATTTCGCGCCATCAGCAAGTGGTGCGGCTCGATATCGAACAACACTTCAGCCCGGTGCATGCCGGGGCTTTGGCCGATCAGGTCGAACAACTGATGGCCGATTATGACTTTGTGCTGGTGTCCGACTATGCCAAGGGCTCGCTGGCAGCCGTTGGCCGCATCATCGCCACCGCCAAAGCGGCCGGCAAATATGTGCTGGTCGACCCCAAACAAGCCGATTTAAGCGTTTATCGCGGCGCCGACATCATCACGCCGAATCTGGCTGAATTCCGGCTGGCCGGTGGTGACACCAGCTCCGAAGCCGCCATGTTCGACAGTGCCCGCGCTATGCTGGCCAACGCCGGCATTGCCGCCATGCTGCTGACCCGCTCTGAACAGGGCATGACGCTCATTACCGCCACCGAAACCCATCATTTCCCGGCTCAGGTGCTGGAAGTCAGCGACGTCACCGGCGCCGGCGATACGGTGATCGCCACACTGGCCGTGATGCTGGGCGCTGGCATGGCGCTGCCGCAGGCGGTTGAAATGGCCAATCTGGCGGCGGGCATCGTCGTCAGCAAACTGGGCGCCGCCACTGTGTCGCCAGCCGAACTGGCCGCCCGGCTCAACAGCCATCTTCATTCGCAAGGCGATGTCTATCTGACGCCTTATGACAAAGTGCTGCAACATATTGCTTTTGCTAAACAAAATGGCGAAAGAATTGTGTTTACCAATGGCTGCTTCGACATTCTGCACGCCGGCCATGTGCGGTACCTGACCCAGGCCAAAGCGCTGGGCGACCGGCTGGTGGTGGGTTTAAACAGCGACGCTTCAGTCAAACGCTTAAAAGGCGACAGCCGGCCGGTCAATGCGCTGAACGAGCGCGCCACAGTGCTGGCCAGCCTGGCGTCCGTCGACTGGGTGCTGCCCTTTGGCGACGACCCGGCCGAGCAGGACACGCCGCTGCAGCTGATCTTAAAAGTGGCGCCGGATGTGCTGGTCAAAGGCGGCGACTACAGCATCGACACTATCGTCGGCGCCCGTGAAGTCATCGCCGCTGGCGGTGAAGTCAAAGTGCTGCAATTTGTTGATGGCTGCTCGACCAGCGCCATTATCAAAAAAATTCAGGGCTGAGCGCAGGCATGACAGTGACTCAGAACCCTGCGGTCGCGCCGGCTTTGCCAGCGAACGCCGCCATTCAGTCGATTTGTATTTTGCGGCTGTCGGCCATTGGTGATGTTTGCCATGCCGTGGCCGTGGTGCAGGCCATCCAGCGCTATTATCCCAAGGCGAAACTGACCTGGATCATCGGCAAAGTCGAGGCCATGCTGCTCAAAGACTTACCCGGTGTCGAACTGGTGGTATTTGATAAAAAGCTCGGCCTTGGCGCTTATGCCGATTTGAAACGCCAACTGGCCGGACAACAATTTGACGTGCTGCTGCATATGCAAGTGGCGCTGCGGGCCAATCTGGCCTCGCTGTTTATCAAAGCACGCCGCAAAATTGGCTTTGACTGGCACAGGGCCAAAGAACTGCACGCGCTGTTTATGCGTGAGCGCATCGCGCCGCAGGCTGATCCAC
>CBINNO010000410.1:0-2269 GCA_966252055.1 uncultured Rheinheimera sp. | reverse complement strand
CCGCTGGATGTCGCTTCGCTCTGCCCGCCTTGCGCTCTACCCCGCCCTGCGCGCGATCCACTCCGTTTGTTGTGATCGGGTCGGGCGCAGGGGGCAATAAACAACTTAAATTGCGCGGTCGAATTGCTCGGTCACATTGCACCTCTGTAAGGTGCCTTTGCATGACGCCTGTGCCTGATGCCGTTAATTCTGCTGCGATGGTTGCTGGCCACCAAACTGATAACGGGCTGTGACGGTATCAGACACCGACCAGACCGCATCAGCACGCAGCACTTTAACCGGCGCCGCACTGCTCAGCAGAAGCTGCTGGCGGCCCTGCTCCTGCGCCTGCCATTGCAGCTGAAAAGCCAAATCTGCCGCGCGCCCTTGTGCACTGAACAGATTGCCGTCGCCATCCGGCAGCTGGCCAGTTGCCGCCAGTACCGACAGATGTGACGTCACCGCCGTGTCATCAGGACAACTGCGCTCAAACAGCACGGCTTTATAACGGCCATCGGGCGACGCCAGCTGCTGCAGCGGAATGTTGCCACAACCGGGTTTGGTCGCCAGCAACATCCAGCCGGTCATACCGCCCAGCAGCGCCAGCGGTAACACCACAAACAACAAGCCGTCTCTGACCATCCGATTCATCGCCTTTTCTCCTGACACAACTTTGCAAAGGGCGTCATTACAAGGCAGCCGGCGGCTAAAAGCAAGCGGCGGAAATACAGCAGTTCGCCGCTTCGGGCATTGCGGACCACGCCAGCACGACGAAGCCAAGGCCCTGCATCAGGGCATTTTACCGCGCTGCAGCCATCCTTTTTCAGCGCATTTCAGGCATCTTCTTCGGTACATTTTGGCGCTTTGACTGCTCTTTTACGGCTCTTTTACGCCACGCCCCCTGATTGCTACAGCATCGTTACGGCCAGTTTTTGTAGCATGCCGTCGGTTTTGGCAACATAGGTTATGTCTCGATGAGCACGTCCATGAAACCGGTCGCAATTTGCCAGCATGCAGCTACGCAGGGACCGGCATATTTACAAACTTTTTTACAACGCTATCAGCTGCCGTTCGAACTGTTCACACTGGAAGGAACAGCGCGAGCGCCACTGTCCAGCCAGGATTTCAGTGCTGTGGTGGTGCTGGGTTCTGACGCCAGCGTGCACGACCGTCTGCGCTGGATCGAACGGGAAGCGCAACTGGTCACGGATGCCTTGTGCCGCCAGCGTCCCGTGTTGGGCATTTGCTTTGGTGGCCAGCTGCTGGCACGACAGCTTGGCGCTCAGGTTTATCGCCAGTGTGCACCGCATGTCGGCTGGGATCTGGTGCAGCGCACCGCTTATCCCGAAGCCCGGCAATGGCTGGGACAGGCGGCTGCCTTTCCGATGTTTCACTGGCATCAGGAAACCTTTCAGATCCCGGCCGGCGCCCGCCGCCTGCTGTTTAATCGCTGCTGCCGCAATACGGCCTTCAGTTATGGCCCGCATCTGGCACTGCAGGCGCATCCGGAAGTGACGGCCGATTCAGTCCGGACCTGGTGCCTGCAGGACCCCGCCGTGTTCAGCCGCTACCCACAGCAGGACTCCGTTCAGCCGCAGGCCCGGATCCTGGCGCAACTGCACGACAATATTGCCACTTTACACCAAGCGGCCGACCAGATTTTTCTGCGCTTTCTGGCACAGATCCCAAAGGCGCGGCCGCTATTGCCGCTATTGCAGGAGTTGCGGCCATGGCCATCAGCCGGTGAGCTGCACTAATGCTGGTACTGCTGGTCTGCCATGCCAGCGAGCAACCGGCGATGCTCATCGATAAAATCCGTCAATTGCCGGCCAGACCTCCTTTGCTGTATCTGCTGGCTGGTTACGACACGCCTGACGAACTGACCTGTTACCCGCCGCAATTGCGGCAGTTGCTGGCGCAACATCAGCCGGCAGCCCGGCTTCTCAGGCTGGAAATGGTTGCCGCAGAGCAGCTGGCTGATCGGGTCGCCAGCCTTTGCCACCAACAACGTTTTTCGCTGATTTGGTGGTAAACCTGGCACGATGACCTGGATACGATGACCTGGAGACGATGACAAAGTGCCGGGTGCCGGCGCGCCCCTCTGTCGCCGGCTGGCATCACGACAACAGCTGCGTCTGCGCCGGGCCTGCCGATTTGGCTAAGCGGCCCGGTTCTGCACTCAGCTCTGCCGCTCTGACGGAGCTGGCCGCAATGGCACAGACCTGGCTTGATCCAGCACGGCAGCATCCGGCGAAGCCTCGCCTTTGGGTTTAAACCGTGCGGCCAGCCC
>CBINNO010000409.1:0-2280 GCA_966252055.1 uncultured Rheinheimera sp. | reverse complement strand
CAGCCTGGCCAGCCGGGCTAAACGTATTTGGCTGGCGATTGGTCAGGGCGATTACCAATGCCTGCTGGCACAGCAAATTCAACAGGAACTGGAAAGCCTGACACTCGAGCCGTTTGTGCAGTTTTGTTACCAGTTACTGGCACCGGAATATGATGCTGTGTTTTTGGCAACCGGGCCTGCCCCACAACATAGTCACATGCAATCGATGGCAGCGACAGAACTGGCGGCCAGCCTGCGTTTACAGACAGATTGGCTTTGACAGTGTAACTGAATTTATATAAGTTAGCCTGCAAGGCCAAACTGCTGCGTATATCTGTGAATAATAATAAAAAACGTCTGAAAAACAGACTGTTACTGCTGCTCACTTTAGTGCCGCTGCCAGTTTTTGCTTTAAACTGGCAAAGCACTATGCCTTATGTACTTTCTTCTATTTTGTTGTTCTCTTTTGGCGCCCTGTTGTTGGCCCACTTGTCCATTCTGAAAATGCGCCGTTATCAAAGCCGGCTGGAGCAAAGCGAGGAGCGGCTGCGGTTGTCTTTATGGGGCAGCGGCGACGAATTATGGGACTGGAATATCGCCTCTGGCACTTTATACCGCTCCAGTTCCTGGCAACATCCGGTGGAACTTAAACCAGAAACCAATCAGTTTCCGCCGAACCGGGACCAGATCCATCCACGCGACATTGAACGTGTCACCGAGCAGCTATATCAGCATCTGGCCGGTGAAACGCCTTATTTTGAAGCGGCGTACCGGATGCGCGCTTCCGACGGCGGTTGGATCTGGGTGCTGGACCGCGGCAAAGTCGTGTCGGCCAACTCCGAAGGCGTCGCCACCCGCATGACCGGCACTTTGAAGAATATCCAGCTGCTCAAACAAACCGAAGAACGACTCGAGCTGTTTGCCCGCTGTCTGGAAAACATCTCTGACGCCGTGGTGATTTGCGACACCAACTTTGTGGTGCTGGAAATCAATCAGTCGTTTACGGTCATCACCGGCAAAGAACGTGCACAAGTGATTAAAAAACCTTTTGATCTGGCGATGTATCCCAGCCGCTTCCTGCAGGAAATTGGGCACGTCCTGCAAACCAGTGGCAACTGGCAAGGTGAAATTCAGGATCAGCGCTTGTCCGGCGAGGTCTATCAGGCCGAGCTGAATTTTGACATAGTCCGTGACGAACAAGGCGTGATCACCCAATACGTTGCGGTCTTCTCCGACATCTCGGAGCGGAAAAAACGTGAAGCGGAGCTGAGCCGGCTGGCGAACTCAGACACCCTGACCGGCCTGCCCAACCGGGCGGTGTTTTCCAACGAGCTTGGCCGGCTGGTCGAGCGGGAAACCAAACACGCGCTATTGGTGTTTGACCTGGATAACTTCAAAAAGATCAACGACTCACTCGGTCATCAGTTGGGCGACTCTCTGCTGATCAAACTGGCTGAACGCTTAAGTCAGATGACCAAACAAAAAGATCGGCTGTTTCGCCTCGGCGGCGACGAATTTGCCATACTGCTGGAAAATACCAACGATATTCATACCATCACCACCATGGCAAAAGAGCTGATTAAGCAAATCAATCTGCCATTTTTTATCAACCAGCACGAACTCGCAGTCACCAGCAGTATCGGCATTGTGCTTTATCCGGAAGATGGCAAAGATCCGGAGGCGCTGCTGCGCAACGCCGACACCGCGATGTATCACGCCAAAAACGAAGGCGCCAACCGCTATCTGTTTTTTAATGATTCGATGAACAAGCTGGCCGTCAAACGACTGCAGCTGGAAAACCTGATCCGTCACGGCCTCAAAGAAGATTTTTTCACGGTGTATTATCAGCCGAAGATGGACATTCTGAGCGGCCAGTTGGTCGGCATGGAAGCGTTAGTCCGCTTTATTACACCCAAACGCGGTTTGATAAGCCCAGCTTCCTTTATCCCGGTTTCCGAAGAGACCGGCCAGATTGTCGAAATCGGCGAAGTGGTGCTGCGCAAAGCCTGTCTTGATGTCAAACGCTGGATAGATCAGGGTCTGTTCCATGGCCGGGTCGCCGTCAACCTGTCGGTTAAACAGTTTATGCTGCCCTACCTGTGTGAGCAGATTGATGACGTACTGCAGCAAACAGAACTGCCTTCTTATCATCTGGAGCTGGAAATCACCGAAGGTACCGTCATGCAATCGCCCAAAATGGCCATTGATACGATGAAAAAACTACGCGCCCGTGGTATTCATCTGGCGATGGATGACTTTGGCACCGGTTATTCATCGCTGGCGTACTTAAAACAGTTCCCG
>CBINNO010000408.1:0-2302 GCA_966252055.1 uncultured Rheinheimera sp. | reverse complement strand
GGGCAAGTGCCGACAACGCCACCTCTTGCTCAGTAGGTGTCTGCGCTAAACGTTGGTGCAGACACAAGAGCTGCGTTAAAGCCGACGCAGACGGCGCACAATCAGCATCGCTCCAAAGCCCGCTCTGGCCGTTATGTACCTTTTGCCCATTCTTTGCCTTCTGGCCATTCTGCACCTTGTCCACCAAGTCCGCATCGGCCGACTGCGCAATAGCAGACAGCGGCAATGTGCGCACAGGCATCTGCTGACAGCCAGCCAGAACAAGAAAGCTTAGCAACGCAATAATAAACCGCATGCAGGCACCTGAATCAGAACAATATTTTATAGTCACAGAGCCCAGGCAGTTTGGCAAGCAAGAAAGGATTTTGCGCGGGTTTCGCAGCTGTCCAACCACTTCGCAGGCCGGCTGGATGGTTATTTCGACTTATCACCGGCGGATACAGAATATGCCACCCTGATCTCTTGCTTCAGGCTCTGTATCAGACCTTCCCTACTGTATTTTCACTGACGACAGATGCAGCTTGATGCTGCTCATTTTATACAGCATCCATTATAAAACCATTGCGGATGTTTAAATGGTAAGGTAATGGCTGCACTGCTTTTTACATAAAGGAAATACACAATGAACAAAGACGGAAAATTAAACTACGTTGAATTTCCAGCCCACAATTTAACCGCTACCAAAGCATTTTTCAGCGCGGCTTTTAACTGGAGCTTCACCGACTATGGCCCGGATTATGTCGCCTTTTCCGACCAGGGTTTGGACGGCGGTTTTTTCCGCGCTGAACTAAGCTCCACCACAGCCACAGGCGGCGCTTTATTGGTGTTTTACAGCGCAGATATCAACGCCACTTTAGCCAAGATACAGCAACATGGCGGCACTGTGGTTAAGCCCATTTTTGACTTCCCGGGCGGCTGCCGCTTCCACTTTACCGAACCCAGCGGCAACGAGTTTGCGGTCTGGTCTGAAGGTCAGGTGTAAAGCTCTAATTTAGGCTGCCACTAAAAATGGGATGTTTACAGATGGTCGCTTAGCCTCTACTTTTAACTGCGGTTAAAAATGGGTGGATTACCGAGCCTTTTTCTTATGCTGAAATAATTTTTCAAATGCTGATATAAGCTGTCCCACCGTATCCCATCGTGCTACAAAGTTTTCGCAGATCTGGTGATGCCGCGCGCGAAAAATTGCCCCTTGGATCTGCGATAAATGCGAAAAATCCTTTTTTCGCATGCTGAAACTACTTTTCAGATTTTACCCTAGCCGGTGATAGTGATCGTCCCGGCTTTTGTCTTGTGCTGTCCCTGCGCAGCGTATGTCTCTGTCTGTGGATACGCGCCAACTTTCTTCGCTGTTGTCCCCTGCCAGAGAACATAGTGCGAGACAGTCGAGCCCGGTGGCACGTCCTGCAATACATCTGCTGATTGAGTTCGCACGCCATCGTCAGCCGCGCCAAACGCAATCGATTTGCGTGAATAGATGCCGCCGGCCGTTGGCAGCTCGTTTGCCGTGCCGTCTGCGCCTGGTGCGCCTGAGTGCAGTGAAATAGTGTCTACTGTGATGGCATTCGCTGCCTGATTTTTAGCGGCTGCTGTCAACATATCAAATCCTTACTTTTGTTGGGATGAACCGGATCGGTCCGGATAAAACAAACAGGTCACGACCTTGCAGATCTTTGACCGCGCATTCGTGTGTGTAATGGCCGCTCAGGGCTGCGGCCTGTTGTGCTGTGATGGTGATGGCTACTTGTCCGTTGACCCAGCTAATGCCGGCACCCAGCGTGCTTGTCATCACAACGTCGGCATCGCCCTTGAACAGCTGGTACTTGGCACTCGTGATGCCGTCAATCGGCACACCATCAACATCGTGAGTTACATTGATAACACCGCCACTGGCCTGACGAAGCTGGATTAGCTCAGACACGGACACCTCCGCTTGATGTTTTGATGTTGTAGTTGTAGCGGCCTGATGTCCGCACGTGGTGGTGATAGCGGCTTGATGTACGTACGAACACCATAGTGACTGGCGCCGGCACTGCAGCAGGATTGCTGCCAGTCAGTGAGATGCTGGCAGAGGCCAACACTGCGACACTGCCAAAGCCCACTTTGTAACCGTCGATAGCCAGCGCCGCAGCTACTGTAACCTGTGGTGCTGCTTGGCTGGTCTTGCTGGCCTGTAGCTGGGCGCTGCCGCTGGCCATTGCTGATGCCGCAGCCACCCCAAGCTTTGATGCACTCCAGTACACGGCTGCAGCCGCTTCGAACTGCACCTGGCTGTGGCCAACTTTCTCAGCTTGCAGCCCGA
>CBINNO010000407.1:0-2312 GCA_966252055.1 uncultured Rheinheimera sp. | reverse complement strand
ATTTCATCATTTCTCCCTGAGAAGATTCAGACCTTATGCTGCTTTAGCAGGCCAAATTGCCTGCAGTCAGTCAGACACCAGGCCGGATCCGACATCCGGCGAAGACCCGCCAGCTTTATTTCAGCCGCAGCAGCACGCCTTTGCGTTTGACCAGATTTTTGTAGTCCCACTGCACGTCCCGCGCCTGTGCCAGCCATTGACGCAGCTGCGGCAGAGCCGGCTGAGCGATTTGTGCTGCCGATGCAGCAGCATCCGGCGTGTTGAACCGTGCTTCAGCTGCCTTAAATTTGCCTTCCGGCGTCAGGCCCGCTACGTCAAACGACTGGCCGCTCCAGAATAACAGCCGCACCGAATCTTTTAACTTGCTGTAGCCCACCACCGGGTTGCCGTCCAAAAACCAGACCGGGTGACCGTGCCAGACTTTGTGCTCCGCCTCCGGCAACGCAGCGCAGATTTCGCCGGCGAGTATTTCGCACAGCGCCTGCACTTCAGGCCTTTGCGCCTGATGATATTGGACGACGTCAGGGTGCAGCATCATGAAATCCTTATGGGTAGCCAAAGCCAGCGGCAAAGACGAATAGCCCAGAGCACAAAGCGGGCTAAAAGAGCGCTGTCGGCACAGGGCTGGGGGCCAGCCATGGTGGCCCGCCGTAAACCCGTTAAACGGCGGGCTTGGCCAGATCGCGCCTGAGCATCAACACCGCCAGATACAGCAGGCCCAGCGGCGGCACCAGCGCCAGCAAGCCGCCAAGCAACGCGGCCAGCACAGGGGTTTGTGTCTTGCGCCGGCCGAGGTAAAAACTGACAGCCGCAATCAGCACGGCAAAGACCAGCAGTAACTGCCCAAACAAAGTTGCATTAACTGACATCCGAATATCCTTATTGACGATGAGTGACTTAAAAAACAGCATTCCGATAATTAACAATAAACCGCCATTTGTAAACAATGAATTGGTTTATTGCAGAGTTCGCCCCTTATCGCGCTGTTGGCATGCTCAGTAGTATGAACTTTTCGCAACAGCAGCCTGATGCAGCGATAACGGCTCGCCCGCCTAGCGGCTGTCTGACACAGAAGTAAGTGGGCCGCTCAGTGTGGCAATATCCTTCAAAAAACTCTCAGCATCCTGATAGGCTCTGGTGCCATGATTCGCGTGCCCCCCATCAGCCGGCCAGCTGCCGACCACCCCGACCCGGCCAGACTCCAGCCCCGCCACGCTAAAAGCCTTCTCGTAGGTGTACACCGCATAAGTGTTGTTCTCACGCTGCTGAATAAAGATGAAAAAACACTGCGGCGGCACATTGGGCTGCGGGAACGTCAATAACAGGCCTTGTTGCTGTGGCACTGCAGTGACCTCTATCTGTTTGGCATAATCAGCCGACACCAGGTCGGTCGCGATAGCCCTCAACTGTGTCAGCTCGCCGGCGCTGAGATCCCGAAAAAAAGCACCATCGGTCTGATGTGCCCAGCCGGGGATCAGCCGATGTTGCAGGTATTGGATCTTTTGTGCTGTGTTGGGTTCTTTGTCAGCGGGAGCGACGCCAGACGCGCGGGCGTCGCTCAACGCCAGCAGTAACAACAGCGGCAGTAGCCATTTCATTTGTGATCCTCCCTGTGATAAACCAGCAACAACATTATCCGTTTGCAGCGCGACCTGTCATCTCTGCGGCCAGTTCTGGCCCCAAAACATTGAGTCTGGCCGGATACTGACCACCTGACAAGATTGAACCGTCCGGATGGCGGCTACGCAGCCGGTCTGCCCTATCGCCAGTCAAAAGCCCGTCTGGCGCCGGTAATGCAGGGCGACAGCGCCGTTATCAAGCGCTCGCACCGCAACCAATTCCAGCCGTCTTGTGCTGTGCAGCCCGGCCTCGTAAAGCTTAGGCCCATGGCCTGCCAGCCTTGGGTGCAGCAAAAAATGGTACTCGTCAATCAGCCCCAGCCGCTCAAGCCCGACGGCCAGCATGCCGCTGCCGAGCAACACGCCGGCCGGGGTGGCTGCTTTGAGTTGCGCCACCTCAGACGCCAGATCGCCAGCCAGATGGTGGCTGTTGCTCCAGCTAAAATCGCGCCGGGTCGAAGACACCACATACTTTGGCTTGGTTTCCAGTTTGACCGCCCATTGCCGCATCGCAGACGGCGCATCCACCTCCCCGCGCGCCACGGCAGGCCAATAACTTTCCATCATTTCGTAGGTGACGCGTCCCCACAACATCGCGCCGCATGGGTCCATCAACGCCGTGAAAAACGCGTGGGTCTCATCATCAGCAATGCCCTCCTGATGGTCGACACAGCCATCCAGCGTCAGGTTCTG
>CBINNO010000406.1:0-2318 GCA_966252055.1 uncultured Rheinheimera sp. | reverse complement strand
TGTATTGGCACTGGGATGACAATGGCGTCCCATATTACGCCGTTAAGCCGCAGTTATCTGCAGGAAGCCGATGTGGTATTTGCGCTGATGTCGCATGGGGTGGTGGAAAAATGGCTGGAAAGCCTGCACCCGGACGTGCGCAGCCTGCAGGTTTATTATCAGGAAGGCACCGATCGTAAACAAAGTTATCGCGCAATGGTCGACGCTATGCTCAGCGAAGTGCGGGCTGGCAAAAAAGTGGTCGGTGCTTTTTATGGCCACCCTGGTGTGTTTGCTTATGTGCCGCACAAAGCCATTGAAGTGGCGCGGGCGGAGGGCTATCCAGCCCATATGGAGCCGGGTGTGTCGGCGGAAGATTGTCTGATTGCGGACCTTGGCATCGACCCCGGCCGTTATGGCTGCCAGCATTTTGAAACCACCCAGCTGATGATTTACCAGCGCAATATAGACCCGACTGGTTATCTGATTTTATGGCAGGCCGGGGTCGCCGGCGATTTAACCACCGCGCGTTTTAGTACCAATCAGCAGCGGCTGGCCTTGCTGGTGCAAAAACTCAGCGCGCATTACCCGGCCGATCATCCGGTGATTTTATATGAGGCCTGTACCTTGCCAATCGGGGCGCCCAGAACCGAGCAGGTGCGGCTGGCCGATTTGCCCCTGGCGCAGATTTTTTTACATACTACGCTGGTACTGGCACCCGCGAAGCCGCTGCAGCCGGATTTGCAGATGCAGGCGTTACTGGCACAGTTATGAAAGGTGAAGCCATTGGGGCGGCGTCGCGATAAATGGCTGATTAAATACAGCAAAGACTGTTTTTCAACAGCAAAATGGTGTAATACATCGCAGATTAACATTGCATCACAACACTGTTCTATCCCACTCTGATGTCTGACAAGAAGGAAAATACCATGACAAACTTACTGAGTTTTATCAGCAGCTTTGGTTCCAGTGCCGAACTGCGTGCGTTAGACCCGGCTGCGCTGCGTGCCCGGATGGAAGCCGCCGGCCTGACCGGGCAGGAAATTGCGGTGATTTTATCTGGCGATCGCAATGCGATTGCACAAATGGTGAAAACCAGCGGGGATATTGTTTGTTGTGTCGTGCCTGAAACTCCGGAAGATGACGAAGACGAACAAGACGACGAAGAACAGGACAAAGTACGGAAAGCGGTCTGATGTTTAAAGGGGTGCAGTGGTTAAGGCTCAGCTTTTGGTCGTTGTGGCTGCTTATTGCTCCGCTGTCAGTCGCAGCACCCCAGTCTTTGGATATTGCTCACATAGAGCATCTTTTTACTTCGAATACCAAGTTGTTCACTAGTCATATCGAACAACTATCGCAACCGGAAAATTTCGCAGAGTTTGATGAGCAGGACCGGCTAATCATCACTTTTTATCAGGGGCTGGCTGCAATTATGCGGGCGGACTACTCCAGTGCCGAGCAACTCTTGCAGAAAACATTCAATACCTCGTCCAACCTGACGTACCGATATCGTTCTCTGGTTTCTCTAATCAATGTCTATCAACTTGGCGGAAAATTCTATCAGGCTTTTAGTAATGGTCTTCAACTGAGCGAAGAACAATACATGAAGTTGCCCGCTGAAAATCGTGCCAGTGGCGCTGTTGTGATGGCACTGGCGCTGATGGATTCAGGCTTGTATGAAGAATCCAGTGCCATTTTGAAAAGCGTTGAGTTTGACAAGATCTCAGCCCGCATTCGGTGTTCTGCTTTGTATCTCACTGCGCAGGTCGCTTACAAAAGCAGTATTTTTGTGAAAACCCGAGCGCAAATTGCTGATGCTAATCAAATCTGTTATCAAGAAAATCAGTTGCTTTACGCCCTGCTCACGGACAATGCCCTAAGTCTGATTCTATTGAATGAAAACGAACCTGCTCAGGCAGTCAACATTCTGCTAAAACAACGCCAGCAGGCAGAGGGTTTTGGCTACGAAAATCTGGTGTTGTTGTGGCAATCTGTTTTAGTGGAAGCACTGGCAAAAGCACAGGACCAGCACCTGGCCGTTGAAGCCCGCAAGCTGGAAGCCTTGCAAAATTCTAAGGCTGCAGAGAACTCACTGGAAGTGGGCATTTTGATGTACACGGCACTGACCAACGCATACAAACAACTGGGCGATCCCAGCAAGGCATTGGCATACAGCGAAAAATATCTGCAAACCTATCAAAAAAGCCACAATCGTCAGATGACGGCCGCTCTGGCTTACCATGCAGCACTGATGCAGGCCGCCCAGCGCAAGCAGGAAATTACCGCACTGAGCCTGCAGGCCGGCCGGCTGGAGCTGGAAAATGCGCTGAATAAAGCCG
>CBINNO010000405.1:0-2328 GCA_966252055.1 uncultured Rheinheimera sp. | reverse complement strand
GGCCGGCGTGCTGTCTGTGGCTTTGATCTCCAACAGCTTGCCCGGATAAAAAGCCGGGTCCAGCCAGATGCGCGCCGCTTTGACGCTTGGGCTGAACAGCGTGTAATTCGGTACGCCCGGTTCGGTCGGATACAACCCCAGCATACTGAATACCAGCCAGGCCGACATAGTGCCGGCATCGTCGTTGCCCGGCAGACCAGCCGGCCCCAGCGTGAAATGTTGCTGCAGCAGTTGTTGCACCCGTGCACTGGTTTTGTGGCGGCTGCCTGGTTTTATCGCATCTAAGTAGTTGTATAAAAACGGATAACTGATATCCGGTTCATTGGTCATATCAAATTTGCCGGCACTGAACGTGGTGTCGAGCTCGCGTTCAAACCGTGCCGCGCCCAAGGTTTTGATTAAGTCCGGGATGGCCTGCGGCAGGTAAAAACGGTAATTCCAGGCGGTACCTTCAATATAACCCTGATTAGGCTCAAAATTCTGGCCGGCATCCGGGTTAAACGGCGTCAGGAACTGGCCGTTGCGCCATTTGGGCCTGAACATCCCGCTGTCCAAATCGAGCAGTTTGCGATAGCCATCGGCTTGCTGGCGAAAGCGACGGGCGTCGTCATGCTGGCCAAGCTCCGCAGCCAGCAGGCTCAGGTTATAGTCGGCCAGATAATATTCCAGGCTGGTCGAGACCGAGCCGTCATAAGGCCCTTCATCGTCAAGCGGCACATAACCGAGTTTCAGGTAGTCGGCGTTTTCCGGGCGCAGCGGATTGTTGCTGGCAGTCAGCGCGGCCTTTTTCATCAGCGCATAAGCGCTTTGCACGTCAAAATCCGTCAGACCACGGCGGTAGGTGTCGGTCAGCATGATGGTAGCCGGGTCGCCGACCATCACTTTGCTTTCGATGCCGGCCAGCTCCCATTTCGGCAGCCAGCCTTGCTCTTTGCCCATCGCAACTAAAGACTGCGCCATTTCGGTCTGCAGCTTGGGGTAGACCAGACTGAGCAGCGGATGCACATTCCGATGGCTGTCCCACAACGAATAGATGCTGTAACGCGGTGCGGTTTTATCGTTGCCGAAGGTGGCCGTTTGCCCATCTGGCGCGGCAAAGCGCGGATAGTCACCGTTGACGTCGCTGATCACCGAAGGATGGATCAGTGCGTGATACAAGGCGGTATAAAAACGGATTTTGTCATCTGGCGCCGCGTCGATGTCGATGCGGCTTAACAGCGCATGCCAGGCCTGCTCATTGGCGGCGCGGGTTTGCTCAAAGGCAAACTGCGGCTGTTCGGCCTGCAGGTTCTGGCGGGCGTTGGCGATGGAGACAAAAGAAATCGCCAGTTGCAGCTCGATTTGTTCGTCTTTGGTGGTGTTGAAGCTGAAATAAGCGCCGATGTCGTCACCGGCCAGTTCCTGACGGTAATGCGGATAAGTTTTGTAACTGCCGTTGTGTTTGACCCAGTCGGCTTCAACGCCCCGGAAGGTCGGCATTTTTTTGTAAAGGCCGGCGGTTTGCGGTTTTTTATTCAGGCGGGCGACAAAATACACCGGCCGCGCCTGCGCATTGTGATAACAGAAAGTGCCGGTCAGCCGGTAGCCTTCCACTTCGGTATCACTGACCAGTCGCGCCGCGCCGCCGCTTTCATTGCTAAGGCCCAGGCCCAAATTGAGCAGAATATGCGACTGGCCGGCCGGAAACTGATAGCGGCTGATGCCTGAGCGCGCCGTGCTGGTCATTTCGGTTTTGATGCGATAACGGCTCAGCAGATTGCTGTAATAACCGGCTTTGGCGATTTCATCACTGAAGGTCGAGCCATATTGCGCCGGGTCCAGTTGCAGCTCGCCGTGGGTTGGCATCGCCAGTAAGACACCAAATTCCGGGCAGCCGACGCCGCTTAAATTGACGTGGCTGAAGCCGGTCAGAAAACGGTTTTCCGCGATGTAACTGCGCGAGTTCCAGCTGGCGTCTTTGTCCACCGGATTAAGCTTGCCTTTGTCGTCGCTGTTTTGGGCATCACCATGCTGGGCATCACTATGCTGGCCAAAAGCGACGTTAAACGGCGACACCGACAGCAGCGCATGCGGGTACTGGGCGCCCGGATGGGTGGCGCCAAAGTTACTGCTGCCGATCATCGGGTCGACATATTGCGCCGGGTTGGCGCTGTACGGGGCGACCGCAGCCGCAGGCTGGCTCTGCGTCGCCTCAGTTGCAGAGGCTGGGGCCTGCAACGCCGTGGCCTGCAAGGAGACAGGAGCCATCAAAGCGCCGGCCAGCAGCAGGCCACAAGTCATCGGGTGTGTTTGCATCATGGCTTTATTGCTCTCCTGCTGCGCCTGTTG
>CBINNO010000404.1:0-2351 GCA_966252055.1 uncultured Rheinheimera sp. | reverse complement strand
TTGTTGCTGGCTATACCGGCGCTGGCCGCCGAGGTGAAAGTGCATGCCGATATTGTCTGGACAGAAGTGGCCGGCCAGCCATTAAAACTGGATATTTATCAGCCGCAGCCCGCCGGCGCGGCTGCGCAAAAAGCGCCGCATCCGGTGCTGATCGTGTTTCATGGCGGCGGCTGGCTGATTAACAACCGCAGCATCATGCAGCAGATGTCGCAGTACATCGCCAGTCACAGCAACATCATGGTGGTCAATGTCGACTACCGGCTGCTGAGTGCCAATCACAACAGCACCACGCTCAATCAACTGGTCGAGGATGCGCTCGGTGCTGTGCTTTGGGTCAAACAGCATATCGCGGCCTATCAGGGCGACCCGACGCGGCTGGCGGTGACCGGCGACAGTGCCGGCGGCCATCTGGCGGCTATGGTGCTGCTGGCCGGCGATAAGCTGGAAACGGACGGCTTTGCCGGCGACAGTCTGGGTTTCAAGCCCAGTTATCTGCCGCCGGGGCAGAGTGCTGAAAGTCTGGCGAAAAGTGGCGCGCTGCAGGTACAGGCGGCCGTGCTGAGCTATGCGGTGTTTGATGTCAAAAGCCGGGCGCCGGCCTTTGAAACTGACGCCAATATTTTCTGGCAGCTGGGCAAGGCCAAAGCCCGTGGCCTGTTTGGTGCGGGGATTAACGTGCAGAATCAGCCGGCCTGGTATGACGCGGTGTCGCCGATAGCGCTGGTTCCGCCGGCCAGTCAGCGCCGGTTGCCGCCGCAGTGGGTGCATGTCGGCAGCACAGATCAGACCACACCGGTAGCGAGCGCCGAGCAGTATGTTGCTAAGCTCAGACAAGCCGGGCAGCCGGTGGAGCTGACGGTGTATCCGGGGTTAAACCATGCCTACCTGGACAACGGCTGCAATGCCTATCTGGGCATGTGTTTTGACAAAGATGCCATCCAACCGCTGCAGGATATGCTGGCCTTTCTGCGCAAAGTCTTGTGAGAGAGTCTTGTGAGAATCCGAGCCGCAACAACAGGAGGCCCTGATGGCCGAAAATAAAACCAAAGCGACCAGCGCCAGTGTCGATGATTATCTGGCAGCGCGGGCCAATGCCACCCAACTGGCCGATTGTCAGCAGCTGATTAGCCTGTGCAGCCGGCTGACCGGTGAGCCGGCCCTGATGTGGGGCCCAAGCATCGTCGGTTTTAGCCGTTATCAGTATCGCTACGACAGCGGCCGGACCGGCGAAGCACCATTGACGGGCTTTGCCGTGCGCGGCCGCGAGCTGGTGGTGTATCTGGATTGTGACGATGACAGTGAGCCCTTATTGACTCAGCTTGGCAAACACAAAATGAGCAAATCCTGCCTGTATTTTAAACAACTCGCCGACCTGGATGTCGCGGTGTTGGAGCAATTGATCACCACATCAATCAGCCGGATCCGGCAAAAATATGGCGAGCCTGCCGCCTGAAGTTATCAGCCTTGCCTTTGAACGGCAGGCTCTGTGTGGGCCTTGCTGCATCAGTCTGCTCTGCGCAGGGCCTGTTGAACAGGCTTTAATCCAGTAGCCGGATGCGGCGTAACATCGTCAGCAATTCGTCTTCCCGGCCGGCTTTGGGCCAGCCGATGACCGAGCCTTGTAACTGGCCGTCGTGGTAAAAATAGAAAGTGGGAGTGCCCCAGTTGTCGATCTCCGGCCAGTCCTCTGCCCGATAGATCTCCGCGATAGCCGGGTCCGTTTCGGCTTGCAAACCAATGGAAGCGATACGGGTGCTGTGCTGCTGAAACAGCTTGGCCAGCGCTGGCTTTTGCTGCAAATACTGCTCGAATTGCTGAGTGAAATAACAACCACTGCGCGTCACCAGCACAATCTGCGGCCCGGCTTTGAAGGTAAAAGACTGCCAATGGCGCTGACCATTTTGTTCCTGAAAAACCGGTCGTCCCGGGCTTTGTTTCAGTGCTTCGGGTAGCGGCGGTAAAATGTCATTTTTCAGTTGATACTGTTGCTGCAGCTGCAAGGCCCAGGCGGTATCCCGGGCCACTATCGCGATCTGCTGTAACCGCTCGGCCAGCTCAATACTGTCGGCCGTCAAAGGCCAGCTAATTTGTTTGGCCGCCTGATAAGCTGCCAGTTCATCAGTTTCGTAAAGCTGTATCCACAAGTATTGACTTAACTGCAGTGGCTCAGACTTTTGCTGAACAAGCTTTGCTTGCCTTAAATAGCAGCGGTGAAAATGGGCGCGGCTGGCTGCCAACCTGACTGGCCGCGGATCCTGGTTTGCGCGATCTTCCTGAATTTGACGATATTGCCTGAGCAGGGCATCGGCATCCTGACCACAGGGCATAGCCGCGACACTGCTGTCCTTTGC
>CBINNO010000403.1:0-2355 GCA_966252055.1 uncultured Rheinheimera sp. | reverse complement strand
GTTCTGCCTGCAGGACCTGCACTTTGGCCTGTACTATGCCGGTAAACATATCTTCTTCCTCTGTGTTAAGATCAGCGCCACTGTTGCCACGCTTCGCTGGCTGGTTAGGCCCTGGTGTCCCCGCATGTTACCTTTTTCCCGTTTTGAAGCAAAAACCATTCTGAAGTTGTCCGGCCCTATCATGGTGGCCCAACTGACCCAAACCATGATGTACGTGATTGACACTGTGATGGCCGGTAAAGTCAGCGTGACCGACATGGCCGCTGTTGCCATCGGTTCAGCCATCTGGCTGCCGGTACTTATCACGTTTCAGGGCTTGTTACTGGCGTTGACCCCGATAGTGGCACAACATTTTGGCGCCGGCCGGCATGAGCGCATTTTGCCGGCGACTTATCAAGCCAGCCTGCTGGCGCTGCTGCTGGCTGTGCTGATTTTTTTGCTGATGCAGGCGATTTCGATTCCGGTCGGCCTGATGCAGATGGACGAGGCGCTGAAAGTCAAAGCGCTGGATTATCTTGGTTACGTCACTTACGGCATTTTCCCGGCCGCCGGCTACATGGTGCTGCGTAATTTGTACGAAGGCATCGGCTACACCAAAGCAGCGATGTGGATTAGTTTTGTCGGTATTTTGGTGAATATTCCCGCCAACTACGTGTTTATCTACGGCAAATTTGGCATGCCGGCGCTCGGCGGTGCCGGCTGCGGTCTCGCCACCAGTCTGGTGTTTCTGGCGATGTTTGGCACTTTGCTTGTCTACGCCTGGCGTGGCAAAAGAACCGCTTTTGTCCGTCAGCCATTACCGGACTATCAGCCCGACTGGCCGCAGATCCGCCAGTTGCTGGCGCTCGGCACGCCGGTGGCGTTCGCGTTTTTCTTTGAAGTCACGCTGTTTACCTGTATTCCGCTGATGATCGCCCACTTGGGGCCGACCGTCGTGGCGTCGCATCAGATCGCCAACAACTTCTGCTCTATGGTGTTTATGCTGCCGCTCAGTATTGGGCTGGCCGCCACTATCCGCGTCGGTCACCTGATGGGCGCCAATGATGTGCGCGAGCTAAAGAAAGCCATTGCCACCGCCATTCAGATTGGCTTGCTGCTGGCCGTCGGCATTGCGCTGCTGACGCTACTGCTCAGGCATTGGGTGGCGGCGCAATACAGCACAGATCCGGCCGTGCTGGAACTGGCGGCTGCTATTTTAGTGCTGGCTTGTTTTTATCAGCTGTCGGACGCGGTGCAGGTGATCTGCAGCTGCACGCTGCGCGGTCTGAAATACACTAAACCGATTTTTTATATCACTTTTATCGCTTATTGGCCCATCGGTTTTGGCCTGGGCTGCGTACTGGGTTTGACTGACTACCTGGGACCGGCGATGGGCGCGCAAGGGTTCTGGATTGGCATCATCATTGGCCTGACTGTGGCCGCCATTGCGCTGGCGCGGTTATTAGTGTGGCATCTGAAACGGATTGAAAATGGCAGCTGGCAAGCACCGGACAGTCATCAGGCAGCTCTGCATTAACGGATGGCAGGTTAAACGACCTGCGCTTTGCAGACCGTTTGGTTTGCAGTTTGCCTTGCTGGCGCTGCTGGTGTTGTCACTGTTGCTGAGCGCCTGCAGCCCACAACCAGACAGTCAGCTGGCCGATTATCGTGACCGCCTGCAGCGGGTCTTTGCGCTCGAACTGCCGCCGCCGGCCAAAGCCAGCCTGTTCGCTCTGCCCGCCGTTGCGCTGTTTCAGCAATCACTGACAGAGGCGAAGCTCGACCTCAGCGATTTTCTGGCGCTTGATTATTGCAACCTGCAGCCCCTGGTTGGCGAACGTAACAATGTGCTGGGGAAAGTGGCGAATGACGCGGTGTCACTGCAGTACGAACTGAAACTGCTGGCTACACTCCAGCCCTGTCTGGACCAACCGCAAAGCCGCCTGGCGCTGGGCCAGCCCCTTTACGACGAGCTGACACAGCTGGTCCGGCTGAAACAACAACAATTGCCACAGCGTTTTGTGTTGTTACTGGGCCGCGACCCGACGCTGCGCCAGCAGTTGCAAGGCGCCAACCGCGGTTTCAACAGCGGCGTCAGCGACACGGCGCAGGCGCTGCGTGCATTGATTGCGCTCAAACAACAAATTGCAGCCGGACAATACCAAGACGCCGCCATCGTCGATATCAGTCAGGCACTTGGCATGCTGTATCAGAGTCAGACCCTGGCTGATTTACAACACAGCCTGCGTCTCAGCGCCGATTTCTTCGGCCAGCTGCATCTTTCGCTGCAAGCAATCCCGCTGCCGCATCTGTGCCGTGCAGATCCGCAGATAGCCGACAATTTGCTGCAGCAGATTTTTATCAAACGGTTACAAC
>CBINNO010000402.1:0-2370 GCA_966252055.1 uncultured Rheinheimera sp. | reverse complement strand
GTGCGACGAATTTTACCGCTTCGCCGCCAGTGCAGGCATCGAAACGTCGCGCTGGGTTCGGCTGTTACCTTGCCAATAAGGTGATGCTCAGCCAGGGGCTGTGAAGCTGCCAGGTCAGATTGACTGACGATGATGTGAAAGCGACAGCGCGGGCGGGCCGAGCCTGTCGCTCTCAAAGTGGCCAGCCGTCAGGCCAGCTTATAGATCAGCCGGCAATAACCCGGCTGATAAGTGATGGGTGTACAACTGACGACGACCCAGCCGGTATTTTCCAGATATCGCTTCACCTGGTCACATCTGTCACATGGTACTCTTCTGTCTGGCATATATGTCTCCTGTTACTTTTTGCGGGCTAAATCGCACACTAGGTTTCTGTGTGCGTTGATTAAGATGGACTTTTTGGCTGACATGCCGTCAGTGGCGCCGGACACTGCTGTTGAATGCGCCCGGATGAGTTGCAACTGGTCAGCGGCTGAACCGCTTGCCTGATAAGCCTGGTTGGCCGCCAGCACTTGCTCTTTGATCTCTTCTTCTGTCAGGACGCCGCTAGACATGCCACTCTGGATAATCGTATTCCAGTCCTGTTGTTTCACAGAAAAACTGCAGTGAGTGGCTTCACCCTGTGCTGCAGCCTGGTCGCTGAATTCTTGATCAAAAGAGACTGTGGCCTTTTCTGCAAAAGCTGCCCTGATGTTGCCATTTTGTGCCAACTGCTTGGCGGCTTTGCCGGTGGCAAAGAACTGGCCATATTTCAGCTTCTGTTCGGTTGCAGTGAAGTCGACATCGGTATCGATACTGGCCAGCACTGAGGCATATTGATCACGCTTTTTGCCATTGACCGTGACGCCCTGCAACGGGATGTATGATGCTTCTTTTCTTTTAAAACCGAGCAAAAATGCCGGATTGTTTTGCTCCACGCCAATTTTGATGCCGAGCGCGGTCGAAGTCCCAAAAAACATCATTTTTTTGTCACTGTCGTCGCTGTATTCGAGATTGTTGTGGCTTTGCGCATCAGAATCGTTCTGATTTTTAGCGGTGACAATCTCGGCCGCCCGGCCGGTGGCATATACCTGTTTGATTTTCGGGTTGATAATCTGACCATCAGATTTGAACGAGCCAACAACAGAAGGTGTGGCACCATTGGGATAACTGGGACCCAAATAACCTTCAGTCCGGTCATAAGCTACACTGATCGCGGCAGGAGTCGAGTCGACATCCAGCACACTGATCGACGTTTTAGTAAAGAACACAGCCCTTTCTGTAGTACTACAACCGGCCAGCGTGAACAGCATGATGGCCCACATCATTTTCTTCAGCATATTAATGCTCCTTGTCAGATTGTGGGGGAGAGACGACGGTCAACGATTCCGGCAGAACGCCGATCAATGTGTTGTTTTTCAGATAGGTTATTTTTTCTGCAGAATAGCCTAGAGACAGGTTGTGCTGTTGTGCATGACTGGATACCAGCACGCCGACGGACTTTACTTCCACGCTGTTGCCTGCAATTGCTGTAGGGTCCGCCGCCGGCTGAATTCTGATGTTTGCAAAACCGACAATATGTTGGACTCCCGCTGCGTCTGTATAGGACACTGCACAGCCTGATAGCTGCTGGAGCAGAACTGCCTGAACCACTATTTTGCCGAATTTGGTGAACCGGGCATCCATGTCAGTGTCGTCCATGCAGTCGGGAGGTCATGCGTCGACAAGGTATAGTGCAAACTTCACATCAAAGCCAGGTTGGCCGGGTGGGGATGTCAATCTTTGTCATCAAACAACAGAGTGCCGTCAGCGTCAGTTTTCTCCGTGGACACCCACTTCTCCATGGTTACCTGTTGATGTCCATCGGAGCAGGCGTGATCACAGCGCCAGGCCGGTCTATGCTGTAAGACCTTAATCGAGCAGAGACACAGACGATGGAACTGGGTGCTTTTTCGGTCAGCTTAGCGGTGAAAGACATCGCCGCGTCAAAAGCCTTTTATTAAAAACTGGGTTTTCAGACTCTTGGTGGTGAGCAAAATCAGGGCTGGCTGATCCTAAAAAACGGCAGCACTGTGCTTGGTTTGTTTCAGGGGATGTTTGAACACAACATCCTGACTTTTAATCCTGGCTGGGATCAGCAGGCGCAGCCGCTGGCTCAGTTTACTGACATTCGCGATATTCAGCAGCATTTGCTGAGTCAGGGGTTGACACTGCAAACCCGCGTAGAACCGCACAGCAGCGGACCGGCGCATCTGACTTTGCAGGACCCGGATGGCAACCAGATCATGCTGGATCAGCATCGCTGAATGGCCCGCTGAATGTCGATCCTTCAACAGCCGTTATTTTTGCACTGACAGCAGATATTTCGCGACCGCCAGCCGCGTTTCGGCG
>CBINNO010000401.1:0-2394 GCA_966252055.1 uncultured Rheinheimera sp. | reverse complement strand
GAGTGGGTAAAAAAATGTTGTCAGAAGCTGGCTTTATGGCTGACCATGGGACATCGCCGCCAAGCCGGGAATCATCGATGCAACAGCAGCAGTATAGCAACGCGCTCTCGCAGCAGTTTTTACAGATTTTTCAGTTAAGTCAACAAGGTGCCGACACCAGTAGCGCCAAATTGCGCACCCAGGGTTTTATTCAGGCCGGCGAACTGCTGGGGCTGGTGAGCCGCGATGAAGTCAGCAGTCTGATGGACGCTGCCCATCAGCAGGTGTTTGGCTGCTCTGTGGCGCAGCGGCTGGCCATCCAGCAACAACAAGCAGTGCAGCAAGAGTTTCGTCAGAGTCGTCGACAGGCGCTTGCTGAAGGTGATTACCGTTACTTCGACGAACCGGCGTTGCAGCGCTTGCAACCCTGAACCGTGAGCAAAAGGATTTTTTGGTGTTCAATCAGGCATACAGAATTCCCATCAGCATCAGTGCAGCCGAAGGCGCTTACAGCGTGCGGCTGTTGCTGGGCGCAAGCCAGCAGCCGGCCGTGTTGTTACTGGACACCGGCTCCAGCGCTTTGGCGGTGCGGCAAAGTTGTTACACACCGGCGGATGACAGTGCGGTGACGCTCAGCAGCGATTTTCAGCTGGTGCAGTACGGCGCCGGCGGCTGGGCCGGCAGTATGGTCAGCACGCAGGTGACGCTGGCGGCGTCAGCAGCAGGCGAGCGCTCACAAAACCTGATCGCTCAGGCGGAGCTCGCGGTCATTGTCGACGAACCCAGCCATAACTTTTATCAGGCCGACGGTATCTGGGGGCTGGCTTATGCGCCGCTTGACCACGCCGTGCAGGCGGCAGACTGGCTGGCAGCGCAGCAGGTGGAGCCGCCGTTGTCCTGGCCCTGGCCGGCGACGGTGTTAGACTCCAGCGCACCCATCGCCACGCTGCGTCAGCAAGTACAGAGCTGTCCAAAGCGCGCCGTGCAGCCGCTGTGGGACGCGCTGCAGTCGCACAACCCTGCGCTGCACGCCAATCAGTTTGCCCTGTTGACCCACCGTGCTTTTTTTCACCACAGTTCGTCCAACCAGAGCGCTGGCCACCACAGCCAGGCGGGTACAGCTGCCGCGGCGCCACGGGTCGACCCGCTCAATCTGGGCCTGCTGGTGCTGGGTGACGCCAAAAGTTGCCATGAGCTGTATCAGGGCGACTGGCAGCGCATCGCGCTTTGTCACGACAAATACTACAACACCAACCTGCTGAGCCTGCAGCTGGGCGATGCGGCACCTTTTGCCGTGCCGCCGCTGGACGCCAAAGATGTGGCCGCTTATGCCAGCAACAGCATCATCGACAGCGGCAGCAGCCTGCTGTTTTTAGAGCAATCCTGCTGGCAGTATTTGCGCAGCACGCTTGAGGCACTGAACCCGGCGCTGCTGGCGTTGTTGGATGCTGGCGCCAGTGCTTGCGCGCAGTTGCAGGGCATTGACATGCAACAGCTGCAACTGGCCGACTGGCCGGCGCTGCAGCTGAGCTTTAGCGGCGTAGCAACTGGCAGCGTGGCAACTGGCGGTGTGGAATCTGGCAGCGTCGCAACAGAGCAGGCCGACAGCGCGCAAGGCGAGGCCACCCCCGTCACCCTGACGGTGTTGCCGCAGCACTACTGGCAACTGAACGCGCCGTCTGAAGGGCAGGCAATGCTGATGCTGGCCGGCCAGCTCAGCGGCTGGGCCAAACAAAGTATTCTCGGCCTGCCGCTGCTCAATGGTCATTATGTGGTGTTTGACCGCAGCGCAGCCCAAGGACTGGGTGAAGTGGCTTTTGCGCGGGCCGCCAATTCACCGGAGGCCGGATGTTCAAACAGGCCGTGATCCGAAGTGGGCCGCTTGAACTCAGGCCGCTGACGGCTGCCGACCAGGCGCTTTTTGTCGAACTTTATACCAACCCGAAAATTATGCGGCAGGTCGCCGCGCCTCTTCCTGCTGAGCTGGCAGCGCGCAGCTTTGCACTTGCACTGCAAAGCGGTCCACAGCAGCAACATTTTTACTGGACTTTGTGGCCGGCAGCGTCAACGTCAGCCCCGGCCCTGACACCAGCCGGCGCCGCGTCTGACAACAGCGCAATGGATGTAACCCTGCCACACCACAGCGCAGCGGGTATTGCCGCCTTAATTGCCATGCCAGCGCGCACCTTTGAATTTGGCGTGATGATTTTGCCCGCTTTTTCCGGACGTGGGATTCCGGTAGCGGCATTGGCTGGCGTGATCCAGTACGCATTTATGTCCGGTCAGGCCGAAACCCTGATAGCAAAACATCAGACCGCGAATTTACCCGTGGTGCGTTTGCTCAGGCGCTTGCAGGTGACCCCCACCGGCACAGATGCCGGCTTCAGCCACTGGCAACTGACAAAAAGTGATTGG
>CBINNO010000400.1:0-2414 GCA_966252055.1 uncultured Rheinheimera sp. | reverse complement strand
GGCAGCTGAAACAGCAGGCGGTGTAAACGATCAGCCGCGACCGCATGTTCCGGTGAGGGCGCCGTCACATCTGTCAGACTGTCCTGCTCGACATCGGCATAATCAAACTGTTTGCGTTCAAAACGACGCGCATTTTCATGGCGTAAGATAGTGAACAACCAGGCGCGGGCGGCCTGCACTTCCTGCAGCTGGCTGATGTTTTTCCAGGCCCTGAGCAGCGTTTCCTGCACCAAATCTTCGGCGGTTTGGGCGGAGCGGCATAACCAGTAGGCATAGCGATACAGATCAGGCGTAAAAGCCCGCACTAACGCTTCATAATTTTGTTGCTGACTGTTCATCCAAATTCCAATTGCTGAACTCGTGACAGCATAGACCGGCGCAGTCTGTTTTTATGTGCAGAAGGCGCCGGTATTTTTTAGCTTTTCGGATAAAGCGGGCTCAGGCCCTCGGCTGTCACCGTCGGCTGATGCTGGAAATGAACCCAGGCTTCAAGCAACAACTGGCCTTGCCAGCTGCTGCCGGCCGGCTGATAACCCTGGTAGCTGAGGATTTGGATTTGCTGCTTCAGGGCGCCGTCGGGCAAGTGGCGCTGCAGGTCATGCAGGTTTTGAATGTCGGTGCTGAGCAATTGGCGGCCCCAGCGCAGCAGTAAGGCTTTGGCTTCGCTGTGGTCATTTTGCTGACAGGCCTGGCGTAATTTTTTAGCATTAAAACGCAGCTCACTGTGTGCGGGCGCTGATTTCTGCGAAAGCCGGGCCGGGCGGGCAGTCCAGCCCCAAAGGGCCAGCGTCAGTAACCATAAGGTCAGCAGCAGCCAACTGGAGTAACTGAACGCCCAGTCAGAGACCTGTACTGCGGTGCTGGCTGGCGTGGCCTGAACGGCCGGAGATTCTGCGATCTGTGGGCTGCTTGGTGTTTGCTCCGGGTTTGGAGCAACCTGCAGCGTCACGGCCGGCAGCACTGCTTCATCGGGCTGATTCGTCTTGGTGTTCCACCATGAAACCCGGAGCTCGGGCAGCGTCAATTCGCCGGCTTTGTCCGCAATAATGGCGTAGCTGAACACTTTTTGCGCGACGATACGGCCTTTACGTTCAGCTTTACGGCTTTGTGGTTGTTCCGGATAAGTCCGGGCGCCATTGATCTGAGCCAACGGCAGGTCCGGTAACTGATGATCCGCCAGGTCCAGCGCAGTCAGTGTAATAGTACGGGTCACCGGCTCGCCTTGCACCAGCACAGGCGGGTTTGGCGTCCACTCTTCTGACAATGCCACCAGCTCAGATGCCAGCCAGTGTTGTTGATGCTCTGGCGGGACTGCCTGCACTTGCAGCGTCAGTGGCTGACCTTCGGCCGCCACCTCTTTGGTACGGGCAAAGTAGTCGTAGCGGCTCTGATCGCGGTCAATCATTTCGCCTTTGAAAAAAGGTGCGCTCAGTTTCAGCTCGCCGCTGTGTTGCGGCACCAGGCTGTAACGTCGTGTAATGGTCTGATAACGTTCACCATTGACGATTTCGCTGTTTTCAACATCTTTTCCGACTTGTTCGATGTCAGCGCCGTCCATCTGTGGCGGGCTCAGGCTGCCGCGTTGCAGTTCACCTTTGAAGTAAATTTTGACTTCGTAATACAGCATTTGCTGCACATAAACCTGCTCGCTGCTGAACGTGTTTTCCAGGAAGAGCTCGGCGCCCTTGCCGCTTTGGGTTGTGGCGGGCAGCACTTCCAGGCTGATAGGGGCGCTGCTGAGCTGACCGAGCTTAAACGCCGGAATGGTCAGGGAGCCGGTACGACGCGGAAACAGGCTCAGTTGCCAAAGAGTGCTTTGGCTCGACTGTCCGTTGATAATTTGCATGTTTTGGCTAACTGAAGGCCCGCTGACGCGAAAATCTTTTTCCAGCACTGCAAAATCGAGGGCGCCGGCGTCGGTTTTTTCATCAATCTGGACTTGCAACAGCACCGATTCGCCGTACATCGCCGGGTTTTTGTCGACCACTGCTTTGAGTTGAGTCGCGGCGTGCAAAGGCCAGACAAAGCAGGCCAGCAGCCACGCCAGCCGAAAAAGCTTGGTTACCATTCTTGTTGTACTCCACGCGGGACAGCTTGTTGCTGACGTTTTTGATACTCAAGCAACATCTTGTTTTTTAATAATAAACTGGGGTCGTCCTGGACTTTTCTCAGCAGATTCTCCAACTGTTGACTTTGTTCAGGAGTCGCGTTGGGCCAGGCTTCTTTGACCGCCTGTTGCTGTGGCTGTTCATCCGGTTTGGCTTGCTCTTCGCCTGGTTGCACCTGCTGTTGTTTGCGCTCTTCTGCGGGCTGCTCAGCGGCTTCCGGCTGTTGCTCGGCAGTATTTTCTGTGCCGTCCTGGGATTGTTGGTCCTGGGAGTCGCCGCTTTGCTGAGATTGCTGGGAGTCTTTGG
>CBINNO010000399.1:0-2427 GCA_966252055.1 uncultured Rheinheimera sp. | reverse complement strand
CTGCGCGCAGCCGTATTCGCGACACTGATTTCGCCAAAGAAACGGCTGAACTGACCCGTGCGCAGATTCTGCAGCAGGCCAGCACCACTATTCTGGCGCAGTCGAACCAAAGGCCCCAATCGGCGTTGTCTTTATTACAAGGTTAATCATAGAACGATAATAATTTATTGGTACGATTTGATACAACTCCTGAGCTTTTTGCTCATTGGCTACACAATTTATTGTGTGGCCTTTTTTACTTTTGATTAATTTTAAATATAATATTGTTTAAAAATATCTAAAGAATTTATTCTCTTGGTCGATATATTTTTTGAGTGGATTAAATAAATAAGAAGTTCCACTGATTAAATAACAAAGCTCAGGAGAATAGATATGGCTTTATTTGTCAACACGAACGTCTCAGCATTGAATGCTCAGCGTCAACTCATCAACTCAGGTAAAACGCTTGATACCGCTTTCCAGCGTTTATCTTCCGGTTTCCGTATCAACAGTGCTGCCGACGACGCCGCGGGTTTGCAGATCAGCAACCGGCTGACCAGTCAAATCCAGGGTCTGGACCAGGCTATCCGTAATGCCAATGACGGTATTTCGCTGGCACAGGTCGCTGAAGGCGCGATGGATGAAATCACTTCAGCACTGCAGCGTATTCGGGTGCTGGCGGTACAGTCGCAAAACGGTATCAACAGCTCAGCTGACCGTTTGGCGCTGCAAAAAGAAGTGTCTGCGCTTAAGGCAGAAATCAGCCGGGTCGCGACCACCACGCAGTTTGGTGGCGTGAAGCTGCTGGACGGTAAATATTCGTCGACCTTCCTGGTGGGGGCCAACGCGGGCCAGACCATCAGCGTGAATATCTCGCGCACCGGCGGTGGTTTTGGTACTTCAGGCCTGGGGCTGGCGAATTTGAGCATCAGCAGCCTGACAGGCGCCTCTGCGGCGCTGGCGAGCCTGGACAGTGCCATCACCATCATCGACTCGAAACGGGCGGATTTGGGTGCGATTCAGAACCGCTTCCAGTCAACCATTCGCAACTTATCAAACATCGTCGAGAACGTGTCGGCTGCGCGCAGCCGTATTCGCGACACTGATTTCGCCAAAGAAACGGCTGAACTGACGCGTGCGCAGATTCTGCAGCAGGCCAGCACCACCATTTTGTCGCAGGCGAATCAAAGACCGCAGTCAGCCTTGTCGCTGCTTGGGGGTTAACGGGTAAAAGGTTTTAGTGGCTGAGTCTGGTACCTCTTGGCCACTTTTCGAACATCTGGGGTCTGGTTTTCTGTCGAGCATTCTGCACCAGACCAAGGCAATGGCTTATGACACTGCGACGAACCAACAGATCTGTCGCACCTGTCGAAGAAAAGAGGACGGCTTTTATGGCTATGTATTACACAACCGGAGGATGACGCTATGTCATTATTTGTCAACACCAACGTTTCTACGCTCAATGCACAGCGCCAACTGATTAACTCAGGCAACTCGCTGGACACTTCGTTTAAACGTTTATCATCGGGTTTTCGGATTAACAGTGCGGCTGATGACGCGGCAGGTTTGCAAATCAGCAACCGGTTGAGCAGTCAGCTGAACGGTTTGAACCAAGCGATTAGTAATGCCAATGATGGTATTTCGCTGGCGCAAACGGCTGAAGGCGCGATGGAAGAGATCACCAATGCTCTGCAGCGGATCAGAACTTTGGCGGTACAATCTCAGAACGGTATTAACAGCTCGGCAGACCGCGTGGCATTGCAGAAAGAAGTCTCTGCACTGAAAACGGAAATCAGCCGTATCGCGACGACTACCCAGTTCGGGGGTGTGAACTTACTGGATGGTAAGTACTCAGCCAAGTTCCTGGTTGGCGCGAATGCCGGGCAGAATATCAGCGTGAATATGTCACGCACAGGCGGTGGTTTTGGTACTTCAGGTTTAGGCCTGAGCACGTTGTCAATTTCGTCAGTCACTGGTGCTTCAGCGGCGCTGGCGAGCCTGGACAGTGCTATCAAAACTATCGACGGAAAACGGGCTGATTTGGGTGCGCTGCAAAACCGCTTCCAGTCAACCATCCGCAACCTGAGTAACATTGTGGAAAACGTCTCCGCTGCGCGCAGCCGGATCCGTGACACTGATTTTGCGAAAGAAACTGCTGAACTGACCCGTTCACAGATCCTGCAGCAGGCCAGTACCACCATTCTGTCTCAGGCCAACCAACGGCCACAAGCCGCGTTGTCACTGCTGGGTTAACCCGGCAGCTGACAGGTGCAGCAGCATGGACGTCCCCGAACGCCCTGGCAGTTTTCTGCGAGGGCGCTCTTTTTTCTGAATCCCGCTCCCTGCGTTTTAAGTCGCCGTTTCTGCCGGCTGACAGGTCCTCTATCAGGCTCCTGCGCGACAAGTGCTGCGCTTGCTGTTTTTATACTGTGCTGCTTATCGCTTATC
>CBINNO010000398.1:0-2442 GCA_966252055.1 uncultured Rheinheimera sp. | reverse complement strand
TGTTCAGCGTCCTGCAGCACGGCGCCAATCGCCTGATTGACGGCGTGTTCGATGGGGCATTGCTGATGCTCGTCGGTCAGACCTATGGTAAACAACGAACTTTCTTTCACCGCCAGGTGAATGTCCAGCAGCGTGATGCTGCTCAGAGGTTTGGCCAGCAGCCAGCCACCGCCATGGCCTTTGCCGGCGCTGACAAAACCTTGCGCCTTGAGCAGCGCCATAGTGCGGCGCACCACCACCGCATTGGTCTGCAGCATCTGCCCCAGCTGTTCGGAGGTCATAGGTTCAGTCTGTTGCTGCAGATGCACCAGTACGTGCAGCATGCGCGACAAGCGACTGTCTTTTCTCATCATTTATCCAGGAAGTGGCGGGTCAGGCCGACCATTCTATCGACTGTATCCGGCGGCGGCGAATTTTATCAGGGAACAAATAAAGTTTCATGTGTTGTCACGGGAGGCTGTGTGCGTTATCTTGTGTAACCTTTAAAGTGTCAATAAGGGCATTCCTAATGCATACAGCTGATTTTTCCTGCCCGCCAGCCGGGCATATGAACGGGCAATGGGCAGACCAAAATGCCCAGACCAAGCGGTGGGACGCACTGATTATTGGTGGCAGCTTTGCCGGCCTCAGCGCGGCGCTGCAACTGGCGCGGGCGCAAAAACATGTGTTGATTCTGGACAGTGCAACGCCGCGCAACAGGTTTGCCCGCAGCGCGCACGGGCTGTTGGCGCTTGATGGGTTGTCGCCGGCAGAGGTTCGTCAGCAGGCGCTTGACGCGGTACTGGCTTATCCGACGGTGCAATACCGGCAAACCCCCGTGAGCCGGGTGTCGGCAGAGAGCAGCGGCGGTTTCAGCGCAGCCGGCAGTGCGCTCGCGCCGGTGACAGGCCGCACGTTGTTGCTGGCGACCGGTGTGCAGGATCAGTTACCGGCGATTGACGGCCTGACCGAACGCTGGGGCCAGACGGTGCTGCATTGTCCTTATTGTCATGGTTATGAGCTGCGGGGCCAGCCGGTGGTGGTGATCGGCGGTTCCGTGCATTCTCCGCTGCAGGCGGCGCTGCTGCCGGACTGGGGGCCGACCACTTATTGCACGCAGGGGCGTTTTTTGCCCGATGCCGAACAAGCGGCCTTGCTGGCAAAGCGTGGTGTAAAGGTGGAGCACAGCCCGGTCGTGGCGCTGGAAGGGCAGGCGCCGGCGTTGCGCGCGGTGCGGCTGGCCGATGGTCGCAGTCTGCCGGCCGGTGCCGTCTATGTGGCGCCTCAGACGACCTTAGCGCCAGCGGGTGAGACATCGCTGGCCGCTCAGCTTGGGCTGACCCTGGAAGCAGGTATGACTGGGTTTTACATCCAGACCAATGAGATGAAACAAACCTCAGTGCCTGGGGTGTTTGCCGCCGGTGACAACGCGGGCGCAATGCACAATGCCACGCTCGCCACTGCCGCCGGCGCGCTGGCCGGTTTTGCCATGCACCGCTATCTGCTGGAGCAGCAGTGTCTGTGAGAAATCCTTGCAGTTATTCACATTCTGGTTACTATTGCCGGCCTGTTTCCGACCCTTTGCCGCATGCAACACAGAACGCCAATGACTGATTTTTATTACCGTCGCGCCGAGCCGGCCGACGCCGCCTTGTTATACCGGCTGTTACAGCTGTATTACTTTGAACAAAGCCACTGGAGTGCTGAAGATATTCAGCCGGACGGGCGTTACGACGCCTGTGAAGAGGGCATCGCCAGTTACACCCAGACCACTGATCCGCAAGGCGATATCGCTTATTTGTTGTATGCCCGCAGCGACGCCGCCTTGCCTTACCAGCTAGCTGGTTGCGTGCTGACGGAACCGGCGGCGGACTTTGGTGAAGGTTGCCGCGAACTGGCAGATATCTTTGTGCTGCCCAAGTATCGCCGGCAGGGGATTTGCCAGCAGTTTGTCCGGCAGCATGTGCTGGCCGGCGGCGGGCGCTGGTTACTGGCGGTGTTTCACCAGGATCTGGTCGCGCAGCGCTACTGGCAACGATGTCTGGCACAGCTGCCGCTGCAACAACTGCAGCGTCTGGCGGACAACGAACGCTGCCAGCTGTTTTTGTTGCAGGGCTGATTGGCGGCAAACGCCATGCCCGCGCTGGCCCGGCGCCTGGCATCCCCTTTGGCGGAGTTTGTCCAATTTTTGTTTTACTTCATTGAGTTAGCTACAGAAAAAACTTCAAATTTGCCAGACTTTAACTGTCGATTTCTGCCCGCAGAAGGTTTACATTGGTATTTCCAGTTCAGCGAATATACTCGAATCCAATCATGTAGTACGGGGAGGGAATCCGGATGAAGAAATATGTCAGGCTCAGTGTGGCCAGTGCGGTCTCATTGTCATTGGCGGGGTGTGCCTCGACGGCGTCGAATACGCAGATAGGCTGTACCGCCGGCGCTGTCATCGGGGCTGTAATTGGC
>CBINNO010000397.1:0-2456 GCA_966252055.1 uncultured Rheinheimera sp. | reverse complement strand
TCGACCACCGAGTCCGGCGCTTTGCTGAACAGGCTGACCAGCACAATGGCCAGTATGGACATCAGGACGCCGGGGACCATCGAGTACAGGTAGCTGTTAAGTTGCTGGCCATCGATTTGCAGTGGGCTATAGACCCAGAACAGGACAGTGATGGCACCGCTCAGCATACCTGCAAGGGCGCCTGCCATGGTCATTTTTCGCCAATACAGGCTGATCAGAATCACAGGGCCAAAAGCGGCACCAAAGCCGGCCCAGGCATGACTGACCAGCGCCAGAATGGAGCTGCTGCGGTCCAGCGCAATCCAGATGGCGATCACGGCGACCACCAGCACTGACAGACGGCCAACCAGCACCAGCGTGTTGTCCGACGCTTCTTTATGCAAAAAGGTTTTGAAGAAATCCTGAGTCAGCGCGCTTGAGGTCACCAGCAACTGGCTGGAGATAGTGCTCATCACCGCAGCCAGTAACGCAGCCAGCAGGAAACCGCCAATAAAGGGGTGGAACAAGACCTGCGACAGCATGATAAAAATCGTTTCCGGATCAGCCAGTGGTTTACCGCTCTGGTGAACATAGGCAATGCCGATAAAGCCCGTCGCCACTGCACCTAACAAGGATGCAATCATCCACGACATGCCGACGCGGCGGGCGACCGGAAAGTCTTTGACTGAACGGATCGCCATGAAGCGCACCACGATGTGCGGCTGACCAAAATAGCCAAGCCCCCAGGCCATCAAGGAAATAATGCCAACGACACTGGTGCCGGTGAAGATATCTAAATGACTTGGATTCAGTGTCTGGACAATGTCCATCACCGGAGCAACACCACCGACAACTTGTAAGGTCACGATCGGCACGACCAGCAAGGCAACGAACATAATAATGCCCTGGACAAAATCCGTCATACTGACGGCGAGGAAGCCGCCCAGCAGGGTGTAAGCAATCACCACCGCGACAGTCAGCGTCAGACCGTAGAAGTAATCCAGACCAAACACAGTCTCGAATAACTTTCCACCAGCAACCACGCCGGATGCCGTATAAATAGTGAAAAACAAGACGATCACCACAGCAGAAATCAAGCGAAGCAGGTGAGTATGGTCGGCAAACCGGTGCTCAAAATAGTCTGGTAAAGTGATGGAGTCGTTGGCTATCTCGGTGTAAACCCGTAGCCGGGGCGCCAGGAATAAATAGTTTGCCCAGGCACCGAGAATTAAACCGACGGCGATCCAGATCTGAGAAATGCCAGCCAGGTACAAGGCGCCGGGTAATCCCATCAGTAGCCAGCCGCTCATATCGGAAGCGCCGGCAGACAGCGCTGTGATGCCAGGCCCCAGTTTGCGGCCTCCCAGCATATATTCAGATAAATTGCTGCTGGACTGCCGATAGGCATAAAGACCAATCGCCAGCATGGCGGCGAAGTAAATCGCCAGTGCCAGAATAGTACCTGTTTCCACGAAATCCCCTCGAATTGCAGTTTATTGTTCTGATTTTAGCGAAAGCAGCCACAAGGCCGGCAAGGCTTTGCGAAGAGCCTGCTGCCAGCTTGGGGCGTGGCGCATGCTAGCAATAGTCACCGCCAAGAACCAGCAGTTTTCTACGAACTGTGGTTTGGCGGCCACGAGTGGAGCTAAATGGTAAATTTTAACGCGTTGCCCAATCTGCCCATAGTAGCCTGCAGCAATTCGGCCCGCTGCGCCACCAGCACCAGCTGATGTCCGGCCTTTTGGATGCTTTGTCCGACAAAGCGCGCATCGGCAAATTGCAGCGGCTTGTCTGAGGCATGTGCCCAGCCTGGTGGGATCACAAAAAGTGTGACGGCTTCGCCTTGCCAGTCCAGCACCAGGTGTAAAGAGCGAACGCCGCCAAAATGGCAGAAGCGGGCATAGCGGACTGGCAGTGAGATAGCACCGACGTCGATCCCCAGTTCAGCAAACAGTTCGTTGACCTGCTCAGCCGGTAACTCTGCGCGGCTATCCAGCGCCGCCATCTCATGATAAACATGGGCCAATGCCTGCTGACCCGCATCGGCATCAGGCGTCTGGCTGAGCTGGGCAAACCACAGACTGGCCAGTAACACAGAAGCTGCAACGGCGTAATAGGGCAGACGGATACGGCGTTTGACTGGCTGTTCCAGCCGCTGGGCCAGCAGCATGCGTTCGGTCAGCGTATCCGGTACCGGCACCTGCAGCGTGTCGGTCAGTTGCTGATCCATTCTTAGCAGCTCCTGGCGCAACTGCAGCAATGTGCTGTCATCCGCCAGTTGTTGCACGTTGATTTGTTTAGGGTCCGTGTACAAAGCACGGCGCAGCGCCAGTTTATCCATGTAAAGGGACTCCATCGGTTGCATTGTCCTGCAGCTGGGCACGTAACTGTGCCCGGGCGCGAAACAACCGGGTATTGACTGTGTTCAGGTTCAGCTCCAGCAGACGGGCGATTTCTTCACCGGTCATGCCGACGAG
>CBINNO010000396.1:0-2474 GCA_966252055.1 uncultured Rheinheimera sp. | reverse complement strand
GTCTGAAGCAGGGGCTGATGCCAAAGTGCTGGCGCCCTGGCAACTGCGCAGCTGGACACGTTGATAGCTGCGGCTGGCTGTTGCAGGGGGATTGCCCCTGTGCGGCCAGCCGTTTCTTTAACAGAAAAAAACTTTTCGTTGTTATCAATATAGTTACAACTTTTAACCTGCCAGACAAAGCTCTGACGGCGTTCTGACAAAGAAAGCCGCGGCTGACAAAAGCCTGATATTGATCTGATTTCTGCATGCAGAGCGCATGAGTTTGTGCCTTTTTCCATTAATTTCTTCTGGCCTGCACCGCTGAAAGCCTCGCCGGATGTCGCTTACATCGAGCAGAACCAATATGTCAGCGTCACGCCACAAGCAGGCGCCACGCAACAGAATGCCACCTGGGGGCTGCAACCTCGTGGCAGCACGGCCACAGAGCTGAGCGCAATGTTGCAGCAACTGGGTTACCAGCCAGAGCAGCAAAGCCAGATCCGCGATATTTACGGCGATGTGCTGTTTTTCGCGCTGAAGCAGCAATATGGCCGCGAAAAAGCAACAGTGCTGACGGCACAGGCCTTACAGGAAGAAGTGCCGGCCGGCTGAACTGCTCTGCAGTTTGCAGGAAATGCTCAGAGTTCTGCAGCATGCGCCGGCTGCTAAGACGCACCGGCGGGCATCGGGCTCCGCTGTCGGGCGTCGGGCACCGGGCACTGTTGCCACGCCGCTGCTTCGTCACTCTGATGTATATTATTTGTATTTAAATGTTAATTTAAGTTGTGTCTGACGCCGTTGTTTTGCATGCTGCCGGCATCCTGGCAACAGCCGATATTCTGGGAACAACGATATTCTGGCAACAAGGAGTACAGCAAATGGAAAGCAGAATTGACCACCAACCGCGGCCAGGGCTCTGGCTGAGCGCAATGGCGCTGGCCGCTGGCCTCAGCGGTTGTGGTGGCGGGGGTTCAGACACCGTCAGCCCGCCGTTGCCACCACCGCCGGTCGCGACAGATCCCATCCTCAAACTGAAAGAAAGTACCGCCAGCTGGCAGCAACAACAGCTGAGCCAGCTGAGCACTGTCAGCTGTCCTTTGGCCGACTGTGAACCGTCGGCTGTCAGTTTCAGCGCTGGTCGTTTCAGCAACAAAGGGCTGAAAGCCGACCAGACCATTCTGGTGATCGACAACAGCGGGCTGGAGCTGGCCGCCACTGCGGTGTACCGGTCGCGGGTAAAAGGTTTCTGGCAATGGTCAGCAAGCGGTGAACCGGTGCCGGCACAACCTGTGGTGCAGCTGCCTTTGTACCTGAGCCGTTTGCTCGGCAGGCTCAGCGAATTTGAACAAACGGCCAGTACCGCTTTTGTCCCGGCCAGCTGGCTCGGCGAGCTGTCAAAGCGGGTGATGACGCTGTCACCGGGCGTCACCATTCCCTACAGTGGCCATGGGGCGGCGGTGATCGATTTTCTGGCTGAACACAATCCGCAGGCCGAACTGGTGCTGGCGCAAACGCCCGATTTCGCCAGCCTGTTCCGGGCCGATTTTTGCAAAGGCGATGCGGCCGCCTATCAGCTGAAGATCAGTGCCGCCAGCAGTCAGTTTTATCAGCAGGTGGTGCTGGGCCAGGATGTCGAATACCTGAACTGGTCGGCTGGCTGGGACTTAACAAAATATGTGCGGCAATCGGCCGATCGGCTTTGCCCGTCACATCAGTTGAGCCGGACCCAGCTGCAGGCTTTGCTGGCGGCGCATCAGCCGTTTTATCAGCTGCTGTTCGCCAGCGACAAACTGCTTGGGGTGCAGGCTGGGGCCGCCAATTTTAACGCCGATGAGCAGCCGTTGGATGCGCTGGCGTTGCCAAATCGCATCCGCGCCGGCTTTTTTAACAGCGGCCAGACAGCCAGCGGCCTTGACAGCCGGGGCGTGCCGGCTGCTGCAGTGCCGGCATTGCCGGAGTACCAGCAAAATTCGCTGGCGGTGCTGGATGTGCTGATTAACTTTGCCTTTGCCGGCGTGGGCAGCCAATGCAAGCCGGCAGCTTACAGTCTGCAGGTGTCGGATGGCCTTGGCATGGGCTTCGAAGCGCTCTGCAGTCAGCAGACATCCTGGGCGGCGCCTGTGGTGCTGTCGCGGCTGATCCAGCTGCGTGAGCAGCAGTTTGCCGGCGTGCCCTGGTCGCAGGATCTGATCAACCAGTTGAAACAACAGCTGACGCCGGCCTTGTGTGACTACCCGGCGGCGGGGGCGGCGAAATTATGCAAATTGCAGGACCCGTTGTTGCACAGACAGCAGGAACTGTACCGGCTTGGTTATCTGGCGCGTTAAATTTCTGGCAGACGAAGGCAAAGTTGAATCAGGCGTTTACACCACAGATACCTGCCAGATCGCAGCAAAAGCCGTCAGAATCCGAATAAATCCGGCGTAGGGTTCTGGTCGGCTTCCAGGCTCTGATCCGGTTTACCGGCAAGTCTGGCGGCGTCGCGGCGGGCGCGG
>CBINNO010000395.1:0-2476 GCA_966252055.1 uncultured Rheinheimera sp. | reverse complement strand
GTCACAACAAACCGAGCTGCATCAGGTCACGCCGTCATGGCAAGACGCCGCCGCATCTTTGTGGTAGCCAGACAGCTTAGCCGGCAAACCACAGCTGCCGACAGCCATGCGCTGTCGCCTTTGCCACAGCGCTGCTGAGCGACTGTGGCAAAAACAACACAACCACGGACAAGCCGGGCCCACGCCCGGCAGTTCTCCAGCCGCCGCTGTCCCTGCTGCGCACAAATCCTATACAGGCGGCCTGCTCAGCCAGCCTGCTAACCAACCCACAAAATAGTTAATTTTCAACAAGTTAAATGGTGAAAGGCAGGATTGGACGTCCAAACATCCATTTATAACTAAGTTATAGCTAAAACTCATCACAACTACACATTCATGGAATATACCTTGCAACCACTGGCTGGCATACCGCTGACGGCCTTGGCTGCTGCGGTATGCCAGACTGGCGGCGCTGCCGGCGTATGCAGGCAGCAGCGGATGCGTTTTCACAGCAAGACATGCTTTCAGGTGCCATGTCGGGTTCAGGTGAAGCATCCGGCAGGCAGCGCCGCCGGACACTGCGAATAACCAGCACTGCGAATCAATTGACCCGCAGTGAAACAACCAACAACTCCGGCAAATCAGGGAATTTATGATGAAAACATCTACAACTTTAATACTGGCCAGCCTGTTGCTGAACGCCGTCACGGCGAGCGCGCAAACTACTCAGGCCACGCCAGCCGGCCAGACAGCGCATGCCGCGCCGGTGTACAAAGCCAACACGCCCAAACTCAATAAAGCCCAAATCGACCAGTTGCTGGCCGCACCAGAGCAACTGGTGATCATTGATTTACGCCGGCCGGACGAACTGAGCAAAATCGGCGGTTTTGCGGTTTACCTCAGTATTCAGGCCAAAGATCTGGCGCAGTCGCTGGCCTTTATTCCGCAGGATCGCAAGATAGTGACAGTGTCTAACCATGCCGGCCGCGCAGGCAGAGGGGCCGACTTTCTCGCCAGCAAAGGCTACAACGTGGTGGGCGCCATTGGCGCAAAGGATTACGAAGCGCAAGGCGGTACCTTAGCCCGCATCACGCCACCTGCGAAAAAAGCCACTGATAAAACCACGGCCAATGCCGCTGGCAAAACCGCTGAATAACACCCCGGCGTGCATTCGTGCCGCCGGTAAACCTATGCTTTGAAGCTGCGAGGCCTGCTGTGGACGCCACTGCTTTATTACAACTGATGTACGACTCGGCGCTTGGCACTGCGCTCGCTGAGTCGTTGTATATGTATCCGCTGGTCGAAGGCAGCCATTTGCTGAGTCTGGCGTTCTCTTTTGGCTTGCTGGTGCTGATTGATTTGCGCCTGATCGGCGTGGCACTGCTGCAACTGCCGGTCAGCACGCTATTGTTGCAGCTGCGGCCTTATCTGCTGGCGGGTTTTGCCGTCACTTTGCTGACTGGCATTTTACTGACCTTTGCCGCCGGCCCGGCGCTGCTCGACAGCTTTGTGTTTCCGCTGAAGTTGTTGCTGATTTTGCTGGCCGGCCTCAACGCCGGCTGGTTTGAATGGCGTTATGGCCGGCATGTGTCGCAGTGGCAACAGGCGCCGCATCCGGCCGGCGTGCGGCTGGCAGGGTTCGCCTCATTGGGGTTTTGGAGCGGCGTGGTGATCCTCGGCCGGCTGATCCCCTATCTGGATTGAGACTTTCACAGGAGATTGGCGATGGCCAGCACGATTTTTCAGACCATTCAGGACAGCGCGCTCAGCCGCAGTATCGGCCAGCTCGACGCCGCGTACGGCATCGTCGCGCAGTTGCTGCATATCAGCGGCCTGCTGTTGCTGCTGACCCCTTTGCTGTTGATTAACTTACGCCTGCTCGACCGCGGCCTGACCAGCGCGCCACTTAGTGTGCTGGTGCAAAAACTGACCCCCTGGCAATGGCTGGGGCTGGGCCTGCTGACATTGTCCGGGCTTTTTATGTGGGCGCCGGGCGCCGCCTTGTACCAGCCAAACCCGGCGTTTACGCTGAAATTTGTGCTGCTGGGGCTGGCGCTGTTGCTGCAGCTGACGCTGTATCGTTGGGTGCTGCGCCATGCGCATGTCGCTTTTGCGCTGCGGCTGCTGCTGGTCACTTTGTCGTTTTTATTGTGGTTTGGCGTTGGTCTGGCCGGCCGCGCGGTCGGTTTTGTCGCCGCCTGAACAGTCAGTCCTCAGCACAGATCAGATGGAATTTAACATGGAAAAACTTCAGCAACACAAGGCGCAAAGACGCCCAACCTCAGGCGCCCGGCACAGCACCGCGCAGCCACAGGCAACGCCAGGCCCACGGCAACACAGCGCCAGCCGCTTGTGGGCTGGTCTGGCGCTCAGCAGCCTGCTGCTCACCGGGGCGGCAACCACCCAAGCGCAACAAGCGCTACAAGTGCAACAAGCCGGCCAGCCGGTCGCGACGCTGCAGCAAATCATGCTGGAATTGATCGACCCTCATGTCGAC
>CBINNO010000394.1:0-2477 GCA_966252055.1 uncultured Rheinheimera sp. | reverse complement strand
CGGTAAAAGTGGTGACATCTGAGCAGACTCTGGTGATGGATGTAATTTCAGGGCGCTGATTTTAACCTGATTCTGGCACGCATGCAGTAAGGGCGCCTATAATGCGCGGCCAAGCTGAAAGCGCGGCAAACCTGAGGAACCTCATGAACGAATTGAATGAACTGGCGGTGCTGCGCGCCACCGACGAAGCCTGGCAACTGATCTATCAGGACGAAGATTTGTTAGTGGTCAACAAGCCGGCCCGTCTGCTGACTGTGCCGGGACGCCACCCGGCGAATCATGATTGTCTGATTGCCAGGGTCCAACGCGAATATCCCGGCGCGAGCGTGGTGCACCGGCTCGATTACGACACTTCGGGTCTAGTGGTATTACCGCTGAACAAAAGAGCGTTGTCGGAGCTTAGCAAACAGTTTCAGGCCAGGACCATTGAAAAAACCTACCAGGCGCTCGCTTTTGGAGAAGTCCCGGCCGAGGGCGTTATCGATTTGCCGATCGCCGCGGACGCTGACCGTCGGCCGCTGTATAAAATCTGTCAGCAGACAGGAAAGCCGTCGCGCACTTTGTATCAGCGGCTGGCTTATGATGCGACGTTGCAGGTGAGCCGGCTGGCACTGGAGCCGGTAACCGGGCGCTCGCACCAGTTGCGGCTGCATCTGGCGAGCCTGGGTTATCCGCTGTTAGGGGACGAATTCTATGCGCCGCCCGCGGTGCAACAGATGGCGCCAAGATTGTGTCTGCATGCAGTGCAGCTTTGTCTGACGCAGCCGGGCAGCGGCCAGCGCCTTTGTTTCAGTCAACCGGCACCGTTCTGAGCGGATAACGAAGTCTGCGTGGGAGGCCTGCCATTGAGTGTGGCAGGCCGGTCTTTGGTTACGCGGTATCCAGCTGCCGGATCTGCTGCACGCTGAAAGTCATCACAAACAACAGCAGTCCGCAAATGGCGCCGTACAGGTGCGCATCGGTCGCTACATCAGCGTCAATCAGCGTCACCAGTTCAGCACTGGCGCCTTGCCATTGTTCCCAGCCCACTTTGCCGGCAACGCCGATCAAAATCAGCCAGCCGCTTGACCACTGGGCGCGGATATCCTGACAAGCGCCCCAGACCACCAGCGTATGCAAAAAGCCCGACAAACCGACATACAGGCTGATTGACGGGCTCCAGAACAGTAACGCCAGGCTTATCAGCGCAAAGCCGGCCCCGACTAAAAACAGCATATTAAGCAGCCGGTAATAGGGGTGGTGCAGCAGCACAATAATGGCGAGACCCGCCAGATTCATCAAAAAGTGCCAGCCATTGGTATGCAACAGATGGCCGCTCCATAAGCGCCACCACTGTCCATCCAGCACGGCCAGCCGGTCATACTGCAGCCAGGGCGCCAGCTGTTGATTGAAGATGAGGCCCAGTAACATCAACAGGGCGACGAGCAGGGGGACCAGACAAGACGAGAATAAGGTTCGGGAGAACACTGAGCAATAGACCAACAATCAGAACTGAGTATCGGTTTAGTGTAATCGAATTGTCGCTGGCTTTTTACTGGTTTTTTTCATCTGAGCTTAATTTGTCGGCAGCGCCTGGGTAAACGCGGCAGGCTGTTACTGTTGCAGGTCTAAAAGATTGCACCACTCGGGGCCACTCGGTTAAGGTACGGTTTTGGTGAAAATCTGAGATCTGCAGTCCATGTCCGCAAAACCGCTGTTTCTGGCCGCTCTGTTGGCGGTCTCTTCACAGGCCCTGGCGGCCACGCCGTTACCACATGACCCCGAAGCCGCCACTGGCTATATCCGCAAACAGGAAGTGAAAGCCAGCCAGTTTATGGTGGTATCAGCCAATCCTTATGCCACAGAGGCCGGTTATCAGGTACTGAAACAAGGCGGCAGCGCCGTTGATGCTGCCATCGCCGTCCAGCTGGTGTTGGGGTTGGTGGAGCCGCAAAGCTCCGGGATTGGTGGCGGGCTTTTTATGCTGGCCTGGCAGCAGGATAAACAGCAGTTGCATACGCTGGATGGCCGCGAAACCGCGCCTGCGGCGGCGACCCCCGACTGGTTTGTGCAAAACGGCAAGCTGTTGAGCTGGCCGCAGGCCTTTGTCGGTGGCAAAGCGGTGGGCACACCGGGCGTGATTGCAGCGCTTTATCAGGCGCATCAGCAGTTTGGTCAGCTGCCATGGCCAAAGTTATTTGAGCCGGCGATCAGGCTGGCCACCGACGGCTTTGAGGTGTCGCCGCGTTTGCACATGCTGCTCAAGGGCAATCGCCATCTGCACCAGTTTGCCGCCAGCAAGGCCTATTTTTTCCCGGATGGTAAACCGCTGCCGGTCGGGTTTGTGCGAAAAAACCCGGCTTATGCCGCGTTACTTGAATCGGTTGCTAAACAGGGGCCTGTCGCTTTTTATCAGGGCGACAATGCCAAGGCGATTGTCCAGACCGTCAATACGGCGGCAGTGAACCCTGGACAGCTGACGGCGCAGGACCTGAGCG
>CBINNO010000393.1:0-2480 GCA_966252055.1 uncultured Rheinheimera sp. | reverse complement strand
TTTTTGTTTAAATATTAGCCTTTGCATTGTTGGCAAAAATCCGTAAACTTAGCGCCCCTTGAGGGTAGAGCCCAGAGATGAAGCGGTGCGCATCGGTCCTTATCAACTTGACAACAATGTGATTTGTGCCCCGATGGCTGGTGTGACAGATTTCACTTTTCGTGAGCTGTGCCGCCGGTTTGGTGCCGGTTTAGCTGTATCAGAAATGATGTCCAGCAACCCAATGGTCTGGCAAAGCGAAAAGTCCTTAAAAAGGATGACGCATGCCGATGAATCCGGTCTGCGCTCGGTGCAAATCGCCGGTGCTGATCCACAACAAATGGCCGAAGCGGCTGTATTTAATGTGGAAAACGGTGCCCAGATCATCGACATCAATATGGGCTGTCCGGCCAAAAAGGTGAATAAGAAGCTGGCAGGTTCTGCCCTGCTGCAATATCCGGATTTAGTGACCGACATCATTCGCGCCGTCGTTGCGGCGGTTGAGGTGCCGGTGACGCTGAAAATCCGCACCGGCTGGGATCCGGACCATCGCAATGGCGTGCAGATTGCGCGCATTGCACAGGACAATGGCATACAGTCTCTGGCGGTGCATGGCCGCACCAAAGCCTGTATGTATAAAGGTGAAGCCGAATACGACACTATCCGGGCCATCAAGCAGGCGGTGTCTATTCCGGTGGTCGCCAATGGTGATATCACCAGCGCACAAAAAGCCCGGTTTTTGCTGGATTATACCGGTGCCGACGCCATCATGATTGGTCGTGCGGCGCAGGGCCGGCCCTGGATTTTCCGGGAAGTGGTGCACTATCTGACCACAGGACAACAACTTCCCCCGCCTGCTCTGCAGGAAATACGGGAGATTTTACTGGAACATGTCCGCGGTCTGCACCAGCTCTATGGTGATGTGCTTGGCCCCAGAGTCGCCCGTAAACATGTCGGGTGGTATCTGGCGGAGCAAGACTGCGCGGGACTGTTCCGCAGTGAATTTAACAGCATTGAAGATGCCTCACAGCAACTTGATGTTTTAAATCGATATTTCGAACAACTAGCAGCAACCTAACGTAAAAGAGAATAGGCAATGTTTAATCAAAACGTGACTTCGCCATTTATCACCAACGCCCATGTACAGACTCAGGAAAAACCGCAGCCTTTAAGTAACGCGGTACAAAAAGCGGTGGCGAATTACCTGCAACAGCTGAACGGTCAGGACGTCAACGACCTGTATGAGCTGGTGCTGTCAGAGCTGGAACGCCCTCTGCTGGAAGAAGTGATGAAATATACCCGCGGCAACCAGACCCGGGCCGCCAACCTGATGGGCATCAACCGCGGTACGCTGCGCAAGAAGCTGAAACAATACGGCATGAGTTAATGCCCCCGCGGGAGGAGTCCCGCCAAAAAGCACCTTCGGGTGCTTTTTTGTTTCTCAAAGACCGGTTGTTGCTGCGATCGGCTTTGACAGGACAAGCCAGCTGTCCCCGACTATTCTTCTGCAACGCCTGGCTGTCCGGACCTGAATTTTAATTAACAGAAGAGACTGACGATGAGCTCAAATCTACCCATCCGTCGCGCGCTGCTGAGCGTGTCTGATAAAACCGGCATTCTGGAGTTCGCCACTGCGTTGCACGCACAGGGCGTTGAATTGCTCTCCACCGGTGGTACCGCAAAATTACTGGCCGATGCCGGCATTCCGGTCACTGAAGTGTCGGACTACACCGGTCACCCGGAAATTATGGACGGCCGGGTTAAAACGCTGCATCCAAAAGTGCACGGTGGCATTTTAGGCCGTCGTGGCACCGACGAAGCCGTGATGGACACCCACAGCATCAAGCCCATCGATTTAGTGGCGGTCAACCTGTATCCATTTGCGCAAACCGTGGCGAAAGCCGGTTGTACGCTGGAAGATGCAATCGAGAACATCGACATCGGTGGCCCGACTATGGTGCGCGCTGCAGCGAAAAACCACAAAGACGTGACTATTGTGGTGAACGCCGCCGACTACAACAAAGTGCTGGCAGAAATGGCCGCCAACAATGGCGCCACCACCCACGCCACCCGCTTTAGTCTGGCTATCAGCGCTTATGAACATACAGCCCAGTACGACGGCATGATCGCCAACTACTTTGGTGCTATGCTGCCGGCGTACGACACACCAGAAGCGGCGCCGAGCAAATTCCCGCGCACCTTTAACGCCCAGTTCACCAAAAAACAAGACCTGCGCTACGGCGAAAACAGCCACCAGGCTGCCGCGTTTTATGTGGAGAACAGCATTCAGGAAGCTTCGGTCGCAAGCGCGACTCAGCTGCAAGGCAAAGAGCTGTCATACAACAATATCGCTGATACCGATGCCGCGCTTGAGTGCGTGAAAGAATTCGCCGAGCCGGCCTGTGTTATCGTCAAACACGCCAATCCTTGTGGTGTGGCCATTGGCGACGACATTCTGGCTGCATACAACCGCGCTTATCAGACCGACCCAACTTCGGCTT
>CBINNO010000392.1:0-2480 GCA_966252055.1 uncultured Rheinheimera sp. | reverse complement strand
TTTTTCCATCTGTGAGGTTTGCATGACGCTGCGTCAACTGAATATCCGCAATCGTTTACTGACCGCTTTTATTGCGCTTGGACTTGCGTTGTTGCTGCTGGGGGCGATGGCTTTTAACGCCATGAGCTCCTTACGCCAGACCACGATCAGCCTGGAAACCAACACAGTACCCAGCCTGCAGTTACTGGCAGAGATGAACCTGAATATTACCCGGTTGCGGGTCTTTACTTTACGCTTGTTTGTCGCTGAGGATGACGCCGGTCGCCAGCAGCAACAGCAAAAAATTGCTGAGCAAAAACAGATTGTGGCAGCTGAGTTTGCTAAATATCAGACGCTGATCTCACTGCCGGGTGAAACAGAAGCTTTTGGCCAGGTGCAACAAAATTATCAGCGTTACGTCGATGGTCAACAGCGGGTACAACAACTGTTGGAGGCCGGCGACAGCAAAGCCGCCGTTCATTTGCAGGACACTGAGATGGCGACTTTTGCCAATCAAATCACGCAGGGTTTGCAACAACTGATGACGCTGAATCAACAGTTTGCCACGCAGGCTTCGGCAGCATCAGCCAGCGATTATCAGCAGAAAAGGCTGTGGATGGGTGGTTTGATCCTGCTGGCGTTGCTGCTGGCTGTGGTTGTGGCGCTTCGCATCACGAGCAGTATCACCCGACCGTTGTCGGCAGCCGTGCAGTCTGCACACCGCATCGCCGGCAATGATTTGACCGAACAGATGGACAGCACGGGCAGCGACGAAGTGGCGCAGCTGGCGCAGGCGTTAGCACAGATGCAACAAAACCTGCGGCAAACCATCGCGCATATCAGTAATTCTTCCAATCAGCTGGCTTCGGCGGCCGAAGAGCTGAACTCAGTGACCGAAGACAATGCCCGCGGTATCCAGCAGCAAAATGATGAAATTCAGCAGGCTGCCACCGCCATCACACAGATGAGTTCTGCTGTGGACGAAGTGGCACAAACGGCGATGCTGACCTCCGAAACGTCAACCACTTCGGCGCAAAACGCTGAACAGGGACGGGGCAGGGTCCAGCAGACGGTCAGTGCGATCGAGCGGATGAATACCGACGTGGCCCAAAGTGCGGTGGCCGTGCAGCAACTGGCCAAACAGGCGCAGGATATCGGTCAGGTGCTGGACGTTATCCGGGCTATTGCCGAGCAGACCAACTTATTGGCGCTGAACGCCGCGATTGAAGCGGCGCGGGCTGGTGAAGCCGGTCGTGGTTTTGCCGTGGTGGCCGATGAAGTGCGGGCGCTGGCGGCCCGCACTCAGGTGTCGACCCGCGAAATTGAACAGATGATCCAGCAAATCCGCCAAGGCACCGCCAGTGCGGTGACTTCGATGGCGCACAGCAGCGAGCAGGCCAGTGAGGCGCTGGCGGTGGCCGAAGGCGCGGATCAGGCGCTGGCCAGCATTTTTGGCCAGATCAACAAAATCAGTGACAGCAATCTGATCATCGCCAGCGCTGCGGAGGAGCAAGCCAAGGTTGCCCGTGAAATTGACCGCAATATTGTCAATATCAGCGATTTAGCGGCGCAATCGGCGGCGGGAGCCAGTCAGACCACCGCCTCGGCACATGAGTTGTCGCGGCTGGCGGTCGAGCTGAACAATCTGGTCAGTACATTTCGCACCTGAAGCAAGCGTCAGTCGGCAGGTGGTAACAGGGCGGACTGACAAGCTGGCCGCGCTGTGGCAGCCAGCTGTTGCCAGGCCTGGCGCAGCCGCGCCAGTAGCTGTGGATCTGTCGCCGGATGGCCGGCCAGATACAGATAACGGTCCAATACTGGTACTGGCAGCAGCTTGCGCAGCGTCTGGCCGCCATCGGCCAACTGACTGACATAAAGATCCGAAACCAATATTAAATCAATGCGTTGCATCGCCAGCATCTGGCGTAACTGATGGTTGTGACCGACCACCATCAGATTGCGGTTTTCTTTAAACCCCAGTTCCAGCAAAAAGCGGTGATTGGCCTGCCCGGTTTCAGTGCCGACCCGGTAGTGCAGCGCATCTTCCAGTGACTGTAATTCGATATCCTGCCGGTCGCTGGCGGTGTAAAAAGACACCCGCAGCGGGCACAGCGGCGCTATCCAGGCAAACTGGTTTTCGCGCGCCGGAGTGCGCAACAGCGAAAAAATCAGCGTACCGGGCTGGTCCTGGGTGGTTTTGAAGGCCCGCGCCCAAGGCATCACATCGATGTGATAATCAAGGCCGGCCTGGCTGAATAGCTGGGTGATAATGTCAACCGACCAGCCCTGCAGCGGCTGACCTGCCTCTTCATGCTGATAAGGCGGGAAGTGTTCAGTAACGATGGGTACCGGTGCAGCCTGCAGTCCTCCACTGACATAAAGCAGAGCAACCAGCAGCTGTCTGATATGCATAAGCCGCTTCTGATTAAGTAAATGCTCAACTCAAGCTTAGGCGGCTCAGACGCTGAAAGCCAGCTGTCGTGTCACGGCGAAGCGGCTGG
>CBINNO010000391.1:0-2485 GCA_966252055.1 uncultured Rheinheimera sp. | reverse complement strand
CCGCTGATGCGCTGTATATTCTCGGCGATTTATTTGAAGTCTGGATTGGTGATGATAATCCGGAGCCCTTACTGCAACAGGTCGCTGCGGCTATCCGCCAACTGACTGATTTCGGCGTACCGGTCTATTTCTGCCATGGCAACCGGGATTTCCTTCTGAAACAAGGTTATGCCCGCCGGGCAGGCATGCAGTTGTTAGCACCGCTAACGGTTGTCGACTTTTACGGCACGCCGACCTTGCTGATGCACGGCGACAGTCTGTGTACTTTAGACCTTGGCTATCAGAAATTTCGCCGTTGGTGGGACCAACCCTGGTGGCAATGGCTGATTCTGCATACGCCACTGTGGTATCGCCAGCATTTAGGCCGTAAAGCCCGCCGCGTCAGTGCCAGTGACAAAATGGCCAAATCAGCGCTCATCATGGATGTGACGCCGGAAGAAGTGCCGAAAGTGATGATGAGCCATCAGGTACAGCATCTGATCCATGGCCACACGCACAGGCCTGCAGTGCATCAGGTGACTTTAGCAGACGGACAAACTGGCTATCGTTATGTGCTGGGAGACTGGTATCAGCAAAGCTCATATCTGGAAGTCAGCGCCGCGGGCTGGCAGCTGCATTTTACCCCGCTGGCGTCTGCCACGGCAGTTTCAACCAGCGCGGCTTCTGCCATCACGCCTTGTTAAGCCCTTTTTATGTTGCCGTTCGCCCGAGGTTGTCATGAATTATGCTGAACTGCTGAACCCGGTTCGCCAGTTTCTCCTTTGCCCCACCCCGCAAAGCTGGGTCAACAAAGCCAGCCAGCCGGCTCAATTGCCGGTCTTGCTGCAGGACCATTTGCTCTGTGAGCTCAAAGCGGCACAAACCGCCATGCTGCTGCTGCGCAAGTACGCCGTTGACCGCGAAGGATCATTGGCACTGCTGGAATGGCTGAAACCTTTTGAAGATTTTGCGTACCGTTTTATCGGTGACAGCTCGTCGCTGAAAAACAGTGTGAAACTGAGCCGCAATCTGCTCGGTCGTCCAGACGTTTCCTACAGCAACGAGATTATTGAAAAAATGGTGCTGCTCATTCGGGAAGAGCTGCATCACTTTTATCAGGTGCTGGAGATTATGGACAACCGTGGCATCAGCTACGCCAACATCAGTGCCGGCCGTTATGCCAAGGGCCTGATCAGTCAGTGCAAAACCCATGAGCCGCAAATTCTGGTCGACAAACTGATCTGCGGTGCCATCATTGAAGCACGCTCTTGCGAACGATTTGCCGCGCTTGCTGAAGTCGTGGACACAGAACTCGCCAGTTTTTATCTGAGCTTGCTGCGCTCCGAAGCACGCCACTTTGAAGACTACCTGAGCCTCGCTCGCCAGATTTCAGCGACGGATATCCAACCCCGCCTGCAGCATTTCCTCAAGGTGGAAGCAGACCTGATCCAAAGCCCGGACCCTGACTTTAAATTCCATAGCGGCGCGCCGGTTTAACCGGCATTCTGCTTGTCTTCACCGCTCTGCCTTGACGTCTGCAATTCCATTAGCCATACCTTTATTACGAGTGTTCCGTTGTCACTCTAAAGCTTAATCAGTACTGCAGTAGACAAGGATAACCAAAATGATTCTGAACCACTTATGGGGCTTGTACGCTCATCCAAAAGAAGAGTGGCACACGATAGACGCGCGCCACGAAAGTTTAAAATATAGCCTGACTCACATTCTGCTCGTTGCTTTAATCCCATCAGTTTGTGCCTACTTCTCTGCCGTAAACATTGGCTGGAGTATTGGTGTCGGTGAACCGATCCACCTGACCTCCGACAGTGCCGCTATGCTGGCCGTTGCCATGTACTTTGCGCTGATTGTCGGCGTGTTTGCACTGGCTTATCTGGCACACTGGATGGCACATACCTTTGGTGCTGAACCCACATATACCCAAACACTGGAACTGGCGTCCTACACCTCTACGCCACTGTTTATGGTTGGGCTGGCTGCGCTGTACCCTGAGTTGTGGTTTGTCATGCTGGTGGGATTGGCAGGCTTGTCCTATTCAGTCTACCTGCTCTATGTCGGCGTCCCTATTTTGATGCACATTCCGGAAGAGCGCGGCTTTATCTACTCAAGCTCTGTAGTGACCTGCGGTTTGATCTTGTTGGTCTGTGTGCTGACGGCTACTGCGATTTTGTGGAGTTCAGGTTTTTCGCCGGTCTTTACGCACTAAATTAGCGGCATTTAAAAACGAAAAAGGGAGCTTGGGCTCCCTTTTTGCTTTCTCAAAGAACGGACGGTCAGGCTTCGTTATAAAGTTCCAGATTAGCCGCCATCAATGCCGCTTTCTGCGCTTTCGCATCTTCACTGCGGGCAGCATCAAGCCGGTTCAGATAGTCCTGAGTAATGTCATTGGTGACATAGACACCGTCAAAAACGGACGTCTCAAATTTCTTGACCGCTGGGTTTTCTTCCTGCACGGCCGCAATCAAATCTGGCAACGACTGGAAGATCA
>CBINNO010000390.1:0-2497 GCA_966252055.1 uncultured Rheinheimera sp. | reverse complement strand
GCAAATCCGGATAACTGGGCTGAAGTCAAACAGCGGCTGCCGCTGCTGCGCCAACGTAAGTATTACAGCCAGACCCGTACCGGTTATGCCCGCGGCGATATGGCGGTTTATTATGTGGAGAATATCCGTCGTTATTACGACACTTTATTGTGGGTCGATGAACGCAAACAAGCTGAGCAAAAGCAAACCGCGCAGCCTGCCGCCGGGGTAAAAAGTCCGGCAGGCAGCGCTCCAGCCCCACAGAGTAAAACAGCCAGCCAACCGAAGAAGTCGGGCTGAGCCTGACACCAAACCATCCGCTACATCTTGCTGCCTGCTGCTGAATTTCCTATAGTGGCGGCAATGCGCACAAAGGAACCAAAATGTTAAGAAGAAAACGCCCAAAAATGTTACGTAAACGCCGGCTGATGGATGTCGGAGCCTGCCGTCGTCGTATCAAACGTAGTATGGCGGTGTTAAAACTGTTCCGTCGTCAACGTCAGTATAATCAGCAACTGCTGGGTGATTCACTACCAACTGCCGACGCAGCACTCTGATCCTTTAGCTTCTGCGCTTTTTGCTCTGCCCTTCTGCGTCTGAAAAAAGCCGACAATTGCTCTGAACATTGCGCAGCCAGCACGCCGCCCGTCACTTCCAACTGATGATTCAACTGCGGGTGACGCACCAGGTCAAACACCGAACCACAAGCGCCGGCTTTGGCATCGGCCGCGCCATAAACCAGCCGCTGTACACGGCTATGCACCAGCAGGCCTGCACACATGGCACAAGGCTCCAGCGTGACATATAAAGTGCAGTCGACCAGCCGGTAGTTTTGCAGCTGTTGCCCGGCCTGGCGCAGCGCCAGCATTTCGGCGTGAGCTGACGGGTCGTGCAGACCAATACAGCCGTTAAAGCCTTCACCAACGATCTGCCCGCCTTTCACCAGAACGGCACCAACCGGCACCTCGCCATTGGCTTCGGCGCGCCCGGCCAGTTGCATCGCGTATTGCATCCAATGTTCGTCAGTGTCCAAAGGCATCATGTCATTTTGCGGTCAGTTGAGTGTCGGCAGATCTTAGCATGGCTATTTTGCCAAATGGGCTGTCAAATTCGCTATTTGTTGGCATTTTTGCTGAGTTTAAATCGCCAACAAAATTGTAATCCATTGTTTTAACGTACAAAAAAATGTGGCATAACTGTTGCCAAACAAAATCATCAGAACAAACAACAGGAGAATCAACATGGGTGTTTTTGACGTCGGTTTTATCGCAGTAGTCGGTGCCTTTGCTTATGCCTTTTACGAGCAGCACACGAAAACCAAAGTAAAACTGGCCACCGCCAACAAAACAGACGACAACCTGCAGCAGGAGCTGGCCAGCCTCAAGCAACGAGTTGCCGCGCTGGAAGCCATAGTGACCGATAAGTCCTACACGTTAAAAGACGAGATCAATAAACTCTGAGCCACAAAACAAAAACAGCAGCCACCGGCTGCTGTTTTGTCTTTCTCTGTGAGACCGCTTATTCCCACTCAATAGTTGCTGGCGGTTTGCCGGACACATCATAAACCACGCGGCTGATGCCGTTGATTTCATTGATGATGCGGTTAGACACCAGGCCCAGCAGTTCGTAAGGCAGATGCGCCCAGTGTGCGGTCATAAAATCGATGGTCTGTACCGCACGTAATGAAACCACCCAGTCGTATTTGCGGCCATCGCCCATGACACCGACCGATTTGACCGGCAGGAACACCACAAAGGCCTGGCTGACTTTGTCGTACCAGCCGCTATTACGCAGCTCTTCGATAAAAATCGCATCGGCACGGCGCAGAATGTCGCAATACTCTTTTTTCACTTCGCCCAGCACGCGCACGCCGAGGCCTGGCCCTGGGAACGGGTGGCGGTACAGCATGTCATACGGCAGACCAAGCGCCAGACCGACTTTGCGCACTTCGTCTTTAAACAGTTCACGCAGCGGTTCGACCAGACCCATTTTCATATTTTCCGGCAGACCGCCGACGTTATGGTGCGATTTGATCACATGGGCTTTGCCGGTTTTAGACGCAGCGGATTCAATCACGTCCGGGTAAATAGTGCCTTGCGCCAGCCACTTGGCGTTTTGCAGTTTTTTCGCTTCTTCGTCAAAAACTTCCACGAACACGCGGCCGATGATTTTGCGTTTGGCTTCCGGCTCATCAACGCCATGTAAGGCTTCGAGGAAACGTTGTTCCGCCTGCACGTGAATGATGTTCAGACCAAAATGGTCACCGAACATTTCCATCACCTGCGCACCTTCGTTTAAGCGCAGCAGACCGTTATCAACGAACACACAAGTCAGGTTTTTACCGATAGCACGGTGTAGCAGCATTGCTACAACAGATGAATCGACGCCGCCGGACAGGCCCAGAATCACCTGGTCATCGCCGATTTGTTTTTTCAGATTCACGATGGCGTCATCAATAATCGACGCCGGCGTCCACAGTTTTTCACAACCACAGATGTCGACGACGAACTGTTCCAGC
>CBINNO010000389.1:0-2528 GCA_966252055.1 uncultured Rheinheimera sp. | reverse complement strand
CGAGCAGCTGACCTGAGGCCGACTGCGCAAGCGTCTGGACCGCGACGTCTGGCCAGTCTTGTTGCCAGAATTGCTGCAACGCACCCGGATCGCCCTGATTGACCAGTGCGGCCAGCCGGCCGATGCCACTGTCTGACGCAAAACGATGGCTGGTTCGCAGCATCATCACCTGCTGGTCCAGCATCGCCGGCGCCTCGCTGACATAGTTTGGCGGCAGTGCCACACCGGTCAGCTGCGCCAGCCACTGCGCCGTGGCACTGGCATAACCACCGGCGCTGGCATTTTTACAAATCTCGGCGAGCACAGCCCCGGCTTCCACCGACGCCAGCTGGTCTTTGTCGCCCAGCAAAATCAGCCGGCATTGTGGCGGTAACGCCTGTACCAGCGCGGCCAACAAACTGGCATCCAGCATCGAGGCTTCATCGACAATCACCACATCGGCCGGCAGCAGACAACCCGGACCATAACGAAAACCGCCGTCCGCGGTCGGCCCCAGCAAACGGTGCACCGTCGACGCTTTGTGCGGCAGGCTCGCCATGGCACTGCCAAGCCCCGCGTCCTCAGCGGTGCTTAATTGCTGCAGTAATTTTGCTTTGTTCTGGTTTAAAGATTCGGTCAGACGCGCCGCTGCTTTACCGGTCGGTGCCGCCAGAATCATTTGCAAAGGTTGCGCTGACAGCTGGGACAACAACAGCAATAACTTCAGCACTGTGGTGGTCTTACCGGTGCCAGGGCCGCCGGTGATCACGGCAAAACTGCTGCTGGCGGCAAGTGCGCAGGCCTGCTGCTGCCAGTTGGGGCCAGCGTCGGCCCCTGGGTCGCTGGCAAATAACAGCTGCAGCAAGGTTCGCGCCTGCTGCAGCGGCAACTGCTGGCGCAATTGCGTATCCTGCTGCACTCGTTTTTCAATAAAATCAGCGATTTGCTGCTCGGCCAGTGCATAACGAGCTAAATAAAGCCGCTCGCCTTTGAGGACAAAAACCGAAGAGCCAGAACCAAACTCTGCACCAGCCTCAGCGCCTGCACCAGCAGCGTGACTGACCAGCGCCGGCCAGGCGTGAAGCTGTGCAGCAATTCCGGCGGGCGGCTCGGCCCGGCAAAAGGCCCGTAGCAGCCCCGCCGCTTTTTTATCGCGTAAATGCGCCGGCAACAGCTGCAGCGGGTCCTGTGCTGCCGCGCCAAAATCCAGACACAAATGGCCTTGTGCCAGCTGCGCACTGGCCAGCATCAGATAAAGTCTGAGCGCAGCAGGGACCTGCTGACTGGCCGGCAGCGCGCGCAACAGCGCCACATCCAGCGGGCGCAGAATTTTGGCCTGCAACCAGTCTTGCAGCAGCGCCTCAAAATCAGCGTCATATCTTTGCAGCATCTGCAGGCTCCCATGCTGTTTGTAATAATTGCCGCGCCGGGCTGCTGTTACCGGCAAACATCGCATCCAGCGCTTTGATAAACCGGCCATCCAGCGGCACCGCCAGCACACCACCGGCGTCTTGCAAAGCTGGGGCTACCCCTTCGGCAGCACCGCGTAAAAACCAATACAAGGCGGGGCCTGGCAGCTGCTCTTTGCCGCGCGAGCGCAGCAAACGATACAAGGCAAGGCCATACAGCGCAGCCTGCAAATCGTAGCGGGCCTGCAACATCGCGCTCACCAGTGCGGCTTCGCTGTAATCGCCGTCTGCGCGGTAATTACTCTTAAAATCAGCGACATAGTAGGTTTCGCCGTCACAAAGTGCCAAATCGATAAAACCCTTCAGCATGCCATTGAGCTGACGCGCCTGCAGGACAGGCCTTGGCTGTCCGGGCCAGATAAAGCACTGTACCAGCTGGTCGAGCAGTTTCAGTTCGACTTTGTCGGCCGGCAGCAGAAACTCAAGTTCTGCCTGATACGCCGGCAAGGTCGCTAAAGTGGCCGGCCGGCCCAGTGGCAATTGCCAGTTCAGCAAAGTTTGCAGCCACTGCGAAAGTGCCGCCACCGCATCTTCTGCCCGGCTGAACAGGCAAGGCGCTTCAAGGTCGCTGGCCGTCATCAGCCGTTGCCATTGACCGTCCGGCCGCTGGCGCAGCAAGCCATACTGAGCGGCAGACTGCACCAGCTGAGCATCCAATAAATCGGGCGCAGCCAGCGCTGCGGCAAAACCGAGATTAGCGGCCCATTCCAGTTGTTCGTGTAAAAAAGTACCGGCTTTGGCCCCCCGGCTGAAGCTGGCGGCAAAACTGCTGCGCTCTGCGACGGGCAGTTGTGCATCTGCCGGCCCTTGTTGCTGCGCACGCCACAGCTCAGCCGCTTTGGCAGCACGCAGATCATCAGCTGCCGCTTCCTGCGCCGCCGCAATTGCACTGTAACTGCTGATATACCAGGCCGGCCGCCCGGCCGGACCCGCCGTTAAAAAGCCATCCGTCCTGTGCGTTGTTGTCAGAGCGCTGCGATAAGGCAGCGGCTCTGGCGGCGATTCGGTTTGCAGCGCAAAACAAGGCTCGCAGCGCAGCACCGCCGGCAGGCCATGATCGGCAGGCGTCGCAAGCTGCAC
>CBINNO010000388.1:0-2550 GCA_966252055.1 uncultured Rheinheimera sp. | reverse complement strand
GCGCCCGCGAGGATTATCTGTTTGCCGACAACCCTGCCGGCGGTTGCCTGCTGACGGTGCAAATCGACTGCGCGCCCGAGTGGATCGCTTATTTTGAGGAAACCTTTCCCAAGGCGCTGCAACGGCTGAAAGCACTCTGCGAGGCCTGAGCGTGCACGGCGGCCTGTGAGGCCCAGCCTGCGAGACCTGACTTATTGGTGGCGGCGCTGTGATCACGCCACAGAAACTGGCCTGACAAGCTGGGCCACCCCGCCGCCTTATGCTTAAATCGGCCGGCCTGACGCCCGCTGTCGGGCGTGCCAGTCAAAAATGTCATTCAGAAGGCAAATGCTGATGTCCGGATTGTTGTATTGCCTGTGTCTGTTGCTCGCCACCCTGCCCGCCTTGTTGGGCAGCCCGCAGTTGCAGGCGGCAGAAGCCTCTGCCCACCCTGTACTCAAAGCCGGCCTCGGCGTGTCGGACCAGCTTTATGGCCTGCAGGGCAAACAGCCTGGCTTTGAACAACTGCTGCTGGAGGCTTTGCTGAAAGAACTGCAATTGCCTTATCAGCTGGTCAAAGCACCGCATGCCCGACTCAGCCTGATGCTGCAACAGCAGGAACTGGATCTCGCCGTGCGCCAGTTTGCGCCAGAACAATCCGGGACTGCCGCCGGCCGTACCACTGATCTTCAGGCGGGCACTGAACAGACAACTGCGCCCCTCAGCAGCGCCGGTCAGCACACGACAATCTTTCTGACCGCGCCTTACATCACCTTTCATGACAAAGTGTTTGCCAGAGCCGATTTTCGCGGCACGCTGCAACGCAGTGCCGATCTGCTGCCACACAGCATCGTGGCGTTTCAGAACGCCAGCGCCGTGATGGGGCTCACCTATCAGCAAACGGTCTCGCAGGCACGCCAGTACACTGAACTGAACGACCATACGCAGGCGGTGCTGATGCTGCTGCGCGGCCGGGCCGACTTGCTGGTGCAGGATGAACAAACGGTGCAACGTGTCTTGCAGCAGCTGGCGCAACAACAGGATTTTCAGCCACCAGCACCGCTGCGCGTGTTTGATCTTTTTCCGCCGATCCACTACCGCATTGGCTGCCGCGACCAGGCGCTGGCCAACAAAATCAGCCTGTTACTTAAAAAATGGCAACAGAGCGGCCGGTTGGCGCAGCTGCGGCAACAAAGCCGTCAGCCAGCCGGCAAGCAAACGCCGGCACCTGCAGAACCACGCAGGAACAGCAGTCACGCCGGCTCACTCCTCAATTGACTGGCCGCGTCGCCTCCAGTTGTTCTTTCTGCGTGGCTGCCTGCTTGAGCAAAGCATCCAGCGCCGCACGGTCATACACTTTGCCTTGATAAATCAGCGTGTTGATTTGACTGGTCGCGCCAATGTCCTGAAGCGGGTTGCTGCTTAGTAACAACAAATCGGCCTGTTTGCCGACACTGACCGAGCCATATTGCTGCTCCAGACGCATAAAACGCGGGCCGTTCAGCGTGGCCGCGCGCAGAATATCCGCCGGCTGCATGCCGGCCTGTTGCCACAGCAGCAATTCCTGATGCAGCGCCTGCGCCGGATAAACATAAGTGTTGAGCGCCGCCGAATCACTGCCGGCCAGCAACAGCACGCCGGCTTGTTGCAGCAGCGGTAATTGGGCGGCAATCAGTTGTTCTTTTTGCCGGCGCTGGATGCGCTGGATTTGGCTCTCGCCCGCCATCCGGTCAATCCGCCACTGGTAGTTGGCGGTGAAATCCCGCGTCAGATAACGTAAAAATGCATCTTTGCTGTGGTCCGTCTCATGTAAATTCGCCAGTTGCTGCCCACCAATCAGGGTCGGCGTCACCGCCACGCCCTGCGCCGCCAGCCGCTGATAACCTTTGACTGCCAGCGCCTGATCAAACTGGCCGCTGCCGCCCGGCGCATAATGCGCAGCAGCCTGCTGCACACTCATTTGATGATTGCGCACTTTCGCCGCCACCTGTGCTTCGTCGGCAAAACCGAGCCGCAGCAGATAAGAAGCATGCTCAATGCTGCTCAGGCCCGCCTGCGCCATCTCATCAACTGACAGGCCATAAGGCACATGGGCGGACACTAAAAAACCACGCGAGCGCGCCGCCTGGATCGTCTCGCGGTACAGTTCAGGCGCCAGCGTGTTTTCGGTGATCTTGATAAAGTCGACCTGCCAGCGCGCAAGCTGGTCAAGCCCGGCTTGCAGCTCAGTGGTATTGCCGATCTCCAAATCGCCATCCCACAACGAATTGATGCCTTCAAACTTTTGACCGGCGGTAAAGATCCGCGGCCCGAGGCGCTGGCCGCCCGCCACTTCGGCGCGCCAGTTCAGCACAGTGGGCGCCAGATTGCTGGCCGCCTCACGCACCGCCGTGATGCCATAAGCCAGATAAACTGGCAGCAACAGGGCATTATCATCCGCCAGCTGACGGCCTTCAAAATGCACATGCATGTCCCACAGCGCCGGCGTCAGATAAGCGCCCTGACCGTCAAGCACCGGCACCGCTTTGTACTGCGCACGGGCACTGGCCGGCAGCACGGCAACAATTTTGT
>CBINNO010000387.1:0-2573 GCA_966252055.1 uncultured Rheinheimera sp. | reverse complement strand
AATCGGCTTCCGGGCTTTTTTGGCTTTCGTCCGGCAAGCCCTGCAATTTGCGAATGAGTTTGTACGCCGCGCGATAGCCAATAGCGGTGATCGGCTGGCGCATCGTCGTCAGGTTCGGCCAGACCTTGGTCGAGAGGGCAATATCGTCGATACCCACCACCGAAATATCGTCCGGCACTTTGAGGCCGCGGCTGTGCGCACCATAAAGCACACCAACTGCCATTTCATCGTTCGACGCCAAAATCGCGGTCGGGCGCGGCGTTTTATTCAACAGCACTGCCGCTGCATCGACGCCGGACTGAAAAGTGTAATAGCCCTGCACCAGCAGTTTTTCCGGAAATTCCAGGCCAGCTTCGGCATATGCCTGACGAAAACCAGCTTCGCAGCGCTGACTGGAACCCTGATCCGGGTGACCGAGCACAAAGCCAATGTCTTTATGTTTAAGCCGAAGCAGGTAACGGGTGAGTTCATAAGCCGCCTGCTGATTGTCAAAACCAACGCTGTCGCCAAGTGCTGGCTCCGGTGCGCCGATGCGCACGTAAGCGACCTGGCGGCGGTTCAGCATGTCCAGCAGTTCTTTTTTGTCACTGAGCGGCGGCACCAGGATCAGGCCATCGGCCAGGGTGTTGTCGATAAAACCTTCGATTTCGTCGACCAGGCCAGGCGAGCGGTAGCTGCAGTCGTACAAAAACAGCCCCATATTCGATTCGCTGCAATATTGCAGCACGCCTTTTTGCAGTTTTTGCAGATAACCGGGGCTTGGGTTGTCGGCCAGCAGCGCAATAAACAACGAGCGGTTTTTTGCCAGCGCCATACCAAGCGGATTGCGTTTAAAACCAGTGGCCTGAATGACGGCCTGCACTTTGTCGCGGGTTTCCACCGACACATTGGCTTCATTGTTGATGACGCGGGAAACCGTTTTTTTCGACACACCGGCCTGACGGGCCACATCGTTAATGGTGACAGCAGACATAACAGCACGAACCTCCCTTTAGCTGCCGGATAGCAGCAAACCGCCTGCGCGCCTGCTGCGAGATGTGCAGAAAAAACAGGCTGAAAAATCAGCGACTAAAAGTAGCTGAAAATGCGCAGGAAAAGGTCAGGTATAAAGCATATTGACACCGGTGTCAACGTGTCGGCATGCTATGGTTTTTGCCAGCGCAATGATGAAATTTAACCCGCCGTCGCAGTGCCCGATGCCAGGGCCCTGGCGGGAAAACCGATGCTACAACCAAGCTTGAGTGCCAAACCCGCGTCAGTCATGGGCGCGGTCATAAACAGGAGTCAGAAGTGGATACACAGATACAATCCGCCGCCGCGCTGGCGCTGAGCTGCGCCGCCCTGCTGAGCGGGCAGGCGGCCAGCCAGACTTTCGCTGGCGCCGTCGCCACACCGGCACTGGCCGGTTTTAGCGAGGCGCTGCACGCCGGGCTGGGCCTGCCTGCGCATCCCGAACCAGCCATCAAAGAACAAGTGATCAGCGACTTGCTGGCGCAAGGCTCAGCGCGTTTGCAGCCTTTGTTTCAGCACGCGGCCGCGCGCCTCGCGCAAGGCCAGTCAATTGAGTATCTGTGTTTTGCCAGTGCCTGCTGGCTGCGTTACAGCATGGGCTTTGATGGCAAAGGCGACACGCTGGTTGTCGAAGATGCTTTAGCCGACCAGCTGATGCAAAACCGTTTAGTGCGCTGGGACCATATCGACGAGCTGATGGCCGGTTATCTGGCGATTGATGGCTTATTTCCAAAGGCTTTGGCGGCCGAGCCGGCTTTTGCTGAGCGGCTGGCCTACTGGCTTTGTGTCATTCTGGCCAACGGTATGGCCACAGCACTGCAAATTCTGTCGATTGAATGTCGCGACTACAGCGCGCGTGATTTCAGTACTTTCGCATCCGATAAGAGGACACCGGCATGATTAAAGTCGACCCAATTAAAGTCACTGTCTGGAACGAATGCCGCCATGAAAAAGAAGATGCCGATGTGCAGGAAGTCTATCCGGAAACCATCGGTGGCTGTATCGTCAATAACCTCAAACCTTATGGCTTTGATTTAACGCTGAGCACCTTGGACGACCCGCAGCAGGGCTGGCCGGATGCCTTAATTGACAGCACCGAGGTCGCCATTTGGTGGGGCCATCGTTATCACGACGAACTCAGCGACGCCCTGATTGACAAGCTGCAGGCACGGGTACTGGCCGGTATGGGCCTCATCGTGTTGCACAGCGGCCATCACGCCAAACTATTTAAACGCCTGATGGGCACCAGCTGTAATTTGAGCTGGCGCGAGGCCGAAGGCGGCGAGCGCGAGCGCATCTGGTGCTTAAAACCTTCGCATCCAATCGCTTACAACATTCCGCCTTATCTGGAACTGCCGCAATCAGAAATGTATGGCGAGCCTTTTGATATCCCGGAGCCGGACGAGCTGATTTTTAACTCCTGGTATCAGGGCGGCGAAGTGCTCAGAAGTGGTTGTACTTTCCAGCGTGGCCGCGGTCGTATTTTCTTTTTTGCGCCGGGCCATGAGACCTTCCCGATTTACCGGGACGAACATATCATCCAGATCCTGGCCAATGCCATC
>CBINNO010000386.1:0-2644 GCA_966252055.1 uncultured Rheinheimera sp. | reverse complement strand
CTCTGCTCTGCTCTGCTCTGCTCTGTCAGCGTAACCTGCTGACCGCCAAAATAAACCCTAATCCACTGAATTCAATAAACTTATTCCAGAATCATCCCAAAAGCCCCCTTGCTTGTATTTTCCAACTGGAAAAATAAAACTTAATCGTTTAAGATTTTACTATACAAGCGCCTGACACTGCGGTAAAAACAAGGTATCTGTACGGCCGGCCCACACTGCTGCTGAATTTGACGTCAGCCGGCCGGCCATAGTCCGGTTGGGTTTAATGCTGATAAAGATCTGAGGAAGCCCCATGCTCGCCACTATTGAAGAAATCAAGGCCAGCCCGCAGCTGTTACAGCAGCAGGCGCGCGAGTTGCAACAACGCTTAAACCGCAGCCTGAAAACCCTGGCGCGCCAGCAGTGGCCGCAATTTTCAGCCCGGCTGGAGGCCGTGTTACCCGAGCTGCTGGCGCTGTACTTGGAGCTGTATGGCCAGCAGTTTGATTGTTATTACCAATTGGAGCAGCTGCTGAAACTGCTGGCGAAAGTGGCAGGCGAAAGGCCGGCCTATCTGTGTGCCGAAGATGCGAAGCCGCAGCAGTGGTTTCAAAGCGAAACAGCACTGGGCGGTGCCTGTTATGTCGACCTGTTCGCTGGCGATTTTAAAGGCCTTGAGCAGCGCATCCCCTATCTAAAACAAACCGGCATCAATTATCTGCACCTGATGCCGCTCTTTAAGGCGCCAGAGCCCAACAGTGACGGCGGTTACGCGGTCAGCGATTATCGCAGCACCCAGCCGTCGCTTGGCACTATGGCCGAGTTGGCTGATTTGATGGCCAAACTGCATCAGCAAGGCATCCGGCCTGTGCTGGATTTTGTCTTTAATCACACGGCCGACGAACACCGCTGGGCACAACGAGCTAAAGCCGGCGATCCGGAGTATCAGAACTATTATTTTTTCTTCAGCGAAGCCGAGCGTGACCGTTATGCGCCGAGCCTTAGGGAGATTTTCCCGGAAATTCGCCGCGGCTGTTTTACACCAGAGCCAAACAGCGGCAAGCATGTCTGGACCACTTTTAACAGTTTTCAGTGGGACTTAAATTACGCCAATCCGGCGGTATTTAATGCGATGGCGGCCGAAATGCTGTTTCTGGCCAATCAGGGCGCGGCGGTACTGCGGCTTGACGCGCTGGCTTTTGTCTGGAAAGAAGCCGGCACCTGCTGCGAAAACCTGCCCAAAGCCCACAGCGTGATCAAAGCTTTTAACGCAGTGGCCCGCATTGCCACACCGGCGCTGCAGTTTAAATCTGAAGCGATAGTCCACCCCGACGAAGTGGTGAAATACATCGCGCCGACCGAGTGTCAGCTGTCTTACAACCCGCTGTTGATGGCGCTGCTGTGGGAAAGCCTGGCCACCCGTCAGACGCGGCTGTTGACCGAATCGTTAAAGCGCCGGTTTGCTATTGACCGCTCCTGCGCCTGGGTGAATTACATCCGCTGTCACGACGACATCGGCTGGACTTTTGACGACGCCATTGCCTGGCAGCTCGGTGTCAACCCGGACCATCACCGTCAGTTCCTGAACCAGTTTTATACCGGCCAGTTTGCCGGCAGTTTTGCCAGCGGTGTGCCCTTTCAGCAAAATCCGCAAACCGGCGATTGCCGGGTGGCTGGCATGCTGGCGTCGCTCGCCGGCGTAGAGCGGGCGCTGCAGGATGGCAACGAACAACATCTGGCGCATGCGCTGGCACGGATTTATCTGCTGAACAGCGTGATCCTGAGTATCGGCGGCCTGCCGCTGCTGTATCTGGGCGATGAGCTTGGCATCGGCAACGATCACAGCTATTTGGCTGAGCCGGCGAAAAAAGACGACAGCCGCTGGGTCAACCGGGTCGCTGTGACAGACCAGCAACTGGCGGCAGCGACCCAAACGGACACATTATCCGGCCGCATTTATCAGCAGCTGCAGCAACTTGTTCAGTGCCGCGCCAAACTGCCGGTGCTCGGCAATGGCACGACAGAAATTCTGACTCCCGACAACCCGCATCTGTTTGCCTATCTGCGCCAGTCTGCTGCTGTAACCGGAGCTGCCAGCCGCTGCCTGCTGCTGGTGAATTTCAGCGAACATCCGCAGCTGACACTGCTGGCTCAAACGCAGCTGGCCCAAACTCAACAGGCGCAAACCCAGCCGGCCAGCGGCTGGCAGGATGCGCTGAGCGGTGTCGTGCTGCCAGGCGGACCGCTGACGCTGCAGCCTTATCAGGTGTTATGGCTGATACCGCAGGCTTAAGCGCCTGCGGTTAAACTGCCAACTGGCTTGGGCTCAGCCTGCTTGTCAGAGCGCCTCCCGATTGCCATCGGCATGCAGCCGGTAGTAGCGTCCCTCGTCAATCAACAGGCCTTGCGAGCGTCTTGGCGGGAAACTGCGCTGAAAATCGCGGGGATGGCGCACATTAACCGCCAGCACTTTGCCCTGATAGAACGCCTGTACCTGACGCTGCGGGGTGTGACCGACCACCACAGCGAGGGCACCGAGCACCTGCAGCGGCGCTTCAACTTCAGCCTGTGTCAGGCCGTCAAAATAGCCGCGATACCAGGCCAGGCCCTCACGGGTTGAATCGAGAAAATCCAGCGCCTCAGCCCCTGATTTGACACTGGCGTC
>CBINNO010000385.1:0-2648 GCA_966252055.1 uncultured Rheinheimera sp. | reverse complement strand
ATGAGTGAAAGTTATAGCTATGACGCCAATGGCAATATCAGCAGCAAATCCGGCGTGGGGTTTTATCAATACAACGTCAGCGGCAAACCCAACCGCTTGGCAGGCGTGTGGCAAAACAGTAATTTTACCGGCACAAAACCCTACAGCTTCAGCTATGACGCCAATGGCAATGTGACCAACGACGGTAAAAGAAGCTTCACTTACACCGCCTTTGATAAACCGAGCGTGGTGACCCAAGGTAGCGAAACCACCACTTTCAGCTATGGCCCAAATCGCGAACTGATAAAACGAGTGGACAACAGAGCGGCCGGCCAAACGGTCACAGTGACGCTGGATAATCTGTTTGAAAAAGTGACGCTGCCCAGTGGCGAGATTGATTACAAATTTTATGTCGGCAACGCGATAGTGACGCACCGGACCGGTCAGGGCGGCTGGGATGTGTTTTATCTGTACAAAGACCAGCAAGGCAGTACCACGACGGTAACCACCCGTGACGGCACACCGGTGCAGCAACTGTTGTACGACCCTTGGGGCCGGCAATATCAGGTCACCAGCTATGTGCTCAAATACAGCAACAACGCGCTGACCAACGGTTACACCGGCCATGACATGGTGAATGACTTTGAGGTCATCCACATGGGTGGTCGCACCTACAATCCGGTGCTGGGCAGGTTTATGCAGGCCGACCCCTTTATTCAGCAAGCGGATAATCTGCAGAGTTTTAACCGGTATAGTTATGTGCTCAATAACCCGATGAGCTATACCGACCCCAGTGGGTATTTGTTTAGTGGCCTGAGAAGCAAAATCAAAAAGTATTGGAAAGTGGCTACAGCTATCGCAGTGACGTATTTTACAGTTGGTGCTGCGACAGGCTGGGTTTCTGCTTGGGGACCATATTGGGGCACCGCTGCAACAGCAGCGACGACGACAACTGCTGCTACAGCCGCCACGCTGACGACTGCAGGCTCAATTGCGGTTGGTGCTATTGCAGGTGCTGCTGGCGGATTCGTTGGTGGAGCATTGCAAACTCGCTCTGTCACCGGCGCGCTTCGTGGCGCAATGACTGGCGCGATTGCAGGTGCGGCTGGTGGTTATGCTAATTTTGGTAAAGTGACTGGCTTAGGCAATGCCGCTTTCCGGGTAGGTGTTGCTGGACTAGGTGGCTGCGCTGCGGGAGAGGTTTCCGGGAGCGGCTGTGCTGCTGGCGCAAGAATGGCTGCTTTGACACAGGCTGTAACAATGGGTGCAAAAGAGCTTTATCGCACGGTCAGCACAAAAATCAGTAAACAAACGGGTCAGCCCTACAATGAAGATGGCAACCCTCACTTGAAACAAAGAGGGCAGTCTGATGTGGGGTCTCAGTTGCCAGAAAACCTTTATGAGAAATGGAAAGGAGGCGCATTAAGCCCCTCAGAAATAGGCATGAACTACGATAAATCGCAATTTATGCAATCCGTTGGCAAAGGGCCTTACATGGATGCCTTTGCGGAGTTCCATGACGGTTTACATGATTTTTCCTTTATACCTGATGACCAGGCCTCGTTGATCCTGACGATGCCACCTTCATATGCAGTGACCTTATTGGCTGCTGCTCAGCCTTATTCGAGTTACTACCATCTGCGGTTAATCACTGGGAGAAATAAATGGTAAATCATTTAATCAGAATTTTACTGTCGTCACTGATGCTACTGACATTGATCTCTTGTGCCGCTGGGCAGCAGGATTTTATTGATATGACAAATAAACATGATGTTGGCAAAGTAGTCATGTTTGAAAAAATGCCACACAAATTCTCCCGTGCTGGTCAATATATTCGGGGGGATTATGTGCTTGGTGGTTACGGCCTGACCCATATTGACAGCAATGCGCACGGACAGTTGATCTATCATGTTTTTGTTCAGGAAATACTGCCAAATACGCCGATGGAAAAAGAATGGGTGGGTAAATGCCTGATTTATTATGTCGTCGACCCTGAAACAAAAATTGTGCTGTCATGGGGGTTTGAACAAGGTGGTAACCCTCTAAGTTGTCGCTCATTTAACTGAACAAAATTTTTGTTTAGAAAATTCAGTGAAATAGCCTCATCACAGGGACGTGCCACGAATAGACAGAACGAATGTGTTTTCGGTTAAAGAGAAAGTTTGTAAATGCAATATTTTTCAGCGGCGGGCATTGAGTAGAAAATAAATGGTGTTTAAATCAATGATTGCATTAGGTGTCTTTTTATTTGTCACAGCGATTTATCAGCTATCAGGCCGTTTGGTAGATATTGAGTGTGAGTATAATGCTCAATACCATAGTTTTAGTCTGAAAATCGATAGTGAGCGGGCAGGTTTTTTCTCCAACGCCTTAAGAGGTCGTTGGTTGCGCATCAATATGGTGGATGTGGTGTATGAAGAAGCTTTATGGGAAAAATGGGGTGCAGATATTGAGCGCTTACAACAACTAAACGCCACTCAAGTTGGTGACTATTATTTCTTGGAAATGTTTATGGCCAGTGGCAGACATAAAAAACTTGGCTACATCAGCCAGGCATGCAGGAATAACCTGAAAGCCTGGACCGAGCGACATCCCGCGCAGTCGCAAAATTGGAAGATTGACTAACTACAGTATTCCAACTTAGAGCGAACGGCAGCTGACTATTGACG
>CBINNO010000384.1:0-2649 GCA_966252055.1 uncultured Rheinheimera sp. | reverse complement strand
GCTTCGCCAGCCGGCACCCGCCAGTTATTGGGTCATCCGGCCGGCCTCAGCCTGCTGTTTGGCACTGAAATGTGGGAACGTTTTTCCTATTATGCGATGCGTGCGCTGCTGGTGCTGTATCTGGCCGATACCGTGCGCCAGCAAGGCGGCGGCCTTGGCTTTTCCCAGGCGGATGCGCTGTCGCTGTATGGCACTTTTACCATGCTGGTGTATGTCACACCGCTGCTGGGCGGTTATCTGGCCGACCGCTGGCTGGGCGCGCGCCGCGCCATTCTGGCCGGTGCGGCCTTGATGGCGCTGGGGCAACTGCTGCTGGCAGTCCCGTCACAGTGGTGGCTGCCGGCCGGCGCCTCGCAGCAGTTCAGCAGCCTGCAGCTGTGGCCGCTGTATCTCGGGCTTGGCCTGATTGTCGCCGGCAATGGGTTGTTTAAACCCAATATCGCCAGCCTGGTCGGCCAGCTGTACAGCCCGGCCGACCCCAGGCGCGACAGCGCTTTTACCGTGTTCTACCTCGGCGTCAACAGCGGCATGTTGCTGGCTGGCGTCAGTGTGGGCTTGCTGCTGCAGCTGACCGGCAGCAGCATCGACACCGCGGCAGGCACAGTGCAGATCCGCCATTACCACACGGGTTTCCTGCTGGCAGGCCTTGGCATGCTGCTGGCTTTGTTGCTGCAATGGCGGCTGGCGCCGCGTCTGCTGGGTGAAGTCGGGCTTGCGCCTAATCGCCAGCAAGTGGCACAACCCGACACGCCGCTGACGGCCGGCGAGCGGGATCAGCTCAAAGCCATTTTGCTGCTGGGCCTGTTTACCGTGGTGTTCTGGACCGGTTTTGAGCAGATGGGCGGCCTGATGAATCTGTACACCGACCACTATATTGACCGCACTGTATTCGGGATTGAGCTTAATCCGGCGTTTTTCCAGTCGCTTAATCCGCTGTTTATTCTGCTGTGCGGCCCGCTGCTCGCCATGTTATGGAGCCGGCTTGGCCCACGTCAGCCCGGCACAGTGCAGAAGTTTGCGCTGGCGCTGGTGCTGCTCGCTGCCGGTTTTGCCGCCATGGTGGCGGCCACTTTAGAGCAAGCCGACAGCGGCAAAGCCAGTTTGTGGTGGCTGGTGCTCTGTTATCTGCTGCACACGCTGGGGGAACTGTGTCTGTCGCCGGTCGGCCTGTCGATGGTGAGCCGGCTGGCACCGCTGAAAATGGCCGCGCTGCTGATGGGCTTGTGGTATTTGTTTCTGGCACTGGCCAATAAACTGGCCGGCTGGGTTGGCAGCCTGATTGGCAGTGGCGTGGCCGCGTCGTCAGGCGAGACCGCCCCGCATAGCGGATTGGCAGAGCACAGCGGATTGGCGCACAGCGGGTTAACAGAACACAGCGGATTGGCAGAGCAGGCGCTCAGTATTTTTGCCGGTCTTGGCCTTGCGGCCGTGCTGTCGGCCATCCTGTTGCTGATGCTAAGCGACCGGCTGGGCCGCTGGATGTTGCCGGCAGCAGCGCCGGCATCGTCTGTTGGGACAGCCGCCAAACACGGATAACGACCGCAGGCTGCCTTTGCGCTGCGACCGCCGGCTGCTCAGCCAGCGGCCGGCTGATTTAAACGTGCCGCCCGCCGCGCTTTTTGCAGGTGGCGCCAGGTGTCAAAGCTGTACAGCACCAACGCGGTCCAGATAAAGGCAAAAGTCAGCAGTTTGCTGTTATCCAGCGCTTCGCCGTACAAAAATACGCCAAACACAAACATAAAACTGGGGCCTATGTACTGGAAAAATCCCATGGTCGACAGCTGCAACCGTTTGGCCGCGGCGATAAAACACAACAGCGGCACTGTGGTGACAATACCAGCCGCCAGCAGCCACAAATTCAGACTGGCACTGTTGGCGGTTAAGTCGGCATAAGGGCTGTCGGCGAACTGCCACCAATACCAGAGTGCCAGCGGCATCAGCAGCAAGGATTCGACAAAAAGCCCGCCAATGGCATCGACCGCCAGTTTTTTACGAAACAGACCATAAAGCGCAAAACTGCCGGCCAGCACCAGCGCAATCCAGGGCAAAGAGCCAAAATGGATCAGCTGCAGCAGCACCCCACTGACCGCCAGCGCGACCGCGCCCCACTGCAAAGGCCGCAGCCGCTCACCTAAAAACAACATACCCAGCAGAATATTCAGCAGCGGGTTGATGTAATAACCCAGGCTGGCGTCCAGCATATGGTGGTTATTGACCGCCCAGATAAACAGCCCCCAGTTGCCGGCCAGCAACAAGCCGGTGCCGAGCATCGCCGCCACCATCTTCGGCTTTTTCAGCACCGCGACAATATTGGGCCACAGCTTCATCACCGTGATGAGCAGCGCCAATAAGGCAAAAGACCAGACGATGCGGTGCAGCAGAATTTCCTGCGCCGGTACCTGATCAATTTGTTTGAAATACAGCGGAGCTATGCCCCATAAGGTGTAGGCGGTCGCCGCAAAGGCCCCGCCGATTTTCTGTTCACGACTTAGCGACATCGAAGTTCCGTCCAGAGCCGGCGCAGCCTGCGACAGGCCCGATACCTGCGGCCACACCGGTGAAGGCGGCTATTGTAGTAGATTGCGGCAGGCAGCAATAGCCGGCGATTTGCAACGGATTGTTCAGCGTGGGAAACAATGGCGCATTGGC
>CBINNO010000383.1:0-2662 GCA_966252055.1 uncultured Rheinheimera sp. | reverse complement strand
AACAGGGTAAAACAGCAAAACGCCAGCAAATACAGCATGCCAGATCCTGAATCAGCAAAAGCGCAATTATAAGGCAAAACCATGCAAATGAAAATTATTCGTAATAGCGGACTTGGACGTCAGTGCGGGACGCTGTAGCAAAGGGTCAGGAAAATGCCCGGCAGCGGCAATAAAGTGGGACTGTTGGCCCCCCTTATTGCCGCTGCCGGAGATGTGTTCAGCGCAGGTTTGCTCTGGCAGCCAGCGCATCGCGGACAATATGCTGAGCCAGCTCGGCCGTAATTGGCTTGCGGTAATACAGCAGGCCGGCCTGTTCAGCCGCTTCCTGCACTGTGCGCTGAATATTACCGGTCAACAGCGCCTGGATAGCGGTTGGGTGGCGCAACCGGATTTGCCTGGCGACCAGCAGGCCGTTCAGATCGGGCACGTTGTAGTCCAGCACTGCCAGTTCAACCGGCTGGCTGTTGGCAATCGCGACGGCTTCATCACCGGAACCCGCCTGCAAAATAGTGGCATCCGGCAGGACTTCCTGCAGATAGTTGACCAGAAACAAGCGTGACACCTGACTGTCATCCAATACCAGAATGTTCATCACTATCCTCCTTTTTCCATGTGACAGCCCGCGAACCGGCTGCTCCTTTGTTACCAATGCTGAATGACTTTGTGAATGTCACTGAGCGGTAAAATTTGTTCGACGGCGTCTTTTTTGATGGCTTCTTTGGGCATGCCAAAGACCACGCAGGATGCTTCATCCTGTGCCACAGTTCTGCTGCCGGCCTGGCGCATTTCCAGCAAACCGGCAGCGCCATCATCGCCCATGCCGGTCATGATGATGCCAAGTGCATTGCGACCGGCAGTTTTGGCGACAGAGCGAAACAGCACATCGACCGAAGGGATATGCCGGTTGACCACAGGGCCAGCCACCACATCGACATAATACTGGGCGCCACTGCGGCGCAGCAGCATGTGTTTGCCACCCGGCGCAATCAAAGCCCGGCCTGGCATCACCCGCATATTGTGCTGCGCTTCTATCACGTCAATCTGACAAACGCTGTGCAGCCGTTCGGCAAAGGCGGCGGTAAATTTTTCCGGCATATGTTGCACAATGACGATGCCAGGACAGACCCGGGGCAGCCGGGATAACACTTGCTCCAGCGCCTGGGTGCCGCCGGTTGAGGTGCCAATCGCCACAATACGTTCGGTGGTCTGGCTCATCGCCGTGGTAGCCGGAGCGAGGATGGCATCGGCGGTCAGTTTTGCAGTCAGCGGTTTGCGGGCTGCCACGGCGCGCAGCCTGTCAATACGCGCCTGGGCTGCGGTTTTGACGGCCGCGACTATATCATTGCCGGAGTCCTGCAAGAACTGCTTCAGACCCATTTTGGGTTTGGTCACTATGCTGACGGCGCCGGCTTCCAGCGCCTGAATGCTGGTTTCGGCGCCTTTTTCGGTCAGCGTCGAACAGATCACCACTGGTGTTGGCCGCTCGGCCATGATTTTGCGCAGAAAACTGAAGCCGTCCATTCTGGGCATTTCCACATCCAGCACTATGACGTCCGGCCACTGTTTTTGCATTTTGTCCCAGGCATAAATCGGATCCGGCGCAATACCGGCCACCTCTATTTGTGGGTCCTCTGCCAGCTTTTCGCTGAGCACCTGACGCACGACGGCGGAATCATCGACGATAAAAACCTGGATCTTTTTACTCATTAAGCAGAGCCTCTTTTGCGGCGCAGTGGTTGCTGCATTTTTTTCAGCACCACTTGCCCTGTTGCGATATCGAAACTCAGGTGTCGGTGGCCGGTGCCGCCCAAATCGGTGTCACCCAACACAAAACCATGACGCAGTGTCTCCCGGCGGGCGGCCTGACGATTACGGCAGGCCACATTAAGGCAACCGATACACAAAGTTTCGCTGCCGGCTCCCTGATCGGCACAGGTGATATTCAGCTGCTGAAACATATTGGCCGCGCCATAGGCGCTGACCTGAAATTGTGCGGGTGCCAGCTGACGTTTGTTCAGCTCGCTCATCAGCAACAGCATAAATTCGTCGGCATAACGGCCGTTCAGTGCTTCGGTCTGACCGGCGTGCCGGCCGCGGCCTGGCAGGACATAGTGGCACATGGCACCAAATTGTTGTTGCGGATGCCAGAATACCAGTGCAACACAGGAACCCAACAGCGTACTGATCTGCCCATGTTGTTCAGCCATCGCATAATCGCCAGGCATCAGAATATAAGACGACATTCACACCACTCACACACGACGGAATACAGACGGCTTGATCATCTGCAACGTATCATTGACACCGTGCAGACTCTCACTGTGGCCTATTATCAGGTGACCGCCGGGTTTAAGTAACTGCCGGATCCGGTTCACCACCTGACGTTTGGTATCCACGTCGAAATAAATCATCACATTGCGCAGGAAAATCACGTCAAAGTTGCCGATATCCGGCAGCGTGGCGTTCAGATTGCCGTGAAAGAACTGAATTTTGTCGCGCAGCCAGCGTTCCATCACGAATTGCCCTTCCATTGCACCGACGCCTTTGAGGCAATACTTGCTTAAAAATTCCCGTGGGATCTGGCTGGCTTGCTCCAGCGGGTACAGTCCCTGGGCCGCTTTGGCCAGCACTCGGGTGCTGATGTCCGAGGCCAGCACCTGCC
>CBINNO010000382.1:0-2667 GCA_966252055.1 uncultured Rheinheimera sp. | reverse complement strand
CTTTGTGAAAACGTTTGGCGAAAACGCCTGGCGACAGCGCTTTGTAAAAGCCCCTTTGCGGCAGCGCTTGGTTACAGCCCGTTTCGGACCACCGAGCCGCAGTGGGTTTAAACAACAGGCAGGCCAGCTGCTGTCACTGGCAACGGACGGGCCTGTACCAGAAACACTGTCATGAACACCAACCACAAGCTGGCATGACGCCATTTAACAAATTGATTCAGTTCAATTTTTTTAAAACACTTTATTGCGAATAATTATCATTCATTAAAATGCCGACTGTTGATCGGCAGCTTTTACTAAGGAAACACCTCCGATGAAATGCCGTTACTCTCTGACGATGCTGGCGCTTGCGCCATTGATGGGTCTTTCGCTGCAGGCGGGCGCCGCGGAATCCGTCACCCCCAAAGCAGCTGCCGCCAGCGCAGCAACCACCGCAAATGCCGCTAACGCTGCTCAGGCCAAAACGCTCGATGCGGTCGAAGTGAAAGCCGAAGCCATTTCGCCAAGCCCGCAGCTGGCGCAGCAACAAGTCAGCGCCAGCGATATCGACGCGCAGCAAGTCAGCAATCTGACCGATCTGGTCCGCATGTTGCCAGGCGTCAGCCTGACCGACATCGGCCGCTTTGGCTCCAGCGGTTTTAACATCCGCGGGGTGGAAGGCGACCGCGTCAAAATCGCTGTCGATGGCCTGGCGCTGGGTGAAACCATGGACCCGGACAGCCACGCGCCTTATGAATTTTTCCGCTCCGGCCTTGGCGGCATAGACCCGGACGCACTGAAGCAAGTGAACATCCTCAAAGGCGCCGACGCCATCACCGCCGGCAGTGGCGCTTTGGGTGGCGCTGTGTTGTTCCAGACCAAAGATCCGGCCGATTATTTAAAAGCGGAGGGCGACGATGGCGCCATCCGCTTAAAAACCCAGTACAGCGGCAACAACAGTGAATGGCTGCACAGCGTGACCGGCGCCGCCCGCGTCGGCCGCCTCGAAAGCCTGATTGTGTACAGCACCCGCGATGGCAACGAAAGCAAAAGCTTCGACGGCGACAACAGCAGCACAGGCCCGGGCCGTACCGCCGCCGACCCGCTGACAGCCAAAAGCCGCAACCTGCTGCTCAAACTGCAATATGCCTTTCTGCCACAGCAAAAAATCGGTTACAGCCTCGACAGTTACCAGCTCGACAGCACGCTCAATAACTTATCCCGCGTCGACCAGACCTACTTAAACCGCCAGGGCCTGGATGACAACACACGCGACAAACACAGCCTGCAGTATGAAAACCTGAACAGCACCGCGCTGTACGACAGCCTGCAAGTGCGCTTTGACCACCAGAACAGCCGCAACCACGGCCTGACCCGCATGCTGGTGACCGCCACCTGCCCGCAAAATGTCACGCCGTGCCTGCGCGAAGAAGACCGCGATTTTCGTCAGAAAACCACGCAGTGGACCGCCGCTTTTGATAAAGAAATGAGCAGTGACAACCTGCATCAACAGCTGACTTACGGCCTGCAATGGCAGGACAAAGACGTCAGCACCCTGGCGCTGGACCGCCGTTTTGTCGGCCGTACCAGTACGCTCGCCACGCTGGAAACCGACCCGGCCTTTGTGCCACAAACCAATATCCAAACCCGTTCGCTGTATCTGCGCGACCAGCTGAGTATTGCCAACAGCGCCTGGTCCCTGGTGCTGGGCGGCCGCTACGACCAGCTCGATTACGACCCAAGTCTGTCGACCAGCTATCAGGACAAAACCGGCTCGGTCAAAGCGGTCGACTTCAGTTCTGGCAGTTATCAGGCGCAGCTGCATTACGACCTCGACAACCAGTCGCGCTTCAGCCTGCAGGTGGGCCGGGGTTTTCGCGCCCCAACCACCGAAGACATGTACCTGCAAACCAGCACCACCACGCTGCAGGAAGTGGCGACCGGCAACACAGTGACAGTGCCGACCGCGCAGGCCAACCCCAACCTCAAGCCCGAGCACAGCCTGAATCTGGAATTGTCTTATCAGCTGACGCTCGGGCAAAGCCAACACCAAATCAGCCTGTTCCGTGACCGTTACACCGACATGATTGTGAACGCCCAGCAGGTCGCCAATCCAAATACGCAGTATCAAAGCTGTTCGCGCGGCACCTGCACTGTGCAGCAAGGCGCGATTTACAGCATGCCGCTCAATCTGGACGAAGCCACTGTCAAAGGCGCTGAGCTGAGCGGCGCCTGGACGGGCAGCCCGCAATGGCGGCTGAACTGGGCGGCGACTTACCAGAGCGGCGAGGAAAGCAACGGCCGGCCGCTCAACTCAGTCACGCCATGGAGCGCAGTGCTGGGGGTGGGTTATCAGCTGAGCGACGACATCCGCCTGCTGCTGAACAACCGTTACCAGGCCGCCAAAAAAGCCAAAGACAGCTGGGAAACCAAATCAAACGGCAGCATCGGCACCGCGTCTTTTCTGAGCAACAGCGCGCTGGTCAGTGACTTGTCGTTGCAATGGCAACTGCTGCCCGCCTTAGAGCTGACCGCCGGCGTGTTCAACCTGCTGGATAAAGAATATTACCGCTGGGAAAAAGTACGTTATGTCACGCCCTCCGTCGGCGCAGTACGCGGCGGCGTCAGCGGCGACGGCATCCAGCGTTATCTTGAGGGCGGCCGCTACGGCAAAGTCAGTTTGACCTT
>CBINNO010000381.1:0-2672 GCA_966252055.1 uncultured Rheinheimera sp. | reverse complement strand
CTGCAGCCGGTCGCTGAGTTCGGCGAAACGGCTGCTGATTTGCTGCTCTAACTGGGACTGTTGCCGGGCTGTTCTCATGCTGTTGTCGTCATTACCTGTGGTGCTGGCGTGGCGCTTGCCACCCACCGAAATACTTCACTGCAGCGGAGTGTACTTCAATAAAATATTTATTCCAATAGTTGATCTGATAGAATTTTCATTCTAATCTGACGACATTTTCGACAACTGGCTACCGGTAGCAATGCGTTACCGCAACCAGCCACGCGGCCCGATAAATGGCAGCGTCCGGCCCTTTTTTAGCGCGTGCAGAACGTGCAGACGCGTGCAGAACGTGCAAAAAAGGGCAGAAGGTTTCAGACAGGTTTCACACAGCAGGAGTCAGCGGGTGACAGCATTAGTTTCAGACAAACAGCTCGACGTGATTTGCTTAGGCCGTGCCTCGGTCGATTTGTACGGCCAGCAGATTGGCGACCGGCTACAGGACATCAGCTCTTTCGCCAAATCACTCGGTGGTTCGTCCTGCAATATCGCCTTTGGTGCGGCGCGGCTTGGTTTAAAAGCTTCCATGCTGACCCGGGTTGGCGACGAGCAATTTGGCCAGTTTATCCGCCAGGAACTTAAAAGCGCAGGCTGCGATGTCAGCCATGTCGTGACAGACCCGAACCGGCTGACCGCGCTGGCCATTTTATCGATTAAAAGCAAACAGCAGTTTCCGCTGTTGTTTTACCGCGCTGACTGCGCCGATATGGCGGTGGATGTCAGCGATTTTGACGAAGCTTATATTGCATCGAGTAAAGCGCTGCTTATCACCGGCACGCATTTTTCCACTGCGCATGTCGACCACGTCGCCCGCACCGCTATTGGTTATGCCCGCGCCAATAATACTAAGGTGATCCTCGACATCGACTATCGCCCGGTGCTGTGGGGCTTAACCCGCCCCGGCGAAGGCGACAACCGCTTTGTCAGCAACGACAGCGTCAGCGCGCATTTGCAGTCGATTGTGCCTTTGTGTGATTTGATTGTTGGCACCGAAGAAGAAGTACATATCGCCGGTGGCAGCACCGACACTATCGCCTGCCTGAAAACATTGCGCCGGCTGACCGATGCAGTGATTGTGCTCAAACGCGGCGCCGACGGCTGCAGCATCTTTGACGGCGCTATACCGGATAGCCTCGACGACGCCTTTTTCGCTGCCGGGGTGCGGGTCGAAGTACTCAACGTATTAGGTGCCGGTGACGCCTTTATGGCCGGTTTCCTTCGCGGCTGGCTGCGCGGCGAATCTTATGAAAAATACTGCACTTACGCCAACGCCTTCGGTGCTTTAGTGGTGTCGCGCCACGGCTGTGCCCCGGCCATTCCTACCCCGGAAGAGCTGGATTATTACATCGCCCGCCAGCACGACATTAAAAGGCCGGATATCGACACTGAACTCAATTACCTGCACCGCGTGACGACACGCCAGCCAGTGCAGTGGCCTGAGCTTTGTATTCTGGCGTTTGACCATCGCAAGCAGTTTGTCGAGATGTGTGAAGCGACAGGTGCCAGCACCGCGCGCCTGCCGAAACTGAAGCAGCTGATTTTACAGGCCGCACAGGCCGAAGTTGCCGCGCTGGAACTAACCGCCCAAGGTTATGCGCCGGGTGTGCTGATTGACGATACTTTTGGTCAGGACGCGCTGAATGATGTGACCGGGCTTTTTACGGAACAGCAAGCTGACAGCGCTGGCCGCTGGTGGATTGGCCGGCCGGTGGAAGTGCCGGGCTCGCGCCCACTGGAGCTGGAAGGCGGCCGTTCTATCGGTTCACGGCTGGTCAGCTGGCCACGCAGCCATACGGTGAAATGTTTAGTGTTTATGCATCCAAACGATGCGCAAGCATTGTGGCAGCAACAGGCGCGGCAAATTCAGGAGCTGTATCAGGCCTGTGCCCTGTCAGGCCACGAATTATTGCTCGAAGTGATACCACCCAAAGATCTGCCTGCCGACGATTTAACTGTGTGCGACGCCATGGCACAGATTTATCAGCTCGGTGTGCGACCGGACTGGTGGAAATTACCGCCGCAAACAGCGGCCGGCTGGCAGTCGGTCAGTGCTTTGATTGAACGTGAAGCACCGCATTGCCGTGGCGTGATTGTGTTAGGCCTCGACGCACCCATCGACGATTTGTGCGCCGCCTTTGCCAGCACCGCCAACTTCCCGGTGTGCCGTGGTTTTGCCATTGGCCGCACTATTTTTGGCGCGCCGGCCAAAGCCTGGTTGGGCGGGCTGATTGACGATAGCGAATTGCAGCGCCAGATCCGCGCCAATTACCGGCAACTGACTCAAGCCTGGCTGAACCGCCGTCAGACCAATCCTTTCAGCGCTACAGGAGCATCGGCATGACAAATACCAACAAAGCCACTATCCGCCTGACCATGGCGCAGGCACTGGTGAAATTCTTAAGCGTGCAATTTATCCAGCAAGATGACGGCCGGGTGGAACCTTTATTCGCCGGCGTGTTCGCGATTTTTGGCCATGGTAATGTCGCCGGCATCGGCGAAGCGCTGTATCAGGTGCGCGACACACTGCCGACGCTACGCGCCCATAACGAACAAGGCATGGCGCATGCCGCTATCGCTTTTGCCAAAGCCAATGACCGCCGCCGGCTGATGGCCTGCACCACGTCAGTAGGCCC
>CBINNO010000380.1:0-2676 GCA_966252055.1 uncultured Rheinheimera sp. | reverse complement strand
GTCGGCATCGGCGCGCGCATTTATTCGTCACGCTCCAGCAACGACCATGTGGTGCATATCGACTTATCCACCCCGCTAACCTCAGCCCCCGGCGTCGACAGCTGGGAGATCAGCCTGAAAGTCAGTAACAGGTTCTGAGCCGATAAAGCGGGGGAGTACCCTTGCCGGCAGCCGCGCCATCGCAACACGCGGCCGCTGTCATGCCATAAAAGACGCGGACTGTATCTGTTGCGACAGCGCCTGGATTTTCTACAGTGTTGCTTTTGTTCAGTTATGTTCTGCCGGAGTGCGCGCTGGCGCAAAAGCCGGCAGCGCAGGCGGGACATGACCGGCAGCAGTGGCCGCATCTGACAACAATCAGTTGCCGCGACGGCGCTGGCATTGGCGGCAGCCTGCTGGCAACATGATGGGTTCAGATGGCGAATGCCGGAGTAGATATGTTTCAGACTTTGCGTCAACCCGGCGTCGGGGTGATAGTGCTGGCGGCGGCCGGCATCCTGATGGTGACCATGGGCATCCGCCAGTCCTTTGGCCTTTTTATCGGACCGCTCGACCAAAGTACCGGCATTGGTATTGCGGCGATCAGTTTTGCGCTGGCGATTGCCCAGCTGAGCTGGGGCGTGGCGCAGCCGGTGGCCGGCGCGCTGGCCGACCGTTATGGCCCGGCGCCGGTGCTGACGGGAGGTTTAGTGCTGCTGGCGCTCGGCTGTGCGCTGACGCCGCTGGCAAACGACAGCTGGACCTTGGTGCTGACCGTCGGCTTGCTAACGGCGATTGGCTCGGGCGCCAGTGGTTTTTCGGTGCTGATTGGCGCGGCCTCGCAGCGCTTGCCGGCACAAGCGCGGGGCGCGGCTTCCGGCGTGATTAATGCCGGCGGCTCTTTTGGCCAGTTTGTCTTTGCGCCGCTGTCGCAAAAGTTGATCCAGACGGTCGGCTGGATGGGCGCCATGTGGGCGCTGGCCGTGACTGCGCTTGCGACCATCGGGCTGATTGCGCACTTTAGTGGCGGTCAGCCAAAACCGGCAGCGCCGGCGGCCGGCGAGCAGAGCATCCGCCAGGCGGTGGCGCAGGCGCTTGGCGATCGCAGCTACTTTTTACTCAGTTTTGGCTTTTTCACCTGTGGTTTTCATATCGCTTTTCTGGTGACGCATCTGCCGGGCGAAGTCAGCCTTTGTGGTCTGCCAGCGGACGTGGCGAGCTGGTCGCTGGCGATTGTCGGCCTTGCCAATATCGCCGGCAGTTTGTACGCCGGGGCCTGCGTCAATAAATACCGCAGCAAACACGTGCTGGCGGCCATGTACGGCAGCCGCGCTGTGCTGATTGCGCTTTATCTGCTGGCGCCGAAAACCGAATGGACTTTTTATCTGTTTGCCGCCGGCCTCGGTTTTACCTGGCTGGCGACAGTGCCGCCGACCGCCGCCATTGTCGGCAAATTATTTGGCACCCGCTATCTGGCCACTTTGTTTGGTATCGCGCTGTTTTCGCATCAGGTTGGCGGCTTTTTTGGCGCCTGGCTCGGTGGTATGGCGCTGACGCTGCAAGGCGATTACAGCTGGATGTGGTACGCCGATATGGCGCTGGCGGCACTGGCTGCGCTTGCCAATCTGCCAATCCGTGAAGCGCCGGTGCAGCCGCTCAAAGCACAGCCAGCATAAATTCCGGACCGGTTTTGAATCATTCGCTGCCAAGGCGATAGTGCTGGATTGACGCCGTCCCCTGCTTCAGGCTACAACTGCCAAATCAACACCTGAGTGGTTGATTTGGCAGATAAAACCTGTTGTAGAAGGGGATGGCATTGCAAGACCGGAAAAAGTGGCGTTTTTGTGCAATGCCAAGGCCAGCGGCGTTGGCAGCCAGCCTGTTAACAGCCAATTTTTTTATAGCCAATCTTTTTATAGGCAGCGCAGCGGCGTCAGAACATCTGAGTGACCACGAAGTATTCTGCCGCCAGCCGCAGCCATCCTGTGAACAACAACTGCAAAAAGCGCTGCAGGGCGCGCCGGTGCACAGTAGCCAGTGGCACAAGCTGCAATCTTATCTGCTTGATTTTTATTACGATAAACACAGATTCGCCGAGCTGCGTCAGCTGGCTGAGCAGTTGCTGAGCCAAACCGACAACCCGCCGGTGCTGCAGGCGCAGCTGAATTTTTATTACGCCAAAGTGCTGCTGAGCAGCGGCGAGCGTGACAAAGCCAAAACTTATGCCGCCCAGGCCAGCGAAAAACTGACGCTGCTGTTTGACGTTTTTGGCGACCCGCTGCGTCTGGTGGAGCTGGCCAATCTGCAGTACAGCCTGAATCAACGCGACCAGATGGAACAAACCCTGCTGCTGGCCGAAAGCCGCTTTGCCAAAAGCCGCGACCCGCTGTTTGTGTTCGAACTCAACACCAACAAAGCCTTGCTGGCGCACAGCCGTAACCAGCTGACTTACGCCGCACTGTATCGCCAGCGCGCGCTGGATGCGATTCTGCCGACCGGCCACAGCGGCAAAATCAGCACCGCGCTTGGCAATCTGGCCCGCACCGAACAGCTACAGGGCCAATATCTGGCCGCCATTACACATTATCAGCAGTCATTACCTTATCTGACCGGCGCCAGCGACAACACCATCCGCGCTATCCACCAGCTGCGCCTCGCCGAATTATTCAACCAAATCAAAGACCCATCGCAGGCCCA
>CBINNO010000379.1:0-2678 GCA_966252055.1 uncultured Rheinheimera sp. | reverse complement strand
CGATTTGTGGTGCGGGTTTGCATCCGGCCCGCTGGCCGCCCACACTGAACAGCACCCCAGCCGAAGATATGGAGCGCGCAATGGCCGCCAGCCGTTTGACTCTGACCAGTGCCCGATTATTGTTTGAGTTTGCCGCCAGTCATTGGGGGCCACAAATTCAGGCGCAGCAGCCGGATTTGGTCACCGAAAAGCGTTATTTGCTGGTGCACGATTTGTATATCAAAGCGCGCAGCTACGCGCTGTTAAATAAAGTGGCGTTCTGGCTGGCGCTGCTGTTGGGGATTGCCGTCGTGATCTGGCCTTCGCTCGAAGTGCTTGGCAAGGCACTGTTGGATGCTGACAACGCCGTCTTGAGTTCGGCCGTGGTGCAAACCACAGTAACCGGCCTGGCCGCCCTGACTTTTGCGCTGTACAGCCACTATAAGAAACGTCAGGTTTGCATCGAAAACCTGATGCGTCAGCTGATTTATACCGATTTGCCACAGACGGCTGAAGCGGACGATGAGATTGTCGCCAAAGTGCTGATGGAGCTGGAGCGTATTGATGCCGGCTTCAGTTTCACCGAACATCTGAACAAAAAAGAGCAAAGCAGCCGCTGAAAAACAGCGCACTGCCGCTGGCTGCTGTTGCAGGTCGGGGCAGTCAGTTCTGGCTTGCAATATGGCTGTTTTTTCAGGATATTCTGAGTATTACGTTGTAGCTGCGCCGTGGCTTGCCGGCGCTCAGCGCTGGCAGGGCAAACTTGGGTTGCCCGCGGCGTTTTGGGTTGTGCCAAGGAGGTTGCGATGGCAGGACAAGGGGTTGAACACCACACAGAGGCCGCTGCACAGGTGGCCGAGCCGGTCGGGGCCGTGGTCAGTGCTGTGGCCAGTAATGTGGTCAGTACAGCGGCTTCCTCGCGTTGGTTGTGGCTGTGCAGTGCCGCGCCTTTGGCTGGTTTTGCGCTGTTAACGCTGGCGCAGGTGCCGCATCTGCTGTTTTTTGTGCAGGGATTTGCCTGGGTGCTGGCGCTTGGACTGCTGGTGACCGGCAGCCGCACCACCAGCGCGGCCGGTGCTGGTTCTTTGCAGGCGCTGGCGGCCTTGTTAGTATTGTTATTGGCTGCGCCGCTGTTCAGTAGTGTTGTGGCCATCCCGACAGATGCCACTCAAACAAGCACTGCGCTGGCAGTTACGCCGCAGCGCTGGCTGACCCTGGGCGCTTTTCAGTTATACAGCAGTGCGCTGGTGTTGCCGGCCTTGCTGGTGCTGCTCGGGCGCCTGATACCGCAGCCGGGGCGCGCGGTGCCGGTGGCGGTGCTGGCCTTCAGTGCCGGCGTGTTTTTATTGCTGCAAACCGATGCGGCTCAGTTGCTGGCACTGACAGTCGCTATGTTGTTATTGCTGCTACCGGGTTTGCGGGCGGTGCAGGTCAATCTGATGTTATGGCTGACTTTGCTGGCGCTGGCTGGCCTGAGTTATCTGGCGTTGCAGCAACCGGACCCGCTGGCGCCGGTGCCTTATGTCGAAGGCGTATTTGCGCTGGCCTGGCAGACTGACTGGCGTGTTGGCGCGGCGCTGCTGGCGGCAGCTGTGTTGCTGCTGGTCGGCCTTTATGCCCAAAGCCAGCAGGACCAGCCCTGGCTGGCGGCGGTCGCCGGTTATTATGCCGTCTGTTTTGGTGGCTCAGTGGCCGGTGTCACGCCGGCGCCATTGCTGGGTTATGGCGCCGCCCCGGTGCTGGGGTTTGGTCTGATGCTGGCGTTGTCATTGTGGGGGCGCTCACCGCCGGCGGCACAGGCCCGGCTTTAGTGGCCAGCCACCGCCAATGGGCGGCCTGTTAACCGCCGACAGGGTGCTGCGGCCGCGCTCACTGCAGAGCCGCTATTCTGAGTGCAACCTGATTTAGATACTCATTGAATACTTCATGTTTGACAGCTTGTTGGCATGATGCAACCGTTGTTTCGCCCAAAATGCCGGCCATACAGCTGGCTGGCGGTGGAAATGGGACTTGTGAGGATGACATGAAACCCAGTCGTGTAAACCGAACCACGCTGAGCAAGCTGACTGACCTGCCCAATATCGGCAAAGCCGGTGCCGCCGATTTGCAATTGCTGGGCATCCATCAGCCGGCAGATTTGCTGGGGCGTGATCCTTATCAGTTGTATCAGCAGCTGTGTCAACTGACCGGTGTGCGGCATGACCCTTGTGTGATTGACGTTTTGCTGTCAGTGACCCGTTTTATCGCCGGTGACGAACCACAGGACTGGTGGCATTACACGGCAGAGCGCAAACAGTATCTGGCCGCACTGGCTCAGATCCAGTCATCGGGTTGCTGAAAACCCAGCTTGCCGGATTCTGTCAGGGCAATCTGGCTATCCTTACCGGGGGCGCTTTTTGCCATCTGATAGGAATCCGGCGTGGCAGCATATGACTCTGCAGCGTGCTGCTGAATTCTTTACAATCAAAACTTTTGGCAAGCCGTTGTGGCATATGACCCGCAGGCCTGCCGTTTCTGCTCTGGAGAATGGGCCATGAACCTGAATACTTTGTTAGCTGGCTGCCTTTTTGCGCTGCTGAGTTGTTTGCCGGTCAGCTTTGTTGCGCAAGCGTCGCCGTTACCGGATTTTCCATTTGTTGCCGTTACCGGCAGCGCCAGCCAGCAGGTGGCGCCTGACCAGGCGCGGCTGACATTCAGCC
>CBINNO010000378.1:0-2711 GCA_966252055.1 uncultured Rheinheimera sp. | reverse complement strand
GCATGCTATTTGAGCAAGACGCCATTCTGGCCGCCAAACTCCGGCTGATGCTGCGACAAATCCAGTGCCAGCTGCCTGCGATGCAAGCCGCCTGGCCGGCGGCGATGAAGCCTTATCTGCCGGCAGCGGGGGAGTGTGGGGTTGGCAGGCGCTGAGTGGTTGTTTAGTGCCACGGGGCTGCTACCTGTTACTGTGTGAACTCGTCGTCCATGGCTTTTGAATATTCAACGTGGAGCCCGCCAGTTCTTTTGCATATCCAATAAAAAATTGGATATGCCAGCATTGCGTGCAAGGAGAAAATCGCACTGCCTGCGATCGGAATGAGGAATGCAAACATCACAGACGGTTTATTCATTTGATCATCAGGGTAGAGGCAAAGCCCCAAGAAAAAAAGACTAAAAATGATACCCGAGCAAAAACCGAGCAGTGCAGTCAATCTGATGACTGAGCCAAAGCTTAAAATAACGCGCTTGATTTTTGCTCCATCTCCTTGTTTCGATTGTTTATGACGATGAGTATCTATGTACAAAATGCTTACTGTACGGGCGTCAATCAATATCATCCCAGCTGATCTGAGCGCTTGGGGCGAGTTCTAATATTCTGTTACTGACGCTTAATACTATTTCGTGTGCTAAATCCGGGGATGCCTGGATATGGACGAAACCGATTGGACACTCCCTGTGTGCCGCAAGCAGGTGTTGCGCGAATTCATCAGGCGACAACAAGCCAGTGTTAAAGCGCACATGTTGCGCATCGACGATTTCAATTTTATGAGTCTCACAGCGCGTCAGGCAGCATATCGCCGGGCAGTTGTCGCTTGTATCAATCGGCAAGCCAGCTTCATGCTTCTGCACGCTGAGAAAGACAAAGTACATGATCAGCGCCAGAAGAACAGAGATAAAACCCAACTGCAATGACTGATTCATAAGTCGCAATCCCGATTGCTAAGGTGCTGATTTTAATTAGAAGACTCGTGCAACAGCTATCTGCATGAATAACAAAATATGGCGATTCTGGCTGCTTTTTTCAGAGACACACTACTTTTTATCATATGCCTCGATAAGCTCTGGCAGGGTGCTAAAGAATCTGCCAATCGAGTCTTCTTGCCCATTTTCGAAATGTTTAGCGACCTTGCTAAACGGGAATACCACAAAATCTGGTTTGATCTCTACGGCGGGCTGGCCATCAAATATGATCCACTTACCGCCATAGTTTGAAATAATAGCTTCTCCGAGATAAGACCCGATAGTATCCACTAACCCCGCCGGGTCGCCATCGCGGTTTCTATCTATAAAGCCACTCACCCAGCGTACAGAATCTTCCGAGTAAGTGATTTCATTTTTCGCCAGTGTGCCTGTTTCTTTTTTGACCATCTCTGCATTTGCGGCAATTGCGTGCTTTAAATCAGGCGAAATTGCAGAGATCACCGGTTCGGCACTGGTGGCCGGAAGAAAAAATGTGAGGAACAATCCAATCACCAGCCGCTTATATCCAATCATCATGCTCAGTAACTCCTGTTGGGTCTTTTATATTGAAAGTGGTGTTGCCTGGCGCCTGCGCTTTATATCAGGCTGCCGATATCATTTGTTTGGCGTCAGCAGACTTATACATTTTGAAAAAAGTAATACCTATGACTGCGCTGATCACGAAGTTATCAAGGTAAAATTGTTTGCTGTCGAGCAGGTGCAAAATGAAGTATGGCAGCATGCTGAAAAAGGTAATACTGCTATAAGATACAATTCTCAGCTTGGTCGCAAGCAACAAAAATGGCAGCGTCGTTATGAGACCTATCATTGTGCTCAGGCTTGTCAACAGAATGGATAGTTTGAAAATAAATTGGAGGTCGCTGAAATTGCTAAATGACCAGAAGTGCTTTGCTGACCAAGAAAGATAGGCGATATGTAAAGGTGTTCCTATTAGTACATTGGCTAATAACAAACTGATGATGGCTGATTGGGTCTGTTTTTTCATTGCGTCGTTGACATCTGATGTATGCGTTCTTGTTCTCTGTCGCAACGACAAAAGGCGCGAAAAAAATCATCCATCTTCTTTTCATAGCCCCTGATCATTTCAGCACTGCGCATCTGTGTTTAGCCTCTGCGACGCGTCGGGATTTGGGCAGAGTTGTGACTTAACATCAACCATTTGCTGAGATTTGTCCAGTCGTTGTTTTGGGGAAACTCTTGCATATCAGCTTTCTGCGTGTGCTTTCTGCCATCAGCGGCTTGTTCCAGTCTGAGCGTATAACTTCGGATGTCATTTTGCTGCGCTGGCTGCCGGCTCAGGCTGCGACAATTTGCCGCAGCCGGTGCCGGCGGGGCTGCCGTTAGAATAAAGCCTGAATTCTGCTGTTAGCAGGCTGCCAGCACTGTGCTGGCGCTGTGCCGATCCGGTGCTGGCGCTTGGGACTGCGGGCGTGGTTTTACCTTGAAGGAGTTGGCTGTGATGCCGGATTGGCGCCGCTTCGGTGGTGAGCCGCGACAGGCGGTGCTGGTCTCTTTGCTGCTGCACGCCGGGTTGTTGGCTGCTCTGCTGTTTGGCGCTGCGGCGGTTCCGCAAGCGCCGCTGGCGGCAGGTCCGCTGACGGTGGCCTTGATTGCAGCGCCTGCACCTGAGTCAAATTCCACACCGGCAACTGCGCAAAAATCAGCAGCAAAAGCTGTGTAAGAACATGTATCAGAACCTGATTCGGTGCCGGCCTCTGCTCGGGT
>CBINNO010000377.1:0-2713 GCA_966252055.1 uncultured Rheinheimera sp. | reverse complement strand
TAACAATTTCATCAAAAGGAAAAACCACGCTTTTAAGCAAGGGTAACCCTTTTGAGTTTTTTAACATCCTGCAACGCTACCGTAAAAAATCATCAATCTCAAGCCTTTGGCTACTCGCACTTTGTGATGGGCTGCGCAAAGCGTGGATAAACCCGTCAAGTTATTTGATAACACTTATTTTACATTCTACAGTCTTGTTTTGCTCCAACGACAAGGATCTGTCATGGCATCGAAGTTTTTAACTCAAGTCCGCGACTACATGATGGCGCGCCGCTATGCCAAACGCACCATCGACACCTATCTGCATTGGATTAAGTTTTTTATCCTGTTCCACAAAAAGCGCCATCCGGCGCAGCTGGCAGAACCCGAAGTAGAAGCTTTTTTAACCTGGTTGGCGGTGGAGCGGCATGTTGCTTTTAAAACCCAGGCCACAGCGTTAAACGCCCTCGCCTTTTTGTATCGCCATATTGTGCAACGCCCCTTGTCGTTACAACTGAATTTTAATCCGGCCAAAACACCGCAGAAGTTACCTGTGGTACTGACCCGCCCCGAAGTTGCCGCTCTGCTGCGTTGGATCGACCCCAAATACAAATTGTTGGCCCAATTGATGTACGGCAGCGGTTTGCGTCTGATGGAGGCGGTGCGGCTGCGCGTCAAAGATATCGATTTTGATTATTTGTCGGTGATGGTGTGGCAAGGCAAAGGCAATAAAAACCGGCGGGTGACGCTGGCGATGGAGCTAACCCCCAGCCTGAAGCAGCAAATCACGGCAGTGCAGTTATTCTGGCAGGCCGACTTACAGAACCCAGTTTATGCCGGGGTATGGCTGCCTTTTGCGCTTGCTATCAAATATCCCGCCGCGCCAAAAGAGCTCAACTGGCATTACTTATTCCCGTCCGGGCAACTGAGCAAAGATCCACAAGCAAACTGCATCCGCCGGCATCATCTCGACGAATCCTGTGTTCGGCAGGCCATCAAAGTTGCCGCGAAAAAAGCCGGGATTGGCAAAAACGTCACCTGCCATACGCTCAGGCATTCGTTTAGAAACTACATCCCTGTAGTTTCCCCTGCGGGCCAGCCTGCGGCTGTTCAAATTCATTCCCGATGAATTTGTGCCACTCACCTGCTCGAATCCGGTGCCGATATCCGCACCGTGCAGGAACAACTGGGGCATAGCGATGTGAAAACCACGCAGATTTATACCCATGTATTAAGCCGGGGCGGGAATGCCGTCAAAAGCCCGTTGAGTTTGTTGTTGCATGGGGGGAATGAGGAGGCGGTTTGATTTGGGCGGGTAGGCACAAGGCCTACCCCTACGGATTTTAAACATCAGTGGTTGCCACTGAATCCCACTACAACTGCACTAAAAACGGCGAATCGCTGGCCTGCAAAGCGGTGAAGTCGGCTTTTGAACTCAGGCCGTGCCAATTGATTTCAATCAGGCTTTGCGCCACAGCGCCGCCAAGTGCGGTACCGGGGCCGAGCAAAATCAGCTGGTCCGGCGCGAATTCGCGTACCGCCACCTGCACTGCGGTTTTAAAGTCGTAATCACTGCTGACCTGGCTTTGGAAGGTGTAATACCTAAGCAGCTCCGGGTTCACGGGTAAATCCGGCCAGATGTGGCCCTGGCCGTCGATCAGTGGCAGTTTGGGTTGGTTAAAACAGCCGGCATCAAAACGGCGCAGCGCTTGGTCGGAAGCGTCCTGCATCAGCGGGCTGTGAAAGGCGCTGTGGCCGGCCAGTTGCATCGGGAAGCGCTCGTCGACCGGCGGCAATTGCGCCAACGCTTGTTTCACTGCCGGCGTGGTGCCGGAAAGCACCGCATAACCGCCATATTGAATGGAGCGATATAAACCGGGGATCTGCAGCGCTGCGCGCACGGCCGCTAACCGCACCGGATCCGGTTGCCAGTGTTCGTTGAGTACCGGGTAAATCAGCTGGCCGCCGACATCACCGTTAATGCCCTGGCAGTTGGCAGTTAAACCCGCCATCGCCGACATGATTTCCGTACCGATCTCGGCATCCCAGACGCCAGCGCAGCTCAGTGCCGTATACCAGCCCATCGAATTGCCGGTGACGGCCACTACTTCATACTCGTCGGGGTTGATGGCGTTGAATTGGCAAAGGCCAGCGGCATAAATCAGCGCGGCGTTATTGACCGGCAGTTGGTGTCGGGCTGGCAGGTATTTGTCAGCACTGTCGAGCGCTGACACTGTCTCCAGCCCAAGCTGCGCCCGCACCCGGTCGATTTGGTTCAAAAGCATGGTGTCGTAAAACGGTTTTAAGCAGCCAAATTCGTTTTTCTGATAAGTGCCCCGGCCCGGGCAAATCACCACTGCGGTCTTTTTGCTCATTTTTCTGCTCCATGCAACATCAAAGCTGCCTCAACAATGGCGCCTTTTGACGGCAAGACGTGATAAGCCGCAGCGCCAAGCGGAATAAAACTGTCTTCGGCGCAGAGCCGGCTGATGTGGTAGCGGTTTGGCTTAAGCTCGTGCAGCGCGGTGAACAGCTCTTCACTGAGGCTGCCGCGTTTGCGGCATTCGTCAACAATCAGCACTTTGCGGCAATCGCCAATCGCCGCGGCAATTTTGTCAGCGTGCAGCGGCACTAAATAGCGGATATCCAGTACCCGGGCGCGAATGCCCTGCGCCGCCAGCTGCTGTTGCGCCTGGCGCGACAGATAAAAGCCGTTGGCGTAGCTGACGATTAC
>CBINNO010000376.1:0-2738 GCA_966252055.1 uncultured Rheinheimera sp. | reverse complement strand
GGTCAGTCTGTCGCTGGCAACAGATTGTTTCTGCCTGCTGACTTGTGCCCCGGCCTGATAACCGGCACGCTCGGGATCGCGCTGCATCATTGACATCATTGGTAACTGCAGCAGACGCTCTGTTGCAGCGGGACCCGCGTCAACAGCCGCAATCCGGCAACAGCCTCAAAGTTAACAGGAGGGCTTCTTGTATTGTCCAAGCCAATTCGCTATGCAGGACCCGGCCATGCTCGCCGCATTTTGCCGGCAATTTCCGTTTGCGACGCTCAGTTGGTGCGGCGCAGATAGCAGCCAGTCTCAGGCTGAAGGGCCGGCAGAGGCACAGATGCAGGCTCAGCTGCAGGCCGAACATCTGCCGCTGTTATGGCAGTCTCAAAGCGCACAAGCTCCAAACGCTGACGCTCAAAACGCAGGTGAGCCGCTGTTGCTCGGCCATGTTGCCCGCGGTAATCCGCTGTGCCAGCTGACACCCGGCACTGAACTGCTGGCGATTTTTCATGGGCCTTCGCATTACATTTCACCGCAGTGGTATGCCAGCAAAATCGACAATCCCAAAGTGGTGCCGACCTGGAATTATCTGGTGGTGCATGCCCGCGTCCGTCTGCAGCGTTTTTGCACCGACGACGAGCTGCTGGCGATGCTGCGCGCGCTTACTGCTTTGCATGAATCGGCGGTGGCAGCGCCAGGCTGGCAGCTGGAGGACGCGCCGGCGCCTTTTATCCGTCAGCTGTGCCGTGCTATTGTCGGTCTGCAGCTGGAGATCTTAAGTCTGCAGGGCAAATGGAAAGTCAGCCAGAATCAGCCATTGCTCAATCAACAGTCGGTGGCCGCAGCGCTGGCGCAGCGGGCGACTGCTGCAGACAGTGACGCCGCCAGAATGGCCGCCTGGGTGCGTCATTTTATCGCGCCGGCCTGATGTCACCATTCCCAGCTGACTGACCGCCGGACAAGGAGTTTCAATGACCTGCAGCTATCACATCAGACCTGCCACAGTGGCGGACGCGCCGGCTATCAGCGCGTTAATTATGCCGCTGGTTGACCGTTTTATCGCACCGGACTGCACGGCAGCAGGCGCTCATCTCATCGCAGAGTCGATGCAGGAGGCGGCGCTTCGCACTTATCTGCAGGGCGACTATCACTACTGGCTGGCCGAATCCGTCAGCGACCCGGCGGCTGACTTGCTCGGCGTCGTGGCGTTTAAAGGCGCCAGTCATTTGTATCATTTGTTTGTCGCTGAACAAGCGCAGCAGCGCGGCCTGGCCAGTGCTTTGTGGCAGCACGCGCTGAACCAGATGTGCCAGCAGGCGGCGGCCGACGGTGCGCCGCTTGATTGTATTACCGTCAATGCATCCTTACATGCAGAGCATTTTTACCGGCGGCTGGGGTTTGCGCCTTTGTCAGGCCCGCGTGAGCGGATGGGCGTGGTCGATGTGCCGATGCAGCTACGGCTGTCATCGGCGTAAAACTGCCGTTGAGCGCCTGCGCGCCGCTGTGTTTGCTGATGGCATGCTAGAATGCCGGCCGTTCTGAAGCCGCGGCTTTTCATCATTCTGAGTGTCATCATGCAGCAAATCATTGATTTTATTCTTGAAATAGACAAGTTAAAAGCAGTCACCCGCAAAACCCGTAATCTGGACAATCAACGCTACGAAAACTCGGCTGAACATAGCTGGCAAATCGCTTTGCTGGCCTGGTCGCTGGCGCCTTATGCCGCGCCTGAAGTGCAGATTGACCGGGTGATCCGGCTGTTACTGGTGCATGACATCGGTGAAATCGATACCGGCGACACCATCGTCTATGCCGAAGGTGGCTGGGCGGAACGTAAAGCCGAAGAACTGGCGGCAGTGCAACGTATTTTTGGCTTGTTGCCAGCCACGCAGGCCGCGTTATTGCTGGATTTATGGCAGGAGTTTGAAGCCGGCGACAGCGCCGACGCGCGGTTTGCCAATGCCTGTGACCGCGCCATGCCGGTGCTGCTCAATCTGGCCAACCAAGGCCAGAGCTGGCGCGAAAACGGTATCAGCTATGCCCGCGTGGTCGGCCGTATTCAGGCGCCGATCGAAGCCGGGTGTCCGGCGTTGTGGCAATATCTGGCGACGCGGCTGGATGAAGCGCAGCAACATGGCTGGTTTGGTGCCTGAACACCAATTGATCCGCGGCCAGGATCTGCCTATGCTGGGCCTTGGTTCCGTGTAAGCTGGCAGCAATAAACAACTTCAGGAGTGGCATCATGAATATAGCGATGTTAGCCGTCATGGCGGTTTCGGTGTTTCTGATTGGCGGTCTGTGGTATTCCAAATTGTTATTCGGACCGCGCTGGTGCCAGTATGCCGGCATCGACATGGAAAAAAATCAGGGGCATCCGGCGCGGGTATTTGGCGTCAGTCTGCTGTTTGCGCTGCTGGCTGCTGTTGGTTTTGTGACAATGTTCGGCCAGCCGGCTTCGCTGATGTATTCTTTGCACAATGGTCTGGTGGTGGGCGGTTGCTTTGTGCTGACCAGTTTTGGCATCAACTATCAGTTTGCCAACCGGCCCTGGCCGATGCTGGCTATAGACGCCGGCTATCATCTGCTGCAATTTGCCGCTTATGGCCTGATTGTCGGGTTATGGTCGGCCTGAGGCTTTGCTGAGGTAAACCATGAAATACCGGCTCAAACAAAAAATGTTCAGCCTGACCGACAGCTTTGACATTGAAGATGGCGCCGGCCAGCTGGCGTATCGGGTCAAAGGCAAATTT
>CBINNO010000375.1:0-2742 GCA_966252055.1 uncultured Rheinheimera sp. | reverse complement strand
GTATTTTATTTTCGTCTTCAATCGACAGCTTTACCAGGTCTTCATCAATTTTTTAAACCTCAGGCCCCAGCTCGATAACAACGTCAGCGGCGTCATAAAGACCCCGCACATACTGGGTTTCGAGCCCTTTGATAGCGGCAATTTCACACTCAGTGACCGACGCCATCACACCAGTGCTCAGAAAAAAGGCGGCAAAAAATAACTGACGTCTCATCTTTTTTCGGCCCCCAAAGCCAATAAATCGCCATGCCAGCTGTCACTGCCTGAAACGCTGCCGGCTTTGCTCAGCCATTTGCTTGTATTGGTCACATAACAGATCCGGCGAAATAATCAGCAGTTTAAAGAATAACGCTCTATTTCTCCGAAATGACACAAAAGCATTATTCAACCCCTTCAACACTGGACACAAAATGATGGTAAGTCGACCAATCCGGCTGATGCTCTGTCGCAATTTCCAGCGGATAAACTTTATGACCCACCAGTAATTCGTTCAATTTTGCCATCCAACCCGCGGAGTCTTTAACATACCAGAACCATTCTTTCCGCCCATTCCCGGTGACGACCAGCATTAAATGACCCACCCCATTTTGATCCAATGATTCAATTGCATCTTCAAAAGCTATTTGATCAGCATTTGTACTGGCATCAGGCATCCCATTATTCGTATCCGCTGCATAGGGCCAAGAGATATTGACCAAGGTCGGAAAGTCCTTTTCAGCCTGCCCGGCAGGCACTTTTTCCATACTCCGGTAAATAACAGGCTTGCCGTCTTGTTCGCCCTGCGCGGTGAAATAAATATTCTGCGCGACCGCTTCCGACATCGATAACATCCAGATCAGCAATCCCCATGAATTCTTCAATGTACGATTCCTTTTATTGAATATATCCCGTCAGCGTTTATCACCGCGCAGGCAATCAAACTCAAAAATGCCGCAAACAAGCCCAAAGCCGCAGAAGCGGGTTTTATCCTGAACAGACGCACTGCAGATGTCAGCCACTGGCGGACTGTAAACGATGAGTAAACGTCAAGCTACCAGAAGGCGAACAAAAAACACAACTGCCCTTTGCGGTTCAGCCGATCCACAGCCGACGGGCTCAGCGTGATCTCTTCGTTTTGGCGGCTTAGCTGCAGGCGGTGCCTGGCAAAGGTGCGGTGCCAGCGGGTCATTGCGGCGCAGATGGCGTCACAGCCCCGCAACCTGGCGTCAAATCCCGGCAAACAGCCGCGGGTTGTAGATATTCTGGAACACCTGCCTGAGCACAAGCTGGCCTGCCTTTGGGTGGGTGGCATTGAACAGCAGGATGCTGCCAAGGCCGGGCTGGACTGTCACACTTGGCAGTTCCAGCAATACATTTTGCTGGCTGCTCAGCCAGTCGCTGCCCAGTTGTTGCGTGCTGGCCGGATAAGGATAACAATCCCAGTCGGCAGGCAGCACGCCCTGCAACCGGCTGACCAGCCCTTCAGGCACTTCATATTGACCAAGGCGGTAAGTTGCCGGCACCAAACGCGGCGACGGCAAATAATTGGCCATTTCCAGCATCGCGATGGCGGCCGAACTGGCGAAATACAGCACACGCTGGCCGGGCCTGTTCCAGCGGCCGCCACTTTTGAAACTGGCGCCCTCGCCGCTGTAGTTCTGCAGCACGGCTTGCGGGCAGATGCGATACAGCTGCATCAGCTGAATTCACCCCATTCAATGGCTTGCAGCACGTCGCCAACCATTTGGCGGCCGACAAAACTGTCAAATAAAGCGATGGGGTTGTCGCCGGATAACGCCGGTAGCGGGCTGTTGAGCCATTGGCGCGCCATTTCTGTGCCAAACAGCTGTTCAGCGCGACTGATCAAATGCAGCATATCCAGCACCGGCTCGGCCTGATGACTGGGTAAGATGCCTTTATACAGGCGGCTGATGTTGGCGGCGCTGATCGACAACGCAATCACCAGCACAGGTTTTAATTCAGGCAACCGTTGCAGCAGGGTTTTCACTTTGTCGCCAGCAACGCCTTCGCGCACCAGCTGCAGATAGTCCCGTTTATTCTCAAAGACTTTGTCAGGAACCGCACAGGCGTCGGACACTTTCTGATAAGTCACCAGTGGACTGGGTTTGGTTTGATAAGACGCGGCCATGGTTTATCTCCATTTTGCTTCCTGCAAGGGTGAATCAAAATGAGCCATTAATCAAATCAAAATGACGAAGCACGCAACAGGGCGACTGGTGAAAACCGACCGCCCTGCTGACGCTGTGCAGCATTTGATGCACAGCGCGGCCTTATGATTTGCAGCCAATACAACCTTTGGGCCTCTGCGCTGCATTTGCAGCCGGCGCAGCAACTGAAACCCGGCAAAGTCAGCGGCAGTTTTTTCGCGCCACTCCTGTTACACTGCCGCCTCTGCTTTTGGGAACCTGTTGTTATGCTGCACATTACCGCCAGTATCGCCATCGACGAGTCAGAACTCGACTGGCAAGCCATCCGCGCCAGCGGCCCCGGCGGCCAGCACGTCAACAAGACGTCCACCGCTGTGCAGCTGATTTTTGACATTGCGCAGTCGTCGCTGCCTGAGCACTACAAAAATGCGCTGTTACAAAAAGCCGACCACCGAATTACGGCGTCGGGCAAAATCATCATCAAAAGCCAGCAAAGCCGCAGCCAGGAAATGAACAAAGAAGCCGCCTTAACGCAGCTGATTGAACTGATCCGCGCCGCCGGTGTGGTGCCGAAAAAACGCCGCGCCACCAAACC
>CBINNO010000374.1:0-2769 GCA_966252055.1 uncultured Rheinheimera sp. | reverse complement strand
GCCTGTTGCGTCAGCGCTGTGTTGATTCAGCGCAGCGGTGAAGCGTTTGCTGCACCCCGGAACACCGCGTTGATATACAGCAGATGCATACCGTCGACGTAAGCGCGGAAATTCGGCTCCTGTGTAAAGGCGATGATCTGGCCACGTCCCAGCGGCTGCACCATCACCACCGCTTTTTGCGCAATTTGCAGACGGTTTTCATCCCAGACAAAACCACCGGCCAGCACTTTGTCGGCGCTGTCGAAGGTCACCACATTACGGCCCTGATCAATCGACAGCGGCGTGTAGATTTGATTGCCGACATAAATGGTTTTCACCTGTGGCGGCACGGCGGCCGTCAGCCAGTGATTCTGGTCGACTTTGGCATTGGCAAGGAAGCCTGGTACCCAGTCTGGGTCGGCCTGCCAGGGTTCCAGCAATTTCTGGTAATCAGATTCAGCTTTGAGCAAAGTGCCGGCTACTTTGGATTCTGCGGCCGGTTCTTCCCGCGCGCTGGTTTTAAATTCCTGTTTGCTGGCCAGCAGCGGCGTGCTGCCTTCGCCCTGACTCTCCAGCAGCCATTCGTTGGCATTGCCAAGCGCGATCAACACGCCGCCCTGCTTAACAAACTGGCGTAACAGCTGCTGACCCCGTTCACCCATCGCCTGCTGGTAACTGCCGCGCAGTGTGGCGGGCAGGATCAGCACGTCATAACCCTGCAGCGCCGATTGCAGCAGCTGCGCCGGCCGGATCGCCGTCACCGGGTAACCGACAAAACGCTCCAGCACAAAACGGGCACTGCCGGCACTGAGCGGATCGGTTGGTTCGTCCCAGGCCATCGCGATATTGACCTTGGGCACCAGCTTGACGTTTTCCGAACCAAAATTCGGCCCGTCCAGCACCCAGCTGCTGTTGATGCCTTCCACACTGGCACCTGAGCTGGCCGCCAGCGCGCCGATTTGCTCCGCCAGCCCCGGATTGTCGGCTTTGCTCAGGATCAGCGTGCCGGCCGGATATTGTTTGCCATTCTGATGAGTAAACGGCAAATCGGTACTTTTGACTTTATAGCCTTGCTGCAGCGCAGCGCTCAGCAGCCGCGCGGCCGCCATATCGCCCCATGGCACCAGATAACCGTAACTGGCCGCCGGCTCTGTCACAGTGCCGGCCAGCTGCGTTTCGGGCCCGACCACTTCGCTGCTGACTTTGACCGCGCTGCTGCAGCGGTTGACGGTCAGGTTATACATTTGCGGTAAAGACCAGGCCGTCACGTCGTAAATCTGGTCCGGCAGCTTGTTGGCGCGCCGCTCTTCCTGCTGTTTGATAAATTTGGCGTCCATCGGCACCGAATCGTCGAGCACAGCCCGGATCAGCTGATAAGTCGGCTGGGCGGTATTAACCAGATAACTGCCGGCCTGGTACGACTGGCCACAGGCACGGAACTCTTCTTTGGCCTGTTCCACCCGGATACCATGCTGGCTCAGCACGCCCATCAGCTTCTGATGACCGGCTTTGTCGCGCTGTGCCGGGAAAATATAACTGCCCACACCGTCTTTGCTACCCTGATTCAGCGCCTGACGGCGGTAATCATAAAAGCGCTGCAGCAGTTCCTGCCGCTTGCTGGCGGCGGTTTCCAGCGTGGCAGTGTAGGCGATAAAGTTACGCTGTACGCCGTCAGCAAAGGTCACTGTGCTGCCATCCTGCTTGCGATAAGCGTGGCCGCGTGCCGAGCCCATTTCATAGGTCATGGCGATACTGCCGTGATACAGCGGCCAACTGGCGCCATAACCGGGGAAAAAGGCATCAAAAATCTCGCGGGTAAAATAGTCATAACCCAGTTCATCAAACCACTTGGCATTGTTCTGACCAAACCAATGCAGGGTTTCGCGCTGCGATTTGACGATATATGGGTTGTACGGCTCCGCTTCCGGGCTGAAGTAATAACTCTGATCGCCGCCCATTTCGTGTGAGTCAAGATACACCAGCGGGAACATCTGCTGTAAGGCTTTGACCCGCTGCTGAATTTCCGGCTGCGTCAGCGAGATCCAGTCGCGGTTCATATCAAATAAATTGTGGTTGGTACGGCCATTCGGCCAAGGCTCGTTGTGCTCGGCTGAAAAGCGGTCCGCCGAATGTGCGAGCCCTGTCGTCGCATAATAACGACTGACAAATCGGTGATGACCATCCGGGTTTTGCAGCGGCTCGATATACACCAGTGTGTTGTCGAGGATTTGCGCCGCTTTGCCACTTTGGTCAGCCAGCAGGAAATACGCCAGCGCCATCGCCGCATCGACCGGGCTGATTTCATTGCCGTGCAAAGTACTGGACACCCAGACGCTGGATGGCAGTTTTTGCAGCAGCTCTTTGGCGCTTTGCTCAGACAAAGTGCGCGGGTCAGCCAGCTGGCGCATCTCACTTTCCAGCTGCGCTAAGTTGCCGACATGCTCCGGCTTGCCAATCACCACATAAAACAGCGGCCGGCCCTGCACACTTTTCCCGTATTGCACCAGCTTCAGCCGGTCTGGCGCCGCCTGTTGCAGCTGACGGAAATAATCCAGCACCGCAGCCGGTTCGGTGATCCGGCTGCCCAGCGCATAACCCAGCGCCTGTTCAACGCTCGGCACTGCAGCACTGTACTGACTGCCAGGAAAATAAGGTAAAACAGGCGGGGCTTCACCAGCCAGCAACTGGCCAGTAAACAAACACAAGACGGGCAGGATCCGGCGCATCGGGTCGACTCTTTTTGGTTTAAAAAGAACAAGCTAAAGGCTGGCTGGCCAACCGGCAAGCGCC
>CBINNO010000373.1:0-2780 GCA_966252055.1 uncultured Rheinheimera sp. | reverse complement strand
GGCGCCAGCCACAAGGCGCTGGCGCCACCTGCCTGATTGCTGTGTCGCAGGTACACTACAGCGCTGCTGTCTGGGGTATATAAACTGAAGCTTTCTTCGGCTTTTGATGCCGTCAGCGGTTGTAAGGCGCTGACTTGCCAGCGGGTTGGCTGGCTGACCGGCGCGGGTTTGAGCCACCAGAAACCGCTGATCAGCAGGCATAGCGGCACCAGCCACAAGGCAAACGGCTTGAGGGTCGACAACAGAGCGCCCGCCTGCGGCCGGCGTTGTGGGGCTGTGGTGTTGGCAGGGGCGGTGCTTTCGGGCCCAGGGTTAGCAGGCCCTGTATTGGCAGCGCCGGCATCCGCTGGTGTTGTATGTGCCGGCAAAGAGTCTTTTGTGATACCGCTTACTGGTGCGCCGTGCAGTGCCTCTGCGGGTTGCGTCAGCTCTGCCGCCTGTTGGGGCTCGGCTTGGGTCTTGGCAGCCTGCGCCAGGCGTGCATGCAGGGCATAACCCCGTTTGGGGTGGGTACGGATCAGCGATTTGTCGGTGTCCTGAAACAAGTTGCGTAACTGATTGATGGAACGGCGCACCGCGATGGGGTTGTAGACCGAACGCGGCCAGACTTCGACAAAAATCTGTTCGGCGCTGACCGGCTGGCCAATCGAACGGACCAGCACCAAGAGCACCGCCATCACTTTGGGTTCCAGCGTCTGCACGCCGCTGGCCAAAAATACTTCACCGGTGGCCGGCAACACCTGCTGGTCGTTGAGGATAAAACCAGCTTGCAGTGTGGTCAGCGTGACAGCAATGGCGGGCTTGATGCTGGTTTCATTATTCAACCCTTTGATTTCCTTATCGTTAAAGTTCCGAATCTTTTCCGTATCAAAACAGTAGCATTTCGCCATCGTCGCTGGAAGCCTATTTGCCGACACTCAGGGCTGGTGGCCGGTGGTTGTTGTATTCAATCCGCCGGTCTTTGTGCAAATCATCCCCCGAGGACCTTTGATGATATCCATCCCTGTGATAAAAGCTGCTGTGCAGCCCTTGATGAAATGTGTCGCCTTATCTTTGCGTTGGATAGCTGTGCAGTGGATATCTGTGCAGTGGATACCTGGGCGTCGGATAGTGGCCAGCTGGCTGGTGCTGTTGCTCAGCAGCGCCGTTTTTGCTGCAACAATAACCTCAACCGCCAGCGCGGCAGCTGCTGCCCCCGTCAATACCGCAGCGCTTGCCGACACCAAAACCGGTTGCTTTTTACAAATGCTGCAACAGGACGACCCGCAAGCCATCAGCCGCTATGTCGACGCCGAATTTGCGCCTGACAGCCTGCAAGACCTGGGAGGCGCCGCCCGGCAGTACATCATCGCCTATCTGAGCGATCTCAAAGTGCTGCATGGCAGCCTGCAACTGGTGCAGCCGCCGCAGTGGCAAAGCCAACAGGGCGAATCGCAAATTCTGGCCGAGCTGCGCTCTGCGACGACTGAACTGACTTACCAGCTGCGGCTTGGTGTGACGGCCAAGCCGCCTTATCAGCTGACGACGGCGGAACTGTTGTACCGGCCGGCCAAAGTCCCGGTACAAACACCGCTGACCACTGCGCAGCTGGTGCAGCAATTGTCGGGTTATGTGGACCGGCTGGCCAGTCGGCACGCCTTTTCCGGCACTGTGTTGCTGGCAGATGCACAAGGGGTGCTTTATCAGACGGCCAAGGGCATGGCTGACTTACGTTTTCAGGTGCCGAACAATACCGAGACCCGCTTTAATCTGGCGTCGATGAATAAAATGTTTACTGCTGTCAGTATCTTACAGCTGTCTCAGGCCGGGAAACTGTCACTGCAGGACAAGCTGGTGCGTTATGTTGACCCGGCGCTGTTTGGCCCGGCCGACTTTGCGCAAATCACGCTGCAACAGCTGTTAAGCCACACCAGCGGGCTGGGCTGGCCGCAATATGCTGACTCACAGCACCTTCAGTTTCGACAGTTGCAGCAGTTCCGGCCTTTGCTGAGGCAGTGGCCGCTGGCGGCCAAACCCGGTAGTCGGTTTGGCTACAGTAATGAAGGCATGTTGTTGCTGGGCATGGTGATCGAGCAGGTCAGCGGCATGTCTTATGATGACTATGTGCAGCAGCATATTTATGCCAAAGCCGGCATGACGCAGAGTGGTAATTTCGACATTGACGGCGTGACGCCAAATCTGGCGATGGGTTATGGCTTTTCACCGGCGCTTCAGTCAATGCAAAGCAACTGGTTTATGCATGCGGTGAAGGGCAATGCTGCCGGCGGCGGTTACTCCACCATCACAGATTTGTATAAATTTGCCAAAGCTTTAACCGGTTATCAGTTGCTGCCGGCGGCCCTGACTGAAGCGGCGTACAGCGCCAAACCTGAACTGAATGCACGCAGTTACGGTTATGGCTTTTCGGTGCGGCAAGGCTACAACGGGCGTGTGGTCGGGCACAGCGGCGATTTTGTCGGCATCAGTGCGGGGCTGCGGATTTATCGCGACAAAGGTTTCACGCTGATTGTGCTTTCCAATCAAAGCTTTGCCAGCGAGCCAGTGTTTGCCAAAGCAGAGCTGCTGCTGCAGCAACTGTAAGGCCGGCGGCGATTACGCTGGCCGTCGGGCAGCTGGCCTTCTTCAAGCCGTTGCTGGCCTCGTTTTTTTATGATTACGGCCGCTTGCTGGGGCTGGCGCTGAATCTGTCGATCGCCAGCTGGCTACTGCGTGGTCAGGCTGGCATTTTTTTACCAAAATAGTAAAAATCGCTGTTCAGCGTGCTTATCGGAAAGCGCTTT
>CBINNO010000372.1:0-2788 GCA_966252055.1 uncultured Rheinheimera sp. | reverse complement strand
CTGGCGAAATCGGCCGGAATCGTGGCATAAGCCACAATACTGGCCCAGTCGTGCGTCTGCGGCACTTCGGTACGCAGGCGCTGGCGCAGCTGATGCAGCACCCAGCGCGGGTCGTCGCCATTCAGCAAACCTGTGTACAACAGCCGCACCGCAATCGCCGACGCCCGCATCCAGAGCGGAAACTGTGAAGCTATCACCCACGGAATGCCGGCCGCATTGAGCTGGTGCGCGATACTGGCACCCGGCGTCAGCACCGTATTGATATTGCCGGAGTCGCAGGTAGCAAGCGTCACCACGGTCGGCCGTCCTTGCCCGGCACTATTGTCAGCGGCACAAAGCGCCAGAGCCAGCCGTTCGCCATCCACCACATCGGCTTGTTCTGGCCCCTGATCACTGCACAGCGCCACGCCAAAATGCTGATCGCCGGCCTGCGTGAAGGGGGCGCCATGCGCCAGAATATGCACATGGGTGTAATGGTCCGTCGCACAAGCCTGGCGGATTTGCTCCAGCGAGGCCTGCGGCAACACGGTCAGTAATTTTTTCACGTCGGCCAGCCGCTGGCTCTGAGCCGGGCTTTGCCGAACCCAGGGTTCAATCGCCTCCCGCAGCGCCTGCAAATGGGCCTGCGCCGGTACATAACTGCCGGCCGGCTGCGCAAAAGCAAACAGGATCTTCGGTGTTTGTGCCCATTGCATCGGCAGCGGCTGACCACGGCGGATCTCGCGGGTCAGCGTGATCGGCAGCCGGTTTTGCAGCAGCAACGGCGAACCGGCCGCCGGGAAACCTTCCGCCGCGATAGCGGCTTCAAAGGGCAATAAACCAAGTTCCAGCGCCGACATCGACAAACTCAGGTGGGTTAATGCGCCCGGTTCAGCGCCGACATTGCCAAGCTCGGCGATCAAAGCCGGGACCTGCGCCAAAATTTGCCCCAGCGTTTCGCCCAAGTCGGCCAACTCGGCCTGGCGCTGCCGGTCGGTGGCCGGGTCCTGATCAGCCGGATACTGCAGCCGCGACAAGCGCGTCAGCAGTTTCTGATGTTCAAACGGCAGTTGCAGCGTGACCGGCCCGGCCGGGCCGCACAGCGCAATATAATCGGTCAGTGGTGACAGCAGCTGGTTATAAGCCGGGCCAGCGCGTAGCAGCTCCAGCCTGACCGTGCGAATAGGCAGTATAGGCGTACTCATCGTCAGGCCCTCACAAATTGTTTGATGACCTGAGGTGGCGTGCTGCCGTCGCCCAGTACATGAGTCAGCTGCGCCACCACGCCTTGCGCCGTGCTGCGGATAATCACCGCCGAAGTCTGGTCCATCACAAAGGGTTTGCCGAAAAAGCTTGCTTTATCAATGCTTTCCATCCGGCCATCGGTCAGCACCTGATACACCGGCTGGAAAGATGCCTCGTCTTGGAGCATTTGCGGCGTGAACTGCATCAGGCGGATCCAGGTGCCGCAGTTCAGATAAAAACGGCCGCCGCCCAGTTCGATGGCACGCTCCAGATGGGTATGGCCGGTGACGATGAAATCGACGTCATTGCCGACTTCAGCACAAATGTCTTTAAAGGTGTCGTCTGGGTCGGTGATATCAAAACTTTTATCTTTTGCCAGCCAGTCCTGCATGGCCCGGCGCAGCGCTTCGGCCTGCGAAATACCGCGGATCCAGCCGGTCAGCCGGTCCCAAATCAGCTGACCTGTGCCAAGCTGGCCGTCCGCCGCCGGTTGCAACGCCTGCTTATTGCCCAGGTTCTGCTCGGCTTGCAACAGCATGTCGTCAACACTATTGCCTGATGCCGGCTGCCGCGGGCTTTGTTGCAAACCGGCCGTTAAATGGGCGCCGAGCAACTGGTCAATCCGCACCGGCGCTGGCGTCGCATCGGGTGCTGTCCCGCTATCGCCCATCGACAGCCGCTGGTCCATATCACGGCCACTGACCGCTTTATTGGTCGCTATCGACACCAAATCGCCGATTTTGCTCGCCTGTGACGGATCCAGCACCACCAGGGTACCGACCGCCGCCTGGGTTTCCGGTTTCAGCAGATCTATCCATTTGTAACGCTGCTTGACCTGATTCATCACTTCTTTGACCATCCGGGTGCCGGCATTGGGTCGCCATTCTTTTTGGGTCAGGCTCAGCCCGGCATTAAGCCTGCGGCCGACCTTGGCCAGGTCTTCATATCGGTTGTAGTTCCAGCCGTCGACTTCGTTGCCGTGGGTGCAATAAACCCGCGCCGTGCCGACCAGACAGCTGAAACCAGCCCCGGTAGTGGAAAATTCGATGCGGGCTTTTTTGACCAAATCATCGCCGGCCAGCCGTTGCTGAATGAGCCGCTGCACCACCGGGAAGGCTATTTCAATGTCGTGATTGCCAATGACAAACACCAGTTGGCGGTTATTCAGCGCGACAAATTCGGCCAGCGCCTGCCAGATGTCGCGAAATGACGGGTTGTCCATAATCGACTGCACCACAGGCACCGCCGTGTCGACCATCACATAATCCGAGCTTTTCTCGGCCAGCGTGTCAAACACATCGCCGTTGAGCACCAAAGCCAACGGCTTGTCCGGCTGTTGCTGACCAACCCAGCGGATATAACCGGCCAGCCGCTTGGTTTCACGCAGCACCTGAAAATCGGGCTCGGCGCCGCCCATGTGAATGTCCGAAATCACATGGATCTCGTCAAATTGCGGAAAGTTGTTCATTGATGACTCCTGATCCTTGTTGCAAGCGCCGCTGGCGCAGTCCTGATAAAGCCTTGCACGACAGGCTGAGTATTAAAATGCATGACCCGCGGCCAG
>CBINNO010000371.1:0-2796 GCA_966252055.1 uncultured Rheinheimera sp. | reverse complement strand
GTTGGCCGCGAGAGCCTGGACGCCGCTTCGTCTGCCCCGATTTCATTTTACTCACAACAGGAGAGCGTATGAGCTTCCATCAGACGTTAATTGAAGCCACAGCCGCCGAGCGGCAGTATCTGTTAAGTGCCCCTGTGATCAGTCGCTGCTTTAATGGCGAGATCAGCCGGGACGATTATGTCGCTTTCCTGACGCAGGCTTACCACCATGTCAAACACACGGTGCCGCTGCTGATGAGCGTCGGCGCGTTGTTACCTGAATCCAAAGAGTGGCTGCGCGAAGCGGTTGCAGAATACATTGACGAAGAGCTGGGGCACCAGGAGTGGATTTTAAATGACATCCGCAACTGCGGTTATGACAAAGAAGCGGCCCGTGCCAGCACCCCGCATTTTGCCACTGAGATGATGGTGGCTTATGCCTATGACTCAGTACGCCGCATCAATCCACTGTGTTTCTTCGGCATGGTGATGGTGATCGAAGGGACATCGACTGCGCTGGCAGACAATGCCGCCCAGACTATCGCCACTAAACTGCAACTGCCGAAAAAAGCTTTTAGTTATCTGACTTCGCACGGTGCGCTTGATCAGGACCATATCAAGTTTTTCGAAGGACTGATGAATCAAATCAAGGACCCGGCCGAACAGCAGCTGATCATCCACGCTGCCAAACGCTTCTATCATTTGTACGGCGATATTTTCCGCAGCCTGACGCCGGCGCACGGTATTGCCCGGTTGGCTGAGGCGGCAACGACTGCGGAGGCCCTGTGATGAACCTCAAAGGCAAAACTATCTTGCTGACCGGTGCCAGCGGCGGCATCGGTCAGGCAATAGCCCGGCAGGCGGCGGCAGCCGGTGCCCGGCTGATCCTGCTGGCCCGGCGCGCCGCGCCGCTAAAAGCGCTGGCGGAAGAACTGGAGCAGATAGCACCGCTTGGTCATCTGTATCTGGCGACCGATGCGACGACTGCCGCCGGCATGGCCGAGCTGGTTGCACTGCTAAGCGGCCTGCAGGCGCAGGGCGAGGGGCCGGATGTGCTGATCAACAATGCCGGCGTCAGCCAGTTTGCGTTGCTGGAGCAGCAGGATTTTGCGGCCACTCTCACCACCAATCTGTTGTTACCGATGCAACTGATTCAGCAATTGCTGCCACAGCTGCGGCAAAAAGAGCAGGCGATGATTGTCAACGTCGGCTCGGCCTTTGGCAGCATCGGTCATCCGGGTTACAGCGGGTACTGCGCCAGTAAATTTGGCCTGCGCGGTTTTACCGAAGCGCTGCGCCGCGAGTTGTGGGACAGCAAGGTGCAGGTGCTGTATTTCGCCCCGCGCGCCACAGACACCGCGCTGAACAGTGCGGCAGTGGTCGCGATGAATGATGCGCTGGGCAACCGCAGCGACAGCCCACAGCAGGTGGCGGCGGCTTTGCTGGCGCAAATGCAGCAGGGCCGGGCCCGGCGTTTTCTCGGCTGGCCGGAGCAGCTGTTTGTCCGGCTGAACGCCCTGGTACCGGCGCTGGTCGACCAAGCGCTTGGTGGTAAAGCCGCGCTGATCCGCCGTTTTGCCAGTCAGGCAAATCCGCCAGGCAATGCGCCCACATCGCAAGCAGCCAGCGCCAGCCGGCACTCCTGACTGCACATGACCCAACGAACTGAATACACCGGCGACAGCGCCGCTTATTTTTGAGGATATGACGATGAAAACAATTCCCCTGCTGTTAAGTGTTGCCATTGCCCTGACGCTGCACACGCCATTGGCGCAGGCCGCTATGCAAACCAGCCCGCAAACCGCGCTGCAGACGGCTTCTGTGCCGGCCACCGAGGTGACGGCCACCGATGTGACGGCCACCGATGTGCCGGCCACCGATATCATGCAGGCCATCAAACCTTTGCAGGACCGCTGGGCGCAAGTCAATTACACGCTGGCAGAAGATGACCGGGAACAGGCTTTTGCTGATTTGTTAAAGCAGGCCGATGCAGTGGTGCAAAGCTATCCGCAGCAGGCTGAAGCGCTGATCTGGCGCGGCATTATCAAGTCAAGCTATGCCAATGCCAAAGGCGGCCTTGGCGCCTTGTCAATCGCGGAAGGGTCCAAAGCGGACCTTGAACAGGCGCTGGCATTAAATTCACAGGCGCTGCAAGGCTCGGCTTATACCAGCCTCGGCGTGCTTTATGCCAAAGTGCCGGGCTGGCCTATCGGTTTTGGTGACAACAAAAGGGCGAAAGAACTGCTGGAAGAAGCCTTAGCCATTAATCCGCAAGGAATTGATCCTAATTACTTTTATGCAGATTATTTAGTGTCAAAACGCGACTATCAGGCCGCTTTCGGTTATCTTGAAAAAGCCAAAGCAGCACCGGCGAGACCAGGCCGGGAAAGCGCCGACGCTGGCCGTCAGCAGGAAATTGCCGCGCTGCTGGCCAAGGTGCAGAAAAAACTGAAAAAATAACAGATTGGAAAAAGCGCCGGCCTGCCGGTCCAAGGACACATTCGCATGAGACTGTTACTGGTAGAAGATGATCAGGCGCTGGCAGACGCGGTGCTGCTGGCGCTGCGGGCACAGGGCTTTGCCGTCAATCATGTCAGCAGCGGTCAGGCCGCGCTCAGCTCGATCCGGGCCGGCGATTGCGATGCGGTGGTGCTTGACCTTGGTCTGCCGGACATGGATGGTTTTGAAGTGCTCAAACAAACCCGGCAGAAAATGCCGCGCGCGGCGCTGGGCGTGCCGGTGCTGTCTGTGCCGGTGTTGGTGCTGACCGCCCGTGATGGTCTTGACGATCGTATTCGCGGGCTCGACCTCGGGGCCG
>CBINNO010000370.1:0-2816 GCA_966252055.1 uncultured Rheinheimera sp. | reverse complement strand
AGGTCATTTCGCGCCAGTTAAAACCAAAGATCTTCAACACCGGCAGCACAGCCAAAGGCCTTGCCACCAAGACCAGAACAACGGCAATCAGCAAACCCTGCAGCCAGACATCCAGCAAAGACGACGGGTTAATCAACAGCCCCAACATCACAAACATGGCGATTTGCCCAAGCCACGCCAGGCCATCATGAAACAGGAAAGTACTGCGTTGGAACACAAAGCGACTATTGCCAATCACCACGCCTGCAATAAAAATAGCCAGAAAACCACTGCCGCCCAGATTTGCTGCGACACCAAAAGTCAGCAGGCCAAATGCGGCGACCAATACCGGATACAGTCCTGATGTCATCAGCTCCACCCGGTTGATGACGCGTACAGCGAGCCAGCCACCAGCCAGACCAATCAGGGTCCCTAAGCCCATCTGGCTGACAAACAGCATGAACAAACCGCGGCCGGGTTCCAGTTTGTTGACCATCACTTCGAGCAAGCCGACCGTCAGGAAAATTGCCATCGGGTCGTTGGTCGCACTTTCAATTTCAAGCGTCGACTTGAGCCGTGAATTGATATGAATGCCCGCATTGCGCAGCAATGAAAACACGGCAGCGGCATCGGTCGACCCCACGATGGCACCAATTAATAAGCCGTACAGCAGCGGAGCATCCAGGATCCAGGCAGCCGCTAAACCCGTGATCACCGATGTCACCAGCACCCCGAAGGTCGCCAGCACTGACGCCGGTTTCCAGACCTTCTTAATCGAACGCATCGGCGTTTGTAAACCGCCATCAAATAAAATCAGCGCCAAAGCGAGTGAACCAAGCGCATGAGCAATTTGTGCGTTATTAAACGCAATTCCGCCAGGACCGTCTTCGCCGGCCAGCATTCCAACACCGAGAAACAATACCAACACCGGTAAACCAAGCCTGGCAGACAAAGTGCTGGACGCAATCCCAAGCACTATCAGCACAGCGACCAGTAAAATAATCTGATCAATGATGAACATAACGATTAATTTCCTTAAAAACCACAGCCGGGGAACACATACCTGTGCATCAGGCGATGAGTCCCCACAACGTTAGAAGACACGACGATTAGCGGCTTTATTCGGGAAAGCCCGCCCGTGGTATCAGGCTGGCGGCGCCCGGGCGGCAAAAGGAAAATGCCCGACAAAGAATAGCGGAGCAAAGGGGCTGTGGTCGGCAGCGAAGTGAACGACGGTCATTGGCGTGCGCTGTGCTGCCGCAGGCAACACGTCGTCGTCATCCGCCTGATCATTCAGGCACTTGGACGACTGCCCTGTCGCAGCTTGCACAGCAAAAGTGAACAGCTGATGTTTATTCTGCAGCTCGACCAGTTTGTTGTTGACGTAAGCTGCAGCGGTCGGAAACAACAGACCACTGTACAACAACAGCGTGAATAAGCTCAGTATTCTCAATAGTATCAACCTTTTACATCAGCACATTGCCGGACTATAACGCAATTTTCTCTGTCCGCCAAAATAACCAGGGGCGGTCTCGCGACGGCAACGCAGCCGTTTCGCTGAATACAAAATAAAAAAGGCAGCCGAAGCTGCCCTTTCAACTACTTAATCAGGATTAAGCAGACAGAGCTTGTTTCGCTTTAGCAACCAGGGCCGCGAAGGCACCTTTGTCGAATACAGCGATGTCAGCCAGAATTTTACGGTCGATTTCAACAGATGCTCTTTTCAGACCATCGATGAAACGGCTGTAAGATAAACCGTTTTGACGTGAAGCAGCGTTGATACGCGCGATCCACAGTTGACGGAATTGACGTTTACGTTGACGACGGTCGCGGTAAGCGTATTGGCCGGCTTTGATAACTGCCTGGAACGCTACACGATAAACACGGCTGCGGGCACCGTAGTAACCTTTCGCCTGTTTTAATACCTTCTTATGACGCGCACGTGCGGTCACACCACGTTTTACTCTTGGCATGTCAGTCTCCTAAATATTATGCGTATGGCAGGCAACGTACTACTGAAGCAACGTCTACTTTGGCAACCAAAGTTTTCGGGCCCAGGTGGCGCTTACGCTTAGAAGACTTCTTCGTCAGGATGTGGCGAAGATGTGATTGCTTACGTTTAAAACCACCAGAAGCGGTTTTCTTAAAGCGCTTTGCAGCGCCTTTGTTGTTTTTCATCTTAGGCATAGTGAACTCACTCGCATTGTGTAGTTACAACGAATAATAAGGCGGAAAACCGCACCGCCACTGCGTTACCGCAGCGGAGTACGGAATCACTTGGATGCACTTATTACTTCTTATTTGGGGCCAGCATCATGATCATCTGACGACCTTCAACCCGGCTTGGGAAAGACTCACAAACAGCGATGTCTGCCATGTCTTCTTTGATCCGGTTGAGGACTTCAATACCGATGTCCAGATGCGCCATTTCACGACCACGATAGCGCAGCGTTACTTTGGCTTTGTCACCCTCTTCTATGAAGCGACGCAGGTTGCGTAGTTTGACCTGGTAATCGCCTTCATCAGTTCCAGGACGGAATTTGATTTCCTTAATCTGGATCTGTTTTTGCTTCTTCTTCTGCTCTTTAGCAGCTTTACCCTTCTCGAAGAGGAACTTACCATAATCCATTAACTTACAAACCGGTGGTTCGGCAGTCGGGCTGATTTCCACCAGATCTGCACCGCCTTCTTCAGCCAGACGCAATGCTTCATTGATACTGACCACACCCAACTGTTCGCCTTCCAGACCGATCAGACGTACTTCGCGTACATTGATTTCTTCATTAATCCGGTTAGGTCTGTTGGTCGCTAACGGTTTCTTTCCTACTTTAATGGTA
>CBINNO010000369.1:0-2857 GCA_966252055.1 uncultured Rheinheimera sp. | reverse complement strand
AAAAACGGGAATTCTGAGCTTTGGCGGCGCCTTTTCCAACCATCTGGCAGCCTTGGCTGCCGCCGGAAAAAGCTTTGGTTTTCAGACGCATGCATTCGTGAGACAAACCGACCCAACGCTCGTCGCAGCCGAGGCATTGCGGCAAAGCCCGACGCTGCAGTTCTGTCAGCAACAAGGCATGACGATGACGTTCTGTGAGCCATCAACCTACCGGCAGCGTGCAGAGCCGGCTTTTCTGACAGCGCTGCAACAAAGGTATCCGAACTGGCTGCTGGTGCCTGAAGGCGGCAGCAGTGCAGCCGGGGTGCAGGGCGTCGCAGAGCTGAACCTCGGTGATACGCCAGCCGGCCCTGCGGACCTGATTTGTTGTGCCACCGGCAGCGGCGGTACAGTTGCAGGCTTGGCGCTGGGTCACCCCCGGCAACAAGTGCTGGGGATCAGCGTGGTCAAAGACAACAGTCTGCCAGCACGCATCCGGCAGTTGAATACTGCACAAAACTGGCAACTGCGACACGAAGCTGAAGGCCTGCGCTACGGCAGCTTCAATCCGGCGATTTTGCAGACCTGCCTGAACGCGGCAGTACAAGGATTGCCAGTGGAGCCCATCTATACCGGCAAGGCACTGCACAGTTTATTGTGCTGGCTGACGGACGGTCAGTTGGCTGGCGGTCAGCGGTTGGTGCTGTTTCATACGGGTGGCTTGCAGGGACTGGCTGGTTTATTGGCGCAACAACGCATCACGCAGGACCAGTACAACGTTATCAACAGCGCCGGGCAACGGCTGCTGGATAGTTTCAGCCGCACTCCTGCATAACAGCGGGTCATTATTGCCGCATTAACTGATCTGAACTGCCGGTACCAATTCAGCCAACGGCTGACTGAAATAAAAGCCCTGTGCACCGGACACGCCCAGTTTTTGCAGCGTCTGCCACTGCGCCTGAGTTTCCACACCGGTGGCAATCACTTTCACCCCTTTGGCCAGATGACTGGCGACCAGACCCCGGATAAACAGTTGCTGCTCCAGCTGACTGTCAATGTTGCGCACCACTGAACTGTGCAGCTTGACTGCGTCGATGGGCAATTCCGTCAGATACTCACAAGGACTGATGTTCAGGCCGACGTGATCGATGATCAGACTGAAACCCGCTTGCTTTAACTTCAGTAATTTCCCTTTGATTTTCCTGTAATTTTTGATCAGATGGTATTCATCAATTTCAAGCGCCAGCTGGCTGGCCGCTAATTCCCCCTGGCGCAACTGCTGGTCCAGCCACTGCTGGAAATCCGCACTTTGCAATGACTCTGCCGTGATATTAATGCTGCAACGTACAGTATTCTTTTGTTCTTGCAGGCAGAGCCGGGCCGCTTTGGCCAGCACATACTGATCCAGTGCGGCCGTCAAAGCACAGTTGACCGCCATCGGCAAAAACACTGCCGCAGTCAGTATTTCACCTTCAGAACTCTGTAACCTGACCAGCACTTCATGTTGCATGATCTCCTGCTGCGGCCAGGCAAAGACTGGCTGAAAACTCAGCAAAAACCGGTTTTGTTCCAATGCATTATGCAGCTCTGTCCGCCACCAGACAGAGCCTTTAATTTTGGGTTTATGTTCGGGGTAAAAGCCATAAGCAGCATTGGGCCCCTGTAATTGAGCTGTCTTGAGCGCCATATCGGCTTCAGCCATCAGCTGATACATACTCTGGCCTTGCTGATAAATGACATAGCCCAGATGCACCAGATCAAAATCCCCAAGGCCGGCAAAAAAGCTGGCCCGGCTGAGTACCATCGCCAGCCGGTCGCCCAATTGTTCTGCTTCTTTTTGCTGCATGCCGGGGATCAGTAAGCCAAAATCGGTGTCGGCCACCCGTGCCAATACCGCTAAAGAATAATGGCTGGTCAGTTGTTGCAGCAGATCTGCACAACCCGTCATGCGCTGTAAGGCATCCTGAGTGGAGACAGCCAGTTCCGGATGACTGATTTGCAGCAGGAACAACGCCCCACCCGGTGCTTCACTGCCATCCTGCAAATAGTGTTGTAGTTTGCTTTCAAAATAGATGCGGTTGCCGATAGCCAGCTCGTGGTCAACCAACCCCTGAACCCGCACCAGTTGGCGGATTTCCTGTTCCCTTTTCTGCTGAAATTGCTGACTTTGCCGCAACAGCTGCAGCCGCTCCGCCAGACTGGCATCCGGCTGCAGAGGTAAATGAGCATCCTGCAGCAGTTGGCGTAGCTGCAATTCGGCTTCGGCTTGCTGCAACTGCTCCGCTTCTGTCTGGCGACTTTGCTGATACAGCAGATAAAACCAAGGCACAAAACACAGATCTAACATGAGTAATAACAAAGACATAGTGCCTGAGGTCAGCCGCAAGACCAAAGTTCCGGCTAACAACAGTAAACTGTTGGCCAGCAGCAGCGTCAACGCAGAATTCAGTAATAACCGGCCATGCAGGCCCGACAGCAGCTTCATCGCCCATCTCCTTTGCAGCCATTTAGCATTGGCGAAGGCAAAGGATTTGTCGAGCCGGGCCAGACAAAACAGTTTGTTCAGTCAATACATGCCCAAAAGCATGCCGTCGTTTATTCGCAGCAGTGAATTTGGATGGCGCAAGCCGTCTGTGTGACAGTCAGCCCAGGCCATTTTACAGGACGTAAAATGCAAAAGGCCCACTCGACTGAGTGGGCCCTTTGGCTTTGGAGATTTTAAGGCTTCAACATCGCGGCTTCGTGGGAGTCTGCACCCTCGCAGAGCTTCGGGTGTGTTCAGCCGGAAGAACGCAACATTGGTTGCGTTCTTAAACCCCGGCTTCACTGTACTACTCTCCAAGTACTCCATCGCCAGAATCACGGTAAATAAAAAAGC
>CBINNO010000368.1:0-2906 GCA_966252055.1 uncultured Rheinheimera sp. | reverse complement strand
GCGCGATACCACCGGCCGCCGTGCAACAGCCATCCACCGAAGTCTTTCATTTAGCGGTTGTTTTTTCTGCAACTGACCTTGTATGTTAACCGCACGCTGTCCCGCAGCGCCTGGCTGCACCGCTTCGCTACCACAAGGATGCCCAATGAAATCTGTGCCTTTCACCCGCCTGCTGTGGCTGTTGCCCGCCCTGAGCCCGCTGCTGCTGACCGCCCAGCCAACAGCTGCCGCCGCCACTGCCACAGCGCAGTCGCAAGCTGCTGCGCCAAAGTCTGCCATCACCGCCTTTACCAAGGGCATGGCGCACCAGGCCGGCTTTTTTGATTTTTACAGCGACAGCAAAACCGGCAAAATTTACCTGCTGGTCGACAAGCTGGAACAGCCGTTTATTTTTCAAAGCTCGTTGCCGCGCGGCATGGGCTCGAACGACATCGGGCTGGACCGTGGCCAGCTCGGCGACACCCGTTTAGTGCAGTTTGAGCAGTTTGGCGACAAAGTGATGCTGAAGCAGCTCAATACCTATTATCGCGCCAACTCGGCCAACCCGGCCGAGCGCCAAAGTATTGAAGAAGCTTTTGCCAGCTCAGTGCTGGCCGGCTTGCCGGTGGTCGCAAGCGACGCCAACCGGCTGCTGGTCGATTACAGCGCCTTTTTGCAGTCCGACATTCATCAAATCAGCAGCCGGCTCAGCAGCCAGCAACAAGGCAACTATAAGCCGGACGCCAGCCGCAGCGGCGTCTATTTAAAGCGCAGCAAAGCTTTTCCCCGTAATACCGAGCTCGAAGCCATGGTCACTTTCGCCGGTGACAAAGCCGGTGACTTTGTCAAACAAGTGACGCCCTCGCCGGACGCTATCACAGTGCATCTGCACCATTCGCTGATTGCGCTGCCGGAAGAGGGTTATCAGCGCCGCACTTTTCAGCCTTATTCCGGCTACTGGCCGGTGGAATACATGGACTACGCCACGGCATTTGACGAGCCCATTACCCAGCGCCTGCTGCCCCGCCACCGGCTGGTGAAAAAAGACCCAGGCGCGGCCATCAGCGAAGCGGTCGAACCTATTGTGTATTACCTCGACCCCGGTGTGCCGGAGCCGGTGCGCAGCGCGCTGATTGAAGGCGCGTCCTGGTGGAACAGCGCTTATGAAAAAATCGGCTATAAAAATGCGTTTCAAGTGAAAGACTTACCAACAGACGCCGACCCGATGGACGTGCGCTACAACGTGATCCAGTGGGTACACCGCGCCACCCGCGGCTGGTCTTATGGTTATGGCGTGACAGACCCGCGCACCGGCGAAATTATCAAAGGCCATGTCACGCTCGGTTCTTTGCGGGTACGGCAGGATTTCTTAATCGCCACTGGCCTCACCGCGCCTTACCAGGCCGGCAACAGCGACACCAGCGCCGCCAAAGCCATGGCGCTGGCGCGCATTCGCCAGTTGTCGGCCCATGAAGTGGGCCATACGCTGGGGCTTATTCACAACTTTGCCGGCAGCGCCAACGGCCGCTCGACGGTGATGGATTATCCGCATCCGCTGGTGGATTTACGCGATGGTAAACCGGCACTCAGCCAGAGTTATCGCGAAGGCCTTGGCGAGTGGGACCACTATGCTATCGCTTATGGCTATGGCGACTACTCGCCGGCACAGCTCAGCGACCTGGTGAAAACCGCCAAACAACAAGGCCTTGAATATATGGCCGATGACGATGCGCGCCCGGCCGGCGGTGTCAGCGCGACCGGTCATCTGTGGGACAACGGCAGCGATCCGGTGGCCGAGCTGACCCGGCTCGGGACTGTGCGTCAGGCGGCGCTTACTCAGTTTGGCCTGGATAACATCGCCAGCAACCGGCCGCTGTCGTCGTTGCAGGAAGCCTTAGTACCGATTTATTTGCTGCACCGTTATCAGGTCGAAGCCGCCAGTAAGCTGGTCGGCGGCGCTTATTATGAATATGAAGTCAAAGGCGAACATGCACAGCCCAAAGGCTTTCGCTGGGTGGAGCCCGCGCGTCAGCAGCAGGCCGTGCAGGCGCTGCTGGCAACTTTAAGCCCGGATTATCTGCAATTGCCTGAATCATTGCTGGCGCTTATTCCGCCCAAAGCCTACAGCGACAGCAATGGCCGCGAGAGTTTCAGCGGCCGTTATGGTCTGGCGTTTGACCCGCTGAGCGCCGCCGAAGCGTCGGCCAATCACACACTTGCGCTGCTGCTGCATCCGCAGCGGCTCAATCGCTTAAGCGGTCAGCAGCAACTTGGCGCCCTGCTGGAGCAAGTGCTGGCTGCTACGCTGGCGCAAAAACCAGCCAAAGCGGCAGACAGCCAGTTGCTGCAGCAGCGGGTCAGCCATGTCGCTTTTTATCAGCTGATGCAAAGCCTGACCGCGGCCGAACTGGCGCCGGAAGCGCGCGCCCTGCTCCTGCAACAATTGACGCAAAGTGTTGATAAACTTCGCAAAAACGAAGGTGCTGGCAGCGCACTTATCCTCAGCCAGTGGCAGCAATATCTGGACAAAGGCGTCTGGCAACCGCTGTTTGTGCCCAAAGAGTTGCCACCCGGCGCGCCGATTTAACACCCGGCGCGGCGATTTAGCGCGAGGCGCATCAATTTAACGCCGGCGGCGCTTTTCACAAAGAGCCTTTGCGCGGATTTAAACCACAAAGCCGGCAGTTGCCGGCTTTGTGTTGTCTGCCTGAGTCTGTACTCAGGCTGCGCGGTCACAGAGAGAAAGTATCTGGCAGCGAAAGTCCGCAGAGCCTGCCACAAGCTGATATGCAGAGGTCGCCGTGAAAGATGCGTCGCAGCTACTGTGTTAGCGGCCTGTACTGGCGGCCTGTGCTGGCGGCCTGTATTAGCAGCCTGCGTTTGTTTTTTCTTGCAGTAACCGGGCTTGCTGTCTTTCCTGCCGTAAG
>CBINNO010000367.1:0-2912 GCA_966252055.1 uncultured Rheinheimera sp. | reverse complement strand
GGTGCTGTCTGTGCCGGTGTTGGTGCTGACCGCCCGTGATGGTCTTGACGATCGCATTCGCGGGCTCGACCTCGGGGCCGACGATTATCTGGTCAAACCCTTCGCAATGCCAGAGCTGTTCGCCCGGCTGCGGGTCATTGAACGGCGGCTTGGCACCGCCAGCAGTCACCTGATCCGCCTCGGCGATGTGGTGCTCGACAGCAGCGCCCATCAGGTACAGGTCAGCGGCGAGCCGGTCACGCTGTCGCGGCGCGAATACATGCTGCTCAAACTGCTGATGGAATCGGCCGGGCGCATCAAAACCCGCGAGCAAATTGAAGCCAGTCTGTATGCCTGGGGCGAAGAAGTCGCCAGCAATGCGCTGGAAGTCCATGTCTCCAATTTACGCAAAAAACTACCGAAAGACTTTATCCGCACGGTGCGCGGCGTCGGTTACAGCGTGAGCGCTGCATGAGCTCTATTCGCCGTTATCTGGTGACTTTGTTGATAGCCCTGATCACGCTGACCAGCTTTATGGCTGCGCTGCACAGTTATCGCCAGAGTACGGCACAGGCCCAGCAATTATTTGACGATGAGCTCAAAGTACTGGCCGCCAGCGCGCTGGCCCCTTATTTTGCGGCTGCCGACCAGAGCGCTCAGAGTAATGCCATTCAGCTGTGGCGCCACGGTGAGTTGTTGTTTAAAAGTCAGCAGGCGCCGGCTGAGCTTATCAGCGCTCAGGATGGTTTCAGCGAACAGAATTTTGCCGGTCGGCGCTGGCAAACCTACCGCCAAAGCACGCCGGATGGCTTATTGGTGATTGTGGCACAACCGTTGTCGGACCGGCTGGCGCTGGCCGACCAGGTGGTGTTGTCGTCGATTTATCCGGTGGTGCTGAGCCTGCCGCTGCAGGCTTTACTGATTTGGCTGCTGGTTGGCCGTGGCCTCAAACCCTTGCTGGAACTGGCGCGTCAGCTCAGCCAGAAAAAAGCCGATGATTTAAGCCCGTTACAACTGAGCCAGACACCGGCGGAGTTGTCGACTGTATTGGACACCACCAATCAGCTGCTGGAGCGGCTGGACGGTGCTTTTGCCCGTGAAAAACGTTTTGCCGCCGATGTCGCGCACGAACTGCGCACGCCGCTGGCGGTGCTGCAGGCTAATCTGCATAATGCACAGCGCTATTGGCAACAGGCGGGCATCGCCGATCCTGACCAACTGATGCCGGCTTTGCAGCATGGGGTGACCCGCATGAGTGGTCTGATTGAGCAGATCATGCTGTTGCACCGGACCAATCCGGCGCAAGTGTCGGCCCGCTTTGAATCGGTCGATTTTGCCGCTTTGTGCCGGGAAGTGATTGCCGAGTTGTTTGTCAAGATTGATGAGCGTGAGCAACAGATTGCACTCGATGGTGATGCGCATCTGCTGCTGGTTGGCGATGTTTTTGCGCTGCGGGTATTGCTGGTTAATCTGGTCGGTAATGCGATTAAATACACGCCGCAGGCCGGACAAATCCAATTGGATCTGCAGCACAGCGCCAGTCACGCCTTGCTGTCAGTCGAGGATTCCGGCCCCGGCATCGCGCCGGCCGAATATGGCCGGGTATTTGACCGTTTTTACCGGGTCGGCGGTGACCGTCATCAGTCCGGTCAGCCCGGCAGTGGACTGGGCCTCGCGATAGCACAAGAAATTGTTGTATTACATCAAGGACATATCAGCCTGGGCGCATCAAAGCTTGGTGGGCTGAAAGTGACACTGGAGTTACCGCTTTGTCAGCCAGTTTCTGCAAACTGAAGACCAACAACCGGCGAGTCCCGGACCGGCGAGTCCCGGACCAGCGAGTCCCGAACCGGCGCCAACCAGGGCCTGCAGTGCGCAGCGCCTGTGAGCGCACGCTGTGGCAGCTGTGCGGTGGCGCGCTGCTGTGGCTGGTCGCCGGCCTGGCCGGCGCGGCCGAGTTGCCGGTATTTCAGCTGGTGCTCAAAGACCATTTATACAGCCCCAGCACTTTGTACGTGCCGGCCGGCCAGAAAATCAAAATCATCATCAGTAATCAGGACCCAAACCCGGAAGAGTTTGAGAGTTTCAGCCTCAACCGTGAAAAAGTTATTTTGGGACACAGCAAAGGCGTGGTTTATGTCGGGCCGCTCAAACCTGGTCAATATCCATTTATCGGCGAATACAACCCGGACAGTGCCAAGGGGGTGCTGATCGCGCTGACACCAGAGCAGTGGCAGCAAAAAGTCGCCACGCCGGGAGGTCCGGGTGCTGATTAATACTGTGGTGATGTTACTGCGTGAGTTATTACCGCTGGTGGTGCTGAGTAGTCTGCTGTTGGCCTGGCTGCCAGCCGGGCATGCGGTGGGCCTGCTATGGCGGGTGTTGCTGCTGGCTGTACCTTTGTTGCTGGTGCAAAGCAGCCTGGTTGGTGAACTGGCTGCGTTGTTTGACGGTCAGGGGCTGGAGATTTGGTACGCCATTTGTTATCTGGCGTGCAGCTTGCTGCTGGCGCTGTTATTGCGGCTCGGGAGTGCGGCGACCCGCGCCCGATTGTGGCAGGCGGCATTGGCACTGGTGGCGCTGTTGCTGGTCAATGGCAGCAATCTGGCGCTCTATCTGGTGCTGTACCCGCGTCAGACCGAAGACAGCCAGGCGTTGTGGCTGGGCGCGGCGCTCGGCTGCGGTATCAGCCTCAGCATTGCGGTGCTGATGTACCACTGCGTGCGGGAGCTTGGCCAGTACTGGAAAAGTGCTGCTGCCATTTTGCTGTGCGCCAGCGGTGCGCGTCAGATCAGTGCAGCGGTGGCGATTGGTCATCAGTTGGAACTGGTGCCGGGCGCTAATCCGCTCTGGTTCAGCGATGGTTCGTTGGCAGAAGGGGCCGAGCTTGGCTACTTCCTCAATGCGTTGTTAGGGTATGAAGCCAGTCTGAG
>CBINNO010000366.1:0-2915 GCA_966252055.1 uncultured Rheinheimera sp. | reverse complement strand
AATTCTTCGCCACCCCAGCGCGCCACCAAATCCTGCGCCCGCAGCCGGCTTTGCAAATAGCTGGCGACGGCTTTGAGTACCGCATCGCCGGCGTCGTGGCCGAAGCGGTCGTTAATTTGCTTGAAGTGATCAATATCCATCAGCACCAGGGTCAGCGGAGTCAGATGACGGCCGCGCTGCGCCTGCAGTTGCTGGGCGCCGGCCTGCACGGCGCGGCGATTCATCAGGCCGGTCAGGCTGTCGGTGTGTGACAGTTGCTGCAATTGCTGATTGGCGCTTTCCAGTTCGCTGGTGCGCTGCGTGATCAACTGGTCCAGCCGTTCGGCTCTTTGCTGCAGCCGGTGCAGGCGATACTGATAAATCAGCAGCGCCACGCTGAACAAGGCAAACGCCAGCATAAACTGGCCGGCCGGCTGCAGATACCAGGGCACCGGCACTTCCAACAGCACAGGTTTAGCCAGCACCTGCACACCACCGGCCTGTGCCATCACTTCCAGCTGGTGCTGACCGGGGGCCAGCTGGCCAAGCGTCAGTACACCGTCTGGCCCCAGTGCGTGCCACTGTGGCTGGTCTTGCCAGCGAAAGAAATAATTGACCTGCAGATGCGGCTGGTAACTGAGTAATTTAAAGCGCAGCTGCACTTCCTGAAAACCGGACGGCAGCGAAATCCCCTGCGTTGGATCAGCCACTGCGTGCACCTGGCGGGCGATACTGAGTTCAGTCAGATGCAATTGCATCTGCGCTGGCACCGGGCTCAGATCGGCCAATGACAATTGCCACAGGCCATGGTCAGTCGCCAGCACCACCTGATCGGGCGAGGCCGGGTCATTAACCGGCATCAGTCCGCGTGGCTGCGCACCCCGCAGGTCCAGGCCTGGTTTGTCGGCCAGCAGATGTATACGACTGCCGTCGGGTTGAAAGGCCATCACGCCGTGACGGGTCAGCACCCAGATATAGCGCGCAGTGCGGGTGATACCGATGACCCGGTTGTCCGGCAGCCCCTGCGCCACGCCGAAACTGCTCAGCTTTTGAAAATCGCGGCTGAGTTTCAGTAAACCCCGATCAGTACAAAGCCAGAAGGTGTCCGCCTCGGGCAACAGGCACTGAAAATAACCATTGATCACACTGGCCGGCACCTGCCAGCGCAGGCTCAGTTGCTGCGGTTCACCCTGATAGAGTTTGCCGGAGCGGCTGAGCAGCCACAATTGCTGCTGGTCGTCACTGCGAATATCACTGATGCCTTCCTGCGCCAGCTGGTTTTTCAGCAGCAGCGTAGCCGCCGGAATGTGGCTGCCGGTTGCCGGCGGAACCCGCAACACACCATGCTCCCACAGCCCCAGCCACAAGGCGCCATCGGCGGCGCGTGCCATCGTTTCAATATTGAGCCGGCCGACATCGCTTTGCAGCGCAAAAGGTTCAGCTTTGCCGGTGCCGAGACTAAACAGACCCCGATCAGTGCCAACCAGCGTCTGGCCGGCGAATTCAACCACATTGCGGATGTAACTGACCTGCGCCGCGGCATCAAAGGCAAGTGATCGCCATTGCCCCTGATGTTGCTGCAGCAGCGATTGTTCGAGCGGCAGCCAAAGTGCATCTTTGGTTTGACTCAGCGGCCCCAGCCGGTGTTTTTGCGTCGGGTTCAGCCAGTCCTGCGGTGACGGCTGATATGCCGCCAAAGGGCGGGCGGGCATCGGCAGCAAGCCGTGGCTGCGGCTGCCCAGCCAGATATTGTGCTGGCGGTCGGCAAACAGGGCGCGGACATCCATCGCTGCTTCCAGTTGCGTCAGCTGCAAGGCGGGGGCCTGTGACGACTTCACCAACCGCAACTGATAAAGGCCGTTGATAGTGCCGGCCAGCCAGCTGCCGTCGTCCTGTGCCTGCAGGACATTGCTGTTGGTCAGCGCATTGCTGAACGCCAGCCGGGCGCCGGTTTGGGCATCACAGAGCGCCAGACCGGTTTTCAGGCCAACCAGCAGTTGCTGTTGATGCAGCGCCAGCGCCCGTATTTCGCCTTGCAAGGCGCTGTCGTTTTGCAGCCAGTGGCCACTGAGATTGGGCAAATCGGTCAGCTGAAAAAGCCCGTTCGAAGTGGCGACCCACAGCGTGTCGGAGGTGGCAACCAGGTCCCAGATACGCTGGCCGGCGAGCGCTGGCACCGCTTCGGCGTTCAGCGTGCCGGGACGCAGCAGATACAGCCCTTCAGTGCTGCCGGCCCAGACGGTGCCATCGGCACCGAGCGTCAGTGTCTGAATGCGCGCCTGGGCACTCAGAGCGCCGCCGACCTGTTGCCAGTGCTGGCGGCTGGCGTCGAGGCGCCACAAACCTTTGCCCCAGGTAGCCAGCCACAACTGGTTGTGCGGATCGGTGGCGACCTGACTGAAACTGGCATTTTGTAACTGAGCGGGTGGGTTAAAACGCAGATAATCCTGGCCATCAAAACGCAGCAGCCCGTCATATTCGCTGGCCAGCCATAAAAAATCCTGCTGGTCCTGACTGATGTCATAGACAACGCCGGGCTGGTTCAGCGGTTTGGCGGTCTGGGGGTTGTCCTGCTGCAGCGCGTGGCCTGCGCTGGTGTACAGCCACAACCAGCAGCACAGCAGGCTTAACCATCGGTATGTGTTCAACACCAGTCTCCGACACCTCTGAACAGGCGCAATGTAGCTGATTTCACTGGTTTTTGCCAGCGAAGCGCCGGCTTACAGCCAGCCGCTGACCACCTGATTACGGCCTTGTCGTTTGGCCTGATACAGCCGCTCGTCGGCCGCCTTATACAAGGCGGCAAAAGACAACCCCCCAACCGACAGGCCTGCGTCAGGCTGCGGATGGTCGCCATTGTCTGCGGTATTGCCCGCGGTATTGTCCGCAGTATTGTCTGTGGCCTGCTCTGCGCTGTTGCCAGATCCGGCCGACGC
>CBINNO010000365.1:0-2942 GCA_966252055.1 uncultured Rheinheimera sp. | reverse complement strand
CGCTTCAGCACCGGCCTGGCGTAAATACTGAATAAACGCCTGTTCCAGCTCGCCACTGGGGTGGCTGGCGGCTATTTGGCGCGGCGGCGCACTGACCAGCACTTTACCGGCGTGCATCAGCGAGATACGGTCGCAGCGCATCGCCTCGTTCATAAAGTGGGTGGAAATAAAAATCGTCACCTGGTCCTGACGCGCCAGCTGCAACATCAGTTGCCAGAACTGATCACGGGCCACCGGATCGACACCCGAGGTGGGTTCATCCAGGATCAGCAGCTCCGGCTGATGCACCATCGCCACCGCCAGCGACAAACGCTGACGCACGCCAAGCGGCAACTGCTCCGGCAATTGCGCGCGCAGGTCCGTCAGGCCAAAGCGTTGGCACATGGCGTTCACCCGTAGCGGGATCTGGTCGGCAGGCACATTAAACAGCCGGGCATGCAGCACCAGATTCTGCTCCACTGTCAGTTCCTGATACAACGAAAACGCCTGCGACATATAACCGACCCGGCGCCGCATCTGACTGTCGCCGGCCGCCAGCGGCTGACCAAACAACAGTGCCCGGCCGCTGGTGGCCGGCAACAGGCCGGTCAGCATTTTCATGGTGGTGGATTTGCCGCAGCCGTTCGAACCGAGAAAACCGAAAATCTCACCGCGGCGGATGGCAAAGCTGACGCCGTCCACTGCGACAAAATCGCCAAACTGCATGGTCAGCTGCTCGGCAGCAATCGCGACCGGCGCCGCCGCCAGCATGGCCGTTGCATCACCAAATGCGCTGGGATCAAAAGCCGATGGCGCCGTGCCGGCCGGCAACAAGCGGACAAAGGCCTGTTCCAGCTCAGTGCTGCCGGTGTCGGCCAGGATCTGCGCCGGGCTGCCGTTAGCCAGCACCCGGCCATCGTGCAGCAGCAACAGCTGGTCAAAGGCGCTGGCTTCATCCATATAAGCCGTGGCCACAATGACGCTGAGTCCGGGCCGCTCACGGCGGATTTGCCGGATCAGTTGCCAGAACTGGCTGCGCGCCAGCGGGTCCACCCCGGTGGTGGGTTCATCGAGGATCAGCAGGTCGGGGTCATGGATTAAGGCACAGCACAACGACAGTTTTTGTTTCATACCACCGGATAATTTGGCGGCCGGTCGCGCCAGAAAATCAGCCAGTCCGGTCGCCTGCGTCAGCCGGTCGATGCGCCGGCTCGCTTCGGCGGCACTGTGGCCAAATAAGCGGGCAAAAAACTGCAGATTTTCTGCCACCGACAGGCTTGGGTACAGATTTTTGCCAAGCCCTTGTGGCATATAAGCAATACGGGGGCACACAGCGTCGCGATGCTTTTTACGCGCCATATCGCCAGCGAGTACCGTCAGCTCACCTTGCTGCAGCTTGCGGGCACCAGACAGCAGCGCCAGCAAGCTCGACTTACCCACGCCATCCGGCCCTATCACGCCAATCATCACGCCGGCCGGCAAGGTTAAATCCAGCGCGCGCAAGGCGACGGTCTTCCCATACTGATGCTGGACGCCGCGCAGCACCGCCAACGGGCTCGCGGCAGCGGGCTGGCCGCTCATCGTCGCGGGGTGGCCCGTCACGGCTGCACCGGCACCAGCGGCGGCAGACTGTCAGGCCAGCTGCTGTTGTCGTCCAGCCGCACCCAAACGACGCCGGGCAGGCCGGTTTTCACTTTATCCAGATGTTGTTGCAGCAATTGCGGCGAAATGCGGGCTTTCACCCGGAACATCAGCTTCTCGCGCTCGTCATGCGTTTCCACTGTTTTTGGCGTGAACTGGGCCACGTCGGCAATAAAACTGATGCGCGCCGGAATGGCGATATCGGGCCGGGCGTCGACGATAATGCGCGCCTCACTTTGTAAAGTCAGCTGACCAGCGTAACGGGTGGGCAGAAAAAACGTCATGTAGACGTCGGTCAGATCAATCAGATTGAGAATACGGCCGCCAGCGGCGACTATCTCGCCTTCCTGCAAGACCCGGTACTGGATGCGACCGGCTTTGGGCGCATACAGTTCGGTATCAGCCAGCCCGACTTCCAGCCGTTTAATTGCCGCCGCCACCGCTTGCTGATTGGCCTCAGCAGCCCGCACCTGGGTTTCGCTGGCATGAATGGCGGCCTGATTCGCTTCCAGCTGCGCCTGCATCGCCACCACCGCCGCACTGCTGGTTTCCACCGCCGTCTGATTGTCATCGGCCAACTGGGCCGACACCGCGCCCTGTTTGCTCAGTTCTGCCGTGCGGCGGGCCCTGGTTTGCGCGGCAGCCTGCTCGGCCTGCCGCTGCGCCAGCTGAGCGGCCAGCGCTGCCCTTTCGCTGTGGCGCTGCAACACGGCCGCTTTGGCGTTGTCCACCATCGTCTGAGCTTGCTGGTACTGTGCTTTCGCCTGTTCCAGCTCGGCCAGTGCCGCATCCGGGTTGATTTTGACCAGCAGCTGGCCTTGTTGCACCAGCTCCCCCTCGGTTACCAGGATGTGCTCAATCCGGCCGGGAATTTTGCTGGCGATGGCAATTTCAGTGGCTTCGATCCGGCCATTGGCCTGCTGGAATGCACTGTCAGTTGCCGGCTTGGTGAGCTGGTACCAGCCCGCCAGCGCCACCAGCGTCAGCAAGGTCAATAACGCGGCAACGCGGATTTTTGCTTTGGCAATCATGCCGTTCCTCCATGGGCCCGTGCAGCTGTGCTGTGACAGGCAGGCAAACCGTCAGCATCGGCTGCCGGCGATCAATCAGGGATTTGCTGATTATGACCGCAGCCTGCTGACAAGACAGCGATCCAGATCAAGTCTGTGGCGGTTCGTTGATGGATTCTGACCGACATGTCCCTGCCAGGCAGTGCGCTGAGCCAACACCTCACCGGTCCCGGCTGACGCTGCCGCAGGCCCGCGCTTCTGCTAGAATGCGCACCCACCGCCCGACGTCCGATGCGCGGCACCCGATGCGCG
>CBINNO010000364.1:0-2966 GCA_966252055.1 uncultured Rheinheimera sp. | reverse complement strand
GGCCGGCAAAGCGCCAGTCAGCAAAACAGCAGCCAGCAAAGCAGCAGTCAATAAAGTGCCAGCCAGGCGCGCAAACCTGCATGGAGCCACCCAATTGACCAGTCAGCCACTGCCCCGCCAGCTCAGCCTCGACGTGATCCGCGGCTTTGCCATTCTCGGCATCGTGCTGCTCAATGTGTATGCCTTTGCCTGGCCGCCGGAGTTCAGCTTCAGCCTGTTGTCGTTTGACCGCCAACCGGGTTGGCTGGCGCTGGCGCACTACCAGCTGGATAACAGCTTACTGCGCGGCCGTTTTATGACCTTGTTGTCGCTGCTTTTCGGCGTCAGCCTGTATCTGCTGGCGCAGCGCTGTCCGGCCATGCTGCAGCGCCGGCTTGCCTGGCTGATGCTGATTGGCGCTGCGCATGGGCTGTTCTGGTGGTTTGGCGATATCCTGCTCTGCTATGGCCTGACCGGCTGGCTGTTGCTGCGCTTTGGTTGCCTGCAATGGCCACCGGCCAAACTCTGGCGGCGCGCGCACTGGATGTTCGGCGGGTCCATGCTGCTGCCGGCCTTATACGTGGCCGCCTGCTTTTGGCAACCCGAACTGTTTCGTGACACGCTGGTCAGCGCGGCCGATCTGACCGCTTTGCGGCAGTTCTGGACTGGCGATTATGGGCCAATTCTGCAAGAGCAGGCGCAAATGCTGCTGAGCAGCAGCCTGATGTATCCGCTTGGCAGCGGCTGGAGCACCGCAGCCCTGATGCTATACGGCATGGCGCTTTATCAGTCGGGCTGGTTCAGCCGTGGTTTTTCGACCCCGACCACTGCGATGCTGTTTGCCCTGAGCCTCGGCCTCAGCGCGCTGACCGGCTTTGCCCATCATAAAACGGGTTATCAGTTCAGTGTCCTTGGTGGTAACCCACTGGATATACTGGCGATGCTGCTGATGGCGCTCAGTTATGCTTCAGTGCTGATCCGGCTCAGCGAGCACCGGGGCTTCGCGGCCATCCTGTCGTACTGGCTGGCGTGCTGTGGCCGGTTGGCTTTTAGTCTCTATTTGCTGCAAAGCCTGCTGCTCGGGCTGTTATTTCGTCACATCCGGCCGGATTGGTTTGCGGCGCTCGATGCCATGCAACTGACCAGCATCGCGCTCGTGGCGGTGGGTCTGCAATTGCTGTTGTGTCAGACATACCTGCGGTTCTTCCGCCAGGGCCCATTTGAATGGCTGTGGCGCCGGCTCAGCAACAGCGCACACCAGGCCAGTCAGCCACAACGCTAATCTCTCGGTTTACACACTTTTCCTCGCTGCTGTTCTTCTTGCTGCTGAGCTCTTTGCTACGGAGCTCTTTGCCACTGCTCTCTTTGCTGCTGAGCTCCTTGCTACGGAGCTCTTTACCCCTGCTCTCTTTGCTGCTGAGCTCCTTGCCACCGTACTCTTTGCCACTGTGCTTCTGGCTACTGCGAAGGCGCCAGCCCGCACAGCCGTAGCCGATGCATGTGCAATAATTCTCGCGCGTTATTGCAAATAATTCTCATTTGATCTCATAATCGCAAATAAGAACTACTTGCAATTGGAGTCATAATGAATAACCCGCGTTTCCCCCTTATTGCCGGCTTGCTTGGCCTGCTGTCGCTGTCTCCTGTCCAGGCGCATGTGCCTTATCTGGCGCCTGCCAGTTTTGAACCGGTGCGCGGCTGGGTCAGCCTGGAAGCCTCTTTTGCTGAGCGGTTTTTCCGGCCGGAAGCCAAGTTTGATCAGTCCACTTTTGAAGTGCTGATGCCGGACGGCCACACCCGCCAACCCAAAGAGCTGGCCATGTTGCACAGTCGTGCTGTGCTCGACGACGAACTCAAAGCCGACGGCACTTACCGTTTCAGCACAGGCCAGCGTTTTGGCGCGGTGTTTCACAGCTATGAACTGAACGGCAAAACCGAAAACAGCCGCGACCCCAATTTTGTGCTGCCCAAAGGCGCCAAGCTCAAAGCGCACTTTCAGTCGGTGACCCGCGCCGACACTTATATCAGCAAAGGCAAACCCGATCAGACGGCGCTGAAAGCCAGTGGTCAGGGCCTGGAAATTGAATTCAACAGCCACCCGAACGACCTGTACAGCGGTCAGCCGGTCACAGGCCGTCTGCTACTGGCAGGTAAACCATTGGCGGACAGCAAACTGGAACTGCATCTGGCCCACAGTGGCATCGACAGCGACCAGGCCGCGCCGCTGCAAGTCAGCACAGACGCCAAAGGCCAGTTTGCCCTGACACCTGCCAAAGCCGGCGTCTACCTGCTGCTGGCCCGTCATCGCGCACCGGCGCCACAAGGTGCCAAAGCGCCGCTTTATAGCCACACCAGCACAGTTGTGTTTGAAGCCACTGAATAAACAGGAGTTTTTATGTTTGAATCTAAACCTGTCCGCCACTTTCTGCTGCTGAGCAGCCTGTATTTGTTGTCCGGCCCGGTGCTGGCGCAACAAGCCGATCAGTCTGGCCAGCAACCCTCACGAAATAAAACCGCCCTGCAAGGCCCTGCATCTCAAAAAAGCAGCGCAGCACAGCCAAACCAGCCCGCGTCACAGCAGCGCGGCCATCAGCCGACACTGCAGGCCAAAGCCGACTTTATTGCCGATTTCGACACGAACGGTGACGGCAAAGTCAGCCAAGCCGAGTTTTTCAGTGTCCGTCAGCAGCGACTGGCCGCGATGGACATCCATCACAACGCCCAGATTGACGCGGCCGGTTATCAGGCCGAATACGCCGACCGGCTGGACCAACGCTTAGCGGCAGACCGCGCCGCGCAGATTAAACAAACCGAAGTGCGCTTTAACGCCGTCGACAGCAACAAAGACGGCCGCATCAGCCTGGCTGAATATCAGGCCTCCGGCGCCCGCGCTTTTACGTTTATCGACCAGAACCAGGACGGCGTCATCAGCCCCGCCGACCCGGCACCTGCCCAACGTGGCCGTGGTGCCACCTCGCAGCGCGACG
>CBINNO010000363.1:0-2972 GCA_966252055.1 uncultured Rheinheimera sp. | reverse complement strand
TTCCAGGCTCTGATCCGGTTTACCGGCAAGTCTGGCGGCGTCGCGGCGGGCGCGGCGCTGTTCCAGCAGTTTCAGGATGCGGGCGCGCTCGGCGATCGGTTTGTTGTGCCAGTCGAACCTTTCATCCCGCGAGCGCAGACAGCCCACGCAATAACCGCGGTTATTGCTGGTGCAGACCCCGATGCAGGGGTTGGGTAGGTCAAACAGCTCAAGTTGGTCCATGGCACCTGTCAGCATCAGCGCTTGGGGGTCGCGCTTCAGGGGAGGATGTGTCTGAGTCTACCCAATCCGCCGGGGCACTGCCAGCGGCGGCGCGTTTGCCAGAGAGTGGCTGAAAACAGCACAAATGTTAACCCGCAGCCGTTTTGATGGCTAATTTGCCGCAAAGCGAAAATAACTGTTGACTTGAGCCGTTTGGACGGCTATTTCTAATAGCGTTTTGCGTCCGGTGGCGGCCGGTTTATCCGACAGCGGCCGAGACAAACCATATAACCAACAGAGTTATTACAGACAACAAATGCGTACAACAACCAGCCTGAACATTATTGTGGTCCTCGTAAGCGTGGTGATTATTAGTCACCGCGGGGGCCGCTGTTTGGGACTGAAACCGTAAAATAATCAGATTCCGACAAAACCCCCGCACCGCAAGGTCCGGGGGTTTTGTGCTTTCTGGGCCTGTGAAAAACACGCAGGCGGCGGAAATGGGCGGATTAGCACAGTGACGATAGCCGGCACAGGCCGGCAAGACAGAGGATACGGGTATGACAGGCGCAGAATTGGTAGTGAAATTATTAACAGAGCACGGCGTGCATTCCGTGTTCGGTTATCCGGGCGGGGCTATCATGCCGATCTACGACGCGCTCTACCAAAGCCCGGTCAAACACTACCTGTGCCGGCATGAACAAGGCGGCGGTTTCAGCGCCATCGGTTATGCCCGCGCCAGCGGCCAGACCGGCGTCTGCCTGGCCACCTCAGGCCCTGGCGCGACCAACCTCATCACCGCCTTAGCCGACGCGCTGCTCGATTCTGTGCCAGTAGTCGCCATCACCGGCCAAGTGTCGCAAGCCGTTGCCGGCACCGACGCCTTTCAGGAAGTCGACGTATTAGGCATGAGCCTGACCTGCACCAAACACAGTTTTTATGTACGTGATGTCGCTGATTTAGCGGCAACCTTGCGCGAAGCCTTTTTGCTGGCGCAAAGCGGCCGCCCTGGCCCGGTGCTGGTCGATATCCCGAAAGACGTGCAGTTAGCGCAGGTGGAATACCAGCCGCTGCATCTGACCGCTGCCACCGCCGCGCCTGAACTGAACCAATTTGCCGAACAAATTGCCAGCGCCCGCGCTTTGCTGCAGCAGGCGCAAAAACCGATGGCGTACATCGGCGGTGGTGTACATATGGCCGACGCGCTGCCTGAGCTGAATGCTTTTCTGGCCGCCACCGGCATGCCGTCGGTCACCACGTTAAAAGCCATGGGGTCGGTGGAAAAAACCAATCCGTTGTATTTAGGCATGCTCGGCATGCACGGCACCCAGGCGGCAAATTTAGCGGTACAACAAACTGATTTGCTGGTTTGTTTGGGCGCCCGTTTTGATGACCGGGTGACTGGCAACTTAAAGAAATTCGCGCCAGAAGCCAAAGTGATCCATATCGATATAGACCCGGCGGAAATCAACAAGTTACGTTTTGCTGAAGTCGCCATGTCAGGCGATCTGAAAGCCCTGTTGCCCGCCATCACAGCGGCCGGTGATTACCGCGACTGGCAGGCACACTGCGCAAGGCTGAAAGATCAGTACGGCTGGCGTTACGACCATCCGGGCGAGCGCATCTACGCGCCGCTGTTTTTAAAGCAGCTCAGTGAGCGGCTGGCCGACAACGCGGTGGTGAGTTGTGACGTGGGTCAGCATCAGATGTGGGTGGCGCAGCATATGCGTTTCAGTTCACCGCGCAATCATTTATCGAGCGGTGGCCTTGGCACCATGGGCTTTGGCCTGCCGGCAGCGATTGGCGCGCAAATCTCGCGGCCGCAGGACACCAGCGTGCTGGTCAGCGGCGACGGCTCTTTTATGATGAACGTGCAGGAACTGGCGACCATCAAACGCTTTCGCCTGCCAGTCAAAATCATCGTGATCGACAACCAGCGCCTCGGCATGGTGAAACAGTGGCAACAGCTGTTTTTCGCCGGCCGTTACAGCGAAACCGATTTGTCCGACAACCCGGATTTTGTCTCGTTAGCCGCTGCTTTTGCCATTCCTGGCCACAGCATCAGCCGCAAAGACGAAGTGGAATCGGCCTTAGACGCCATGTTCAGCTGGCCGGGCCCTTATTTGTTACACGTACGCATCGACGAGCTGGACAACGTCTGGCCTTTAGTACCGCCAGGTGCCGCCAACGAAGAGATGATGACAGGAGCCAGTGAATGAGCACTTTTACCATGACTATCCAGACCCGCAACGAAGCCGTTGTTGTTGAGCGGTTATTGCAAGTGACCCGCTACCGGGGTTTTACATTAGCAGGCCTTGAATTAAAGCCGCTGGCCGATTTGAGTGGTATGCTGATAACCTTGAGCGTGGCCAGCGACAAGCCAATCAGCCTGCTGGTCAATCAGTTGAATAAACTGTATGACGTGCAAAATCTCGAGCTGCATCAGGCGCAAGCCGGTGCACTGCGGGCTTGATTGAATATGCAGTGCGGTCTGTGCTCCGGTGAGGCGCTCAGATGAACACATTCCACAGACACGCCGTGAACCCATCCTTGGGGGCTCCTCTGCGACATCCATGTCGCACAGGGTCTGTTCCATGTGTTCATCCGAGCGCTGCGGGCTGCAGTGACAGCCGTAAGCTTGATAAATAGACGGTGCCGGACCGAAACCGGCAAAAACAAAAAGAACGGGCGCCAACATAGCCCGGCATGATCACCGCCTCAGGCGGTGGCGTTACAAACAAGTGGCCCTGAACTCAAACCCGACGTGGTGG
>CBINNO010000362.1:0-2983 GCA_966252055.1 uncultured Rheinheimera sp. | reverse complement strand
GCTGGCAAGCGGCGGCCACTTCATCTTTCATGACCTGGCAACAGCAAGGCAAACAGCTGTTTGACCGCAGCCTGTTGCTTGCACCGCGTGCGGCGGTTGTGCAAATCATCAGTGAGCAGCAAAGCGGTGCCATTCGTTATCAGCAGCTGGTGTTGCAGCAATATCAGCCGATCCCGGCCTGGCTGCTGACACCGCGAACTGCGCGAACGCAAGGTATCAATGCCATTTTGTTGCTGCATGACCATGGCGCTGAATTTCGCATCGGCAAAGACAAATGGTTGCCGGCGGCACTGTCGCGCCAGCCTGAACTGAGCCAGCAGTGGCAGCAGAAGTATTTTGACGGCGTGGCACTGGCCCAAGCGCTGGCAGAGGCCGGTTTTTCGGTGTTGGTCGCCGACGCCCCGGGTTTTGGTGAGCGTGGCCCCTTGCAATACGAACAACAGCAGCAACTGGCGGCGAATTTGCTGGCGCAGGGCACCAGTCTGGCCGGGCTGATGGCACGCGAAGATCAGGCGCTGGCGCAGTTTCTGGCCCGACAACCTGGCGTGCGTGGGGTCGCGGCTGTTGGCTTTTCAATGGGGGCGATGCGGGCTTTGCAGCTGGCGGCGGCAAGCGACGATATTCAGGCTGCTGTGGCAGTGGGGTGGTTCGACCAATTGGCGACACTTCGCCAGCATGACAATAACTTCAGTCGCGGTCAGAGTTCGTTTTACCTGCTGCATCCGGGGCTTTATCAACAGCTGGACCTGCCGGAGCTGGTTGCTTTGGCGGCGCCTAAACCCTTGTTGCTGCTGATGGGGACAACAGACAAGCTGATGCCGGCGGCAAGTGTCACTCAGGCCTTTGAGCGGCTACAGCACCTTTACCGCGCCTGCGGCAGCGACGCCGTGAAGCTGCAATGGCAACAGGGACAGGGCCACCGATTTGGCAGCAAAGCCCAGCAACAGGCGCTGGATTTCCTGCAACAAGCAGGCAATCAGCCCGCCGATTGCGCGCCGGCGGGCAGCACCAACAACTGATCGAGTTGCCAGGCCAGCCTGACACCCGCTTGCAGCAGCCGTTGTTCCACCACAGGGCCATCCCGCGCTAATTCAGCGGCACTGAACAACATACCGGGTTGGTAATGGCGATAGATCAGTCGGGTCTGGTCCAGCGATTGCTGGGCCCAGATAAGCGCATCTCCCTGACGCCAGCTGCTCAGTTCCTGGTTGGGTACTGCTCTGATTTTGCTTAGCAATTGCTCGGCTTTTTTCGGGTAGCCGAGGCTTTGTAACAGGGCGCGGTCCCAAATACCATGCAAATTGTTCGGCTGTTTGAAGTAATAAACGGCAGTTTTATTGCCACCCTGGTCGTCGGCGTAGCTGACATGCAGTGGCTGATGTAAATCGCCAACAAAGTGGCTGAAAAACAGCAGTGATTGGGCGCGCTGGCGGGTTGGCAACTGGCTTTGTTTCAGCAAAGCGGCATGATGTTCCAGCGCGCTGAACAGGCAGCCTTGCGGCGCACAATCGCCCCGGCGGATCAAGCGGGCCTCGCGCGCGACATTGATAAAATGATGCATTTTACTGAAGCTGAACTGCGGGTCGTTGCGCGCATCATCCGGCCAGCTGCAGGCTTTGGCAAAAGACGGCGGTGGAGATGTTTCGTCCGCGGTGGGTGCCTGCTGCATCAGTAAATCTATCTGCAGGCGGGTTTGGGGCCGGACCAGCTGATAAGCCAGCTGACACAGCTGCTGATGACCAACGCTGCCAAAGGCACTGCTGTCTGCGCTATACAGACTGACTGCCGGCCAGAGCAGTAAAGCACACAACAGACGCCCGGCGGTTTGCAATGGAGACTTCATCACGCTTCCTTTATTCGCTTATTCGCTTATTCGCCGACGAGAGTCTCGACCTGCCAGTGCAGTGGCTGGCCAGGCTCTGCCAACAGCGGCGCCAGCTCAGCAAGCGCCGCGCGCATGTCATCTGCGAGCGTATAAGGCGGATTGATCACCAGCATGCCGGAACCAGTCATGCCAAACCCAGGGCTGTCGGGCAGCGGGCAAAGCTCAATTCTGAGCTGATTGCGAATGCCAGTGTCGACAATGGCCTGCAACACCGCTTCAATACTGTCGCGCTCAATCACCGGATACCAGATTGCGTAAGTCGCCTGCGGGAAACGTTGCACGGCCTGCTGCAGCCCTTTGACCAGATCCTGATACTCGGTTTTCAGTTCATAAGGCGGGTCAATCAGCACCAGCCCGCGTTTCGGCAGGGGCGGCAGCATGGCTCTTAAGCCGGCGTAGGCGTCCATTTTTTCAATCCGGCAAAAGCGGCGGCCGGCAAACTGATGTTGCAACAGCGGAAAATCGGTCGGGTGCAGTTCAGTCGCCTGAATGCTGTCGTCGGCACGGCATAGCAGTTTGGCCAGCAGCGGTGAGCCCGGATAAAACTTCAGCTCGCCGTCCGGGTTCAGGCTGCGCACTGTATTGAGATAGGTCTGCAACACCGGTGTTGCAGCCTGATAATGCCAAAGCCGGCCTATCCCGGTCTGATATTCGGTGGTTTTTTGCGCCTGTTCACTTTGCAGGCTGTACAGCCCGGCACCGGCGTGGGTGTCGTGATAACAAAAGGCTTTGTCTTTTTTCTTCAGGTATTCAAGGATGGCCACTTCGACCAGATGTTTAATCACGTCGGCATGATTACCGGCATGATAGCTGTGACGATAACTGAGCATAGCGGCTCCGGGCAGACAGAAAGGGCGCCAGCTTACTGCAGCAGATGATAAACGCAAAGCGAATCTTCGACTGGCCGGGCTTTTGCGCTAAACTAGCGGCTTTCTTCTATGCGCCAGCAGGTTCTATCTTGTCATCTTCAGCACACAAACCCAATCGGTCGCCCAAGCGGCCTGGCAGCGCCGACGCCCATAAAAACAATGGGCGTTCACGACATGAGCACAAATCCGTATCCACATCTGAAGCGGATGTGATGAGCAAACCCTGGAC
>CBINNO010000361.1:0-3038 GCA_966252055.1 uncultured Rheinheimera sp. | reverse complement strand
CAGTCCCGCATGATGACGCCAGTTAGCCGGAGAATGTTGTGACCTATGATTGCCATTATTGCTGATGATCACCCGCTGTTCCGGGTTGCGCTGTCGCAAGCCCTGCACAGTATCCTCGGGCCGCAAGCCCAGTTGTTGCAGGCACACAGTATGAGCCAGTTGTGGCCTTTGCTGCGCCAGCACCCGGACACTGAACTGATCCTGCTCGATTTAAAACTGCCGGATGCCGAGGGGTTTGCCGGCCTGATGTCGCTGCGCACTGAATATCCCGATGTGACAGTGCTGATGGTGTCGGCGATTGAAGAACCCGCCGTGATGAAGCAGGCATTGGCGCTCGGCGCTGCCGCCTATTTACCCAAATCTGCTCCGCTGGAAGTGCTGACCGAAGCTGTCGCGGCAGTGCTGGCCGGAGACACCTGGCTGCCAGCCGAATTCCGCCAGCCGGTGGCACAGGCGCAGGACCTGATCGACAGCGATTTTGCCAGTGCGCTGGAGCAGCTGACACCGCAACAGTTGCGGGTGCTGAAAATGATCGCCGACGGTTTGCTGAATAAACAAATCGCTTATGAAATGAATGTGCAGGAAACCACGGTCAAGCAGCATGTGTCGGCCATTTTGCGCAAACTCAATGTCAATAACCGCACGCTGGCGGGGATCCTGTTTGAAAAACTGAAGTTGCCGGATACGCTATAAAGGCCTGCAGGATTCAGGCGGCGCTCAGCTGGCGGGCGGCAGTCTCGGCCGGCAAGCGTTTTTCTTACCACATCTGCCGTGCGTTGGCGCGGTGTCCGGAGAACAAGATGAAATCTGTAATGACCCTCGCTGCCTTATTGGCTTTGACCCCTGCGCTGGCGGGCGCGGTTGACCTGAAACCCGAACCGGGCTGGTGGCAATCGAAAAACCAGGTGCTGGTGAATGGCCAGGATGTGCTGCAGCAGATGAGCCAGCTGCAACAACAGATGATGGCGGCCTTGCCCGCCGAACAGCGCCAGATGATGGCTGGTATGCTGCCAAAACAGGATTTAAGCGTGGCAACGCAGTGTGTGACCGCAAAAGAGGCGGAGCTGTTGCAAACGCCGGAACAATGGCTGCAGCGTGCCCGGCAGGATATGCCCAATTGCAACTTTCGCTTAACAGGCCATACCGGCAACAGTATCTCAGTGGCTGGCGAGTGTCGGGATCAGGAAGGCTATCACGGCAGTATGGCCGGGACTCTGACCATGCTGAGCAGCAAAACCATGCGGATGGACATGCAGGGCAAAGGCAAGTATCAGCTGCCGATTGCAGGTCAGCAGCAAAATGGGGACGTCAATTTTCAGCTCAAAAGTGAATCGGTCTGGCAAAGCGCTCAGTGTCCGGCGGTAAAAGAGCAGGGTTAAGCGCAGCCGCTGAAATTTATTAAATCGCCGGGCAGTAAAGCGGTTGCCGCCCGGCTCTGCCTTGTTGCATGCTGCAGCTTCTGCCTATTACACAGGAGTGCTGCAGATGACCCTTTCAGTTCCATCTCAGGCGGGGACACCCACCTGGTTCGTCACCCCGCAAACCGGTTTGCAAATTAATTCAGTGGCAGTCAGCCCGGATGGCAACCTGGCAGTGGCCGGTACATCGGCCGAGTTTGGCAGTGGCCAGTTTTATTTTTATGCCTACAGCGCTGACGGCTCTTTGTTATGGCAAGTGCCGGTCACGGCGGCAAATGCTACGCAGGGCGTGTTTTGGGTCGCCGTCAGCGACAATAAAACCGTGGCGGCCGCCGGCGGAGAAACGGCCAAAGGCGTCGGCTTTCTCAGTATTGTCGATGCCAGTAACGGCACAGTGCTGCTCAGCGAAACCCAGTTGCCGTCGCGGGTGAATCAGCTGACCTTTTCGGCGGACGGCACTTTGTTGCTGGCTGACCTGCAACATCAGGTGCTGCTGTATGCCTGCGTCGATGGCCAGTGGCAACAGCAGGACCAACTGGCACTGCCAGCACCTTTTTCCAGCTACAGCGCGGTGCTGGCAAACGACGGCAGCCGCGTCTGGGTCGCCGGCATCAATTATCAAAGTCAGCCTGCGACCGGGCTGGTGATGCAGGTGCCGGTCAGTCAGCAGCAGTTTGGCACCGCGGTCAGCTATGCCCAAAGCAGCGGTGTGATGCGGATTGTTACTACGCCCGATGGTCAGCAGGCCGCTGTGGCGCTGCACAATGGCGGTTGCGCTTTTTATCAGGCGGCGCAGACCGATGCTGCGGTGCTCAGTTACCAGCCGTCGGTGTCCAATCTCAGTGTGGCTTATGCCGTGGCGATCGCGGCGCCAAAAGCCGGCGACATTGCCATTGTGGTCGGCGCCAATCTCAATAACAGCAGCGCTGATGCCACAGCGCCTGGCGGCTTGTTGTACCGCATCGATTTGTTGATGAGCCAAACTGAAATTGCCAATTATCCACAGTGGCAACTGCAGGCGGGCTGGAGCCACAATCTGCAATATGCGGTCAATCCGGGGGTGACGCTGGACAGTCTGGCTACCAAAGTAACTGCCACCGACGGTAAACCGGATGAAAGCCAGGGCGGCAGCGACACCAAAGAATCGCCGGGTAACTTTTATCTGCTGGACGCTTGCTCTGGCACACCGCTGTGGCAATATGGCACTAAGCTGATGAACTGGCCAATGGCATTAACCCCGGATGCACAGGCCGCAGTGGGTGGCAGTGATGATGGCAGTCTGTATTACTGGGATCTCCGTGGTTGAAATCTGAACTTCTGGCTGACAAGCCGCAGACGGTCCGGCAGTGGTGGCAACAACGCCTGCAGCAATCCTGGTTGCTGCGCAACGTCTTTTTGCTGGTGCTCTGGCTGTTGTTATTCGAAATTGGCTGGCTGGTGGAATACACCAGTCATGCCAGTGTCTGGTACCCGGTCGCCGGGCTGACATTTGCCTCTTTGTTATTGCTCGGTTTTTCCGTATTGCCGGCCTTGCTGACCGGTTGTGTGCTGATCACTTTTTATACCGCCCGTCACTACAACATCGCGCTGGCACCGGTGGACCTGCTGTACGCCGGTTTG
>CBINNO010000360.1:0-3042 GCA_966252055.1 uncultured Rheinheimera sp. | reverse complement strand
AGCGCGTCGTGCGCCAACAGCTGGTCAACTAAGGCGTCCGACAACTGCACGGCCTGTTGCTGAGCCTCGCTGCGTGCTTCTGGTTTGGTCAGAAAAGCGCTGACGGTGAGGCCGTCCAGATGCGGCAGCGGCTCCAGCGCCAGATCCAGCACAGTCTCTTGCAGGCCGGGGTTCAGCTGACGCAACTGACCGAGCAAATAGTTGCCGACGATGCGGGATGCCGAGCCTGTGAGGTTCGGGCTCACTTTGATATGTAACAGTTTCATCGGGTGCTCCTGAGAAGCCCGGGCGCTGCGGCAAGGCGGCGCCCGTACTTCGGTTTATGCCAGTGCTGGCGATGCCAACGATATTCGGGCCAGCGATATTCGGGCCAGCTCTGTTCGGGCCAGCGGATGCCAGCCGGGTTCTGCGCAGCGCTGTTCAGTTCAGTTCGGTTCAGTTCGGTTCAGTTCGGTTCAGCTCAGGCCGGCCCGTTTCAGTTCAGGCCGGCGCATGTTTGCTCTGATCCGTTCAGTTCAGGCCGGCTTTGGTCAGGCCAAAAGCGGCGTCCTGCGAACCCGGTGCCATCTGCGCCAGAATTTGCATCCGGTTCCAGAAATTAATCAGGCCGATGCTGTAAGTCAGCTCGGAAATTTCCACGTCGCTGAAATGCGCTTTGGTGTCACGGTACAACTCTTCGCTGATGCCGGTATCCGGCAGCTTCGTCAGCGCTTCGGTCAGCGCCAGCGCGGCTTTTTCTTTGGCATTAAACAGCGGCGATTCGCGCCAAATTGCCACATGATAGATGCGCAGCTCGCGCTCGCCTTTGATTTTGGCCTGCTTGATGTGCATGTCCAGACAAAATGCACAGCTGTTCAGCTGCGAAGCGCGGATGTCGATCAGGCTTTTGATCAGCGGGTCAATCGAGGTTTTATAAGCCGCCATGCTGGCGTCCATCAGTGCTTTGGTTAAAGCCGGTACGGTTTCGAAGTGGTTCAGACGTTGGGTCATGGTCAATTCCTCATGGGCAGTTAAAAATTGGTTTTAAAAATTTCAGTTAAAAACTCAGGTAAAAATATTTATGTCTGACAAAGACTTACAATTCATTCCTGTTAGGTGGCGACGGTTTGTCGTCAGCACCGATGCGCAAATCTTAGCGCTTTGTGACATATTAAAAAGATACAAAACGGCGGTATTTAGGTAGGACAATGAGCGGCTATCAGGACATCTATCAGCGCTACAAGCAGCAAATCCTCAGCGGCCAGCTGAAACCCGGTGAAAAAGTGCCGGCGATCCGGCTGCTGGCCGACGATTTGGGCGTGGCGAAAAAAACCGTCGAAACCGCCTACAGCATCCTGATTGGCGAAGGCTATCTGGTGACCCGCGGCGTGCGTGGCACCCTGGTCAACCCCGACTTACAGCTGCATGGCAAAACCACGCCGGCGCCGGCCACTGTCGAAGATGCCGCGCTGCAACAGCTGCTCGATTTGCGCGACGGTACGGGCTTTTTCCGGCTCGGCATTCCGTCGCTGGACGAATTTCCTTATAAAAAATGGCTGTTGTTGTCGGGCAAAGCCAGCCGGGCGATGAAGCCGGCGCAAATGCTGCTGCCGCCGGTGCTGGGCCATCAGCCGCTGCGCGAAGCCATTGCCAGCTACGTCAATATTTCGCGCGGGCTGAATTGCACGGCCAGCCAAATTTGTATCACCAGCGGTTATAAACACAGCCTGGCGCTGATTCTGCAGGCGGTCGCGCAGCGCCAGGACAAAGTGGTGTATGAAGACCCCGGTTATTTTTTTGGCCAGAAGCTGCTTCAGCGCATCGCCGACAACCTGCATTATGTGCCGGTGGATGCGCAGGGCCTGAATGTCGACTATCTGCTCAGCCAGCACCCGGACGCCCGTTTTGTCATCACCACGCCGGCACACCACAGCCCGCTGGCAGTGACGATGTCGCTGCCAAGGCGGCAAAGGCTGCTGGACTGGGCCGGCCAGCACCAGGCCTGGATTGTCGAAGACGACTACGATGGCGAATTTCATTACACCAAAAAGGTGCTGCCGGCCTTAAAAAGCCAGGACAGCGCCGACCGGGTGATTTATGTCGGGACTTTCAGCAAAACCATTATGCCGTCGATGCGCATCAGTTATCTGGTGCTGCCTAAAGCGCTGGTCAATCAGGTACGAGAAACCGCCGAGATTGTCGAAACCAGCCTGCCGCTGTTGCCGCAGCAAATCCTCACGCTGTTTTTAAGCGAAGGGCATTTTTTCCGTCATCTGAAAAAAATGCGTGCTTTGTATCAGGCGCGCCGGCTGATGGTGCGGGATGCCTTTGCTCAGGTGTTTCCCGGTGTGTTTGAATTTGAACTGACCGACGGCGGCATGCACATCGTCGCGTTTTTGCCCCGCAGCACGCAGGACGTCGAGCTGGCCGCTTTGTGGCAACAGCAGCAGTTGCTGGTGTTTGCGCTGTCCATCTGGTACGCCGGACGCAGCAAACGTTATGGCTTGGTAGTCGGCTACACCAATATTCAGTCGACCGCACAGGCGGTGCAGCTGCTGCAGTCGGTCAAAGCCGACACGCTGGCGCTGCTGGCGGGCCAGCGGTAACATCTGGCCGTTACAGATGACGGCCTGACCGGGCAACTCAGACTATAAAAATCGGGCCATAAAACTCAGATCATAAAAATCGGATCATAAAACCCGGATCATAAAAATCAGGCCGGCACAGCCTGACCGTAAAAACTGTCTTTTTGCTGCCAACGGAGCAAACTTTGCGCGAACAACCGCAACAACAATTTCAGTATCTGGGTTTTCGCCGGTTCTGGCCTGAACCGGCGCTGGCAGCCTTGCTGGAATGTTTCTGGAGCACCGGTTTTGGCCGCGGTTTTGTGCTGAGCTCGCAGGAAAATGTCTACCCCGATGGCGGTTGCAGTCTGAATATCACCTTGGGTGACGCCGGCCCGCTGGCGACGCTCACGCACAATCAGCAGCGCGGCCAACGCACATTTTTGACCGATGCGCCTTGTATCAGCGCCCGCTTGCACGCCGGCGCTTTGTTTGCGCT
>CBINNO010000359.1:0-3072 GCA_966252055.1 uncultured Rheinheimera sp. | reverse complement strand
CGATGGATATCCATGCTGATGCCCTCAGCCAAGGCTTAACACGAGGAATTTCCCACATGCAAAGACTTGATTATTTTTCATTGGCGATGCCGGCCTTTCAACACTTAGGCGGCCTTGATCAATATTGCAAAAAGAGCCCGATGGATCAGACCATCATGCGGCTGGTGCAAATCTATGCTTCTCAGCTCAACGGCTGCGCTTTTTGTGTCGACATCCATTGCAAAGAAGCCAAAATTGCCGGCGAGCGTGAATTACGCCTTTACCATGTAGCCAGCTGGCAAGACTCGCCGCTGTTCAGTGAAAAAGAAAAGCTGGCATTTGAATGGACCAAAGCTGTCACGCTGATTAATCTGGGCCCTGTTTCCGATGAATTATTTGCGCGCATGCAACAGCATTTCAGCGATCAGGAAATTGTCGATTTAAATATGCAGATTGCGTTTATCAATCTGTTTAATCGGTTCGCCGCCACCTTTAAATCGGTGCCAGGCGAACGGGACAAAGTATTGGGCCTCGGGAGAGCAAATCTTTCATGATTTTGGGTAATCAAGTCGAGTGGGCGCTGCACTGCGCCATGATCTTAGCCACGGTGCCGCAGGGAAAACTGCTGAGTTCCCGCGCCCTTGCCGACTTTCACGGTGTGCCGAAAGACTACCTGTCAAAGTGCCTGCAGCTGCTGTCCAATGCCGGACTGGTCAACACCACGTCCGGGCCTTATGGCGGCTACAGCTTAGCCCGCTCGCCCGGCGAAATTTCGTTTCTGGATGTGGTTGAAGCGGTCGAAGGCAAGAAAAAGACCTTCAAATGCAGTGAAATTCGCAAAAATAACCCTTGCCTGAGCAAGGCCGACCGAAAATTCTCCGACACCTGCGCCATCGCCGCCATCATGTTTGACGCCGATGAAGCCTGGCGCTCAGTGCTTCGCCAGCGAAAGCTCTCTGACATTACCGACAAACTGGCGGACGGGGTAAGCACAGAAACCATGCAGAACCTGGTGAAATGGATTGATACGAATTAGGCCGCAGAACCTGCCTGTTTTTCCATGCATATAAAAACAGATGACACCAGGCTAAAACACGAAGCTATAAAACAAAATCATCATGATGTCCTACCTCAATAGTTTAAGTATGACCCACGCCAAAGCCCGGCCCATCATGCATCATAGATAAAATTTGACCTAAGGCATTCTTATGGAAAACATGAATATTGAGAAAGGAACAGCCGTCAGACACTGGTCTGATCGTATGTTTAGTTTCACCACGACCCGCTCAGCGGATTTCAGATTTGAAAGTGGCCAGTTTGTCATGATTGGTATCCCTGTCGATGGTCAGTTAGTCCTGAGGCCTTATAGTATTGTCAGTCCAAACCATGCGGATGAACTGGAGTTTCTTTCAATCATTGTGCCCGATGGAAAGTTAACGCCTCACTTGGTTCATATAAAAGCCGGCGACGAAATAACAGTGAAGAAAAAAGCGGCAGGCACTTTGGTGCCGGGATATTTGTCGCCTGGAAAAGTGCTTATTTTACTCTGTACCGGCACTGGCATCGCCCCTTTTATGAGCATCGCCCGCGACCCATCTACCTATGACAGTTTTGATCAGGTGATAGTGGTTCATTCAGTCAGAGAGCAGCATGATTTGGCCTACTTTGATGACCTGAACGCCAATTTTGCCCAGCTGGAATATATCGGCGACATGATCAAAGATAAATTTTCTTATTATCCTGTTGTCACCGGTCTTCAACCGCTGGAACCGCATTATTTAACCGCGAAGCACAAACCCGTTGTGGGCAAAAGGATCACCAACCTGCTTGCCGACAACGAACTGTTTGATTTTCTTGGCGTTGCGCAGCAATCCAGTGAATGCAGATTTATGATTTGCGGCAATACCGAAATGGCGAAGGAATCCATTGCCCTGTTAGAACAACTGGGCTACAAGCCGGCATCTTCCAGAGTCAGAGGCGACTACACCACAGAACACGCCTTCCTCGGAATCGAGTTTTAGAATGTCAGGCCGCAAATACCGGCCTGATGCCAAAATAAACGCAATCAGACTGCGCCATAGGATATTGCAAGTGGTGAGCATTGGATGACAGGCAGCTGCCAAACAGCGTCGGGGCCTGTTGTTTATTCGGTATTCAATAGCCTGCTGCACTCACCAAAAAACTTTGTTGAATTTTATTGCTGTTTCCACTCAATAGAATCACCAAGGCTTTCTTTGATACTGGTAAATTGTTTTGCCCTGGAGGAACCGGGGAAATTCTGCGTAAAATAATCAATCTGCTTTTTTGCCCTGACTACATCTTGTTTGTATAAATATAAGAATACAAACCCTGCTTCGACTTCCTGATTTAATTTCGGGCTGAATTGATTTTTTAACACAGAAAGGCTTTTTTCGGCTTTATCCAGAAAAGCGGGGCCAATCGACAGATAAAAATAAGATGCTGAAAAATTGCACGGTATTGATTTCTGGTCGGCCGCTAAACAAGCATCCAGATGATTGATTGCTTTTTCGGCACTGCCGGCGACATCCATATTGTGTCCTTGCCGGTACAACTCAGACAGTAAATAAAGAGATTTCTCTGAATTTACATTCATTTTGTTGTGGGCTTCTGCTTCAGACACCAGCACAAGCCATTTTTTGTAGATGAGCTCCCGCTCTTTTTCACTGCCAAACCGCGGCGGATAGCTGCCGATAAACTGGTTAAGCGAACCTGTTTCTTGCTCAAGCGCTTCGAAACTCATCGTTGGGGCAGCCAGCACCACCGGATTAAGCGCGAGTACTTTTTCCTGACCGTGACCGGCGCCCTGCAATGCCTGCGCAGCGCAAGAGCACGCAAAAACGCTGGCCATCACTATCAACATCATTTTCATCGTTCTGTTCCTTGAATTTGCTCACTCTCTGTCGGGTGTTACGCACTTCGCCCGGCAACCGCCCGCCCGTGGCACATCGAATGCGATTACTTAGATTCAACAATTTTTTGACTTTTGTCCAATTTATCATCACAGGCGCATGGTCATCCGCGTAGCAGGCCGGACAATCGACATCAATGACATTCAAGCATTTGATTTTAAAG
>CBINNO010000358.1:0-3081 GCA_966252055.1 uncultured Rheinheimera sp. | reverse complement strand
CGAACTGAAACGCCAGACCGGCAAAACTGCCGCGCAGCTGCCCTGGGGCACCCGCGTCAAAGGCGAACACATCATGGCGCAGATTTCGGTCGACGCCGTGCAAAAAATGCTGGATAAAGTGATTCGCGCCGAAGGCTTATAAGCCTGCGCAGCAAATGGATGTGCAAAACAAGGACTCTTGTATGTTACGTAAAGCCGCCTTTTTAGACCGTGATGGCGTCATCAATATCGACCACGGTTACACCTATCAGCCCGAACACTTTGATTTTATTGAAGGTGTATTTGACGCCTGTCGCCATCTGCAAGACCTCGGTTACCTGCTGATTGTCGTCACCAATCAATCCGGCATTGCGCGCGGTTATTACACCGAACAGGATTTTGCCGTGCTGACCAGTTGGATGAAGCAGCAGTTCGCTGCCCATGGCGTCAAAATTGACGGTGTTTATTATTGCCCGCATCAGGTCGAAAAAGGTCAGCAGCCTTACAACATCGACTGTGACTGCCGCAAACCCAACCCCGGCATGCTGGTGCAGGCCATTCGCGAATATGGCATCGACGCTGGCCAGAGCCTGATGGTCGGCGACACAGCGGCCGACATGCAGGCCGCCGCTGCTGCCGGTGTGGGCCGCAAAATTCTGCTGCGATCCGGCCAGACGCTCAACGACGAAGACTTACAAAGTGCCGACGAAATCTGGGCCTCGCTGGCTGACGTGGTCCGCGTAACAACCTGAACGTACAGCGCCTGAACGTGCATCGCCTGAGCACAGCGCCGGAGCGCGGCGGCCGGATTTTGGCCTGAGCGCGCCGTGATCCGCGTGACTGCCTGAGCGCGCTGCAAAGCGCCATGTCGTCGCTACAGCGCCGGGCCTTAAAAAATTTCCGCCGCTTGCATCTGAAATCGCAGTTCCCTGCATCTGAATCTGTATCACCGGTATGGGACCGGACGGAGACATCGGATGCAGCACTTATCACTCATCGCCGCCTTTTGTGCGGCAGTTATCACCACCACAGCTGTCGCTGAAATCAGCTGGCCAGCCACAGCCGCCGCCCAGCTTGCCAAAAAGCGCCTGCAGGTTTTTAACTCTGGCGACGCTGCGGCCCTGCAGGCATTCAAAAACGCGCATGAGCCCGCCATGCAACTGGAACGGGAGCTGGCCTTTCGCCAGATGACGGGCGGTTTTGAGGCATTGCGGATCACTGAGGCGGATGCCCGTCAGGTGACGGTGCTGATCCGCGAGCACGACGGCGACCGGGTCGGCCGCCTGACGCTGCAACTGGATGCGAAGGAGCCAAACCGCATCCACGCAGTCAGCCTGCAGCCGCTGGCCGAAGTGCCGGCCGATTTGCTGCCTGAGCGTCTGCCTGAAGCCGAAGCGCTGCAACGCCTGCAGCACAAAGCCGGCCAGTTACTGAGCCGCGGACAATTCGCCGGTAACCTGCTGGTGGCCCGCGGCACCGATGTGCGCTTGGCCCAACAGTTTGGCGACGCCCGTCGCGACCCGCCGCAACAACATGATGCCAACACCCGCTTCCGGCTCGGTTCTTTGTACAAGCTGTTTACCGCAGTGGCGGTGCTGCAATTGGCCGAGCGCGGACAGCTGGACCTCGAAGCGCCGCTGCAACGCTACCTGCCGGATTATCCGAATCAGGCACTGGCCCAACAGACCACGCTGCGCCATTTGCTGACCCACACCGGCGGCAGCGGCGACATTTTTACCGAAGCTTATCAGCAACAAAGACTGCAAACCCGCGAGCACGCCGACTACTTGCGGTTGTTTGGCCAGCGCGCTGCTGAATTTGCACCGGGCAGTCAGGAGTCGTACTCCAATTATGGTTATGTGCTGCTTGGCGCCGTGATTGAACAGGCCAGTGGCCAGTCCTACCACGCTTATGTCGACGCTCATATTTTCAAACCGGCCGGCATGCTGGCGACCGGCGCCGCGCCGGAAGACCAGATGCGTGACCAGCTCTCGGTCGGCTATATGCAAACGGCGCAGGGGCTGGCGGATAACCGCGACACCTTGCCATGGCGCGGCACCGCAGCTGGCGGCGGCTATTCCACTGCCGGCGATCTGCACCGCTTTGCGCTCGCTTTGTTAAACGGCAAGCTGCTGTCTGCACAGACGCTGGCAGAGGCGACCCGCAGCCAGACAGCAAGCAAACTTTATGGTTTTGGCTTTCAGCTGGGCGGCAGCGGCAACGCCCGCCATTTCGGCCATATCGGTGGCGCCGACGGCATGAACGCAGCGCTGCGTATTTATCCGGCGAGCGGAGCTATCATCATTGCGCTTTCCAATATGGACCCGCCGGCGGCAGAATCACTGGTGGAATATTACGGCAACCGGATGCCACTGACGGCGCCGCAGACTTCGCCGGCAAACTCCTCATCCCTGACAACCCAAAGGTGATTGTTATGACAGCCGAACTGATGATCCCGTTTTTCGTATTAGGCGCCCCTGTGCTGCTGGTGCTGCTGGCGCTTCGCTTTGTGCGTCAGCAAACCGAGGCGCGTTACCGCACTTTATTGCAGCTGGCCGACAAAGGCGTCGAGCTGCCGCTGGCGGTATTGGCGCAAGAGCAGCAACCTCATGCCGACCGCCGGCGCGGGCTGGTGCTGGTGTGCGGCGGCATCGGACTGATGCTGAGCCTGCTGGTGCTGCCGATCCAAAGTGACGAAGGGCAGCGGCTGGCCGACCTCTGGGGCCTCGGCCTGTTGCCGCTGATGCTGGGGCTTGGTTATCTGGCCAACTGGTGGCTGGACCAGCGCGCAGGCGATGCGCGTGGATCCTGAAGCCCAGGCCAGTCTCGACCTGGCCTTAGTCAGGCGTGTGCTGCTGGGCGAAGACCGGCAGGCCTTCAATCAGCTGGTGCTGCGCCATCAGGGCACAGTGCGCGCACTGCTGCGCCGGCTGTGTCGCGGCAATGCGGCACAAGCTGATGATTTAGCACAGGAAACTTTTTTGCTGGCCTGGCGCAAACTGGCGCAGTTTCGCGCTGAGGCGCGCTTTTCGACCTGGCTGTTTCGGATTGCACACAACTGTTTTTTGCAGGCGTATCGTCAGCAGCCGGCCGGCGACCGGC
>CBINNO010000357.1:0-3091 GCA_966252055.1 uncultured Rheinheimera sp. | reverse complement strand
GCGGCCGGCTGGCAAGCCCGTCAGTTTGTCAGTGCGCCGCTGCGCAATCTGCCGGCGGTGCTGGCGCTGCCGGCCGCGCGGTATCAGCAGCTTGACCAACAGCTGACGGACCTCTCCGACTGGCAAGGCCAGCCGCTGCCGCCGGTCCAGCTGCAACTGTACACGCCGCCAGCCGCGGCTGAACACAGCGCCAGCACGCTGGGCGCCGCCGCTGACACACTGCGCTGGTTCAGCCGGCACGTCGCGCCGTATCGCCAGGCGCAGCTGCGGCTGGTGATCATGCCGGAGCTGGGTGCCAGCGGTTATGCACTGCCGGGGCTGATTTTGCTCAATCACCACCACGGCGTGCGGGCGAGACCCACTGCCGATGCCGGTTTTTCCCAGCATTACCGGCGTGTGGTGCATGAAACAGCGCATCAGTGGTTTGGCCATGACCTTGGCAATGGCGTGCCGGCCGATCGGGTGTTGCTGGTCGAATCGCTGAGTAAATATGTCGAGCTGGTGCTGATCGAACAGCAATTTGGCCCAGCCGCGATGCAGGCACTGGTCGACTGGGAAACCGAACGCTGGCAATGGGCACAGGCGCGCAGCACTGGCAAGTTGCTGGCGCTGGTGGATGCCGACGAGAGTCACGACCAGTATTCGCGCGCCACCCTGGTGTTTGCCCGGCTGCGCGCCGAACTGGGCGATGCCGTGATCACGGCCGCGCTGCGACAGCTGTGGCAACAACATGCTTATCCGCACCCGCCGGCCAGTTCGATGGATTTCGTCCGCGCCTTGCGCGCGCAAAGCCCAAAGGACAAAACGGCGCTGATCGATCAGTTGTTGCTCGACACCAACACTCAACAGTTGTTGCGGCCACCAGCCGGTTCAGAAGCTGCCGAGCGCCTGGCGGAACCGGTGCCATGACAGACTGAACAACAACACCGTGATAGCCAGCAAGGCCAGCAACTGTGGCCAGATGCTGGCGAGGCCGGCGCCGCGGAACAACACCGCCTGCGCAGCTGAGACAAAGTGCGTGGTCGGCGCCGCCAGCATCACGTACTGCACCAGCTCAGGCATACTTTCGCGCGGGGTGATCCCGCCCGACAACATCTGCAGCGGCAGCAGCGTCATCATCAGCAACAGGCCAAACTGCGGCATCGAGCGGGCCAGCGTCGCCATAAAAATGCCCAGTGAAGTGGTCGCCAGCAAGTGCAGCAGGCTGCAGGCCAGAAACAGCGGCACCGAACCATTGATGCCGATCTGTAGCACCTGCTGTACCATCAGCACCAGCGAGCCGGCGGTACACAACAACACCACCAACGCCATGGCCCAGACTTTGGACAGCATGATCTGCAGCGGGCTGACCGGCATCACCAGCAGATGCTCGATGGTGCCATGCTCGCGCTCGCGGATCAGCGCGGCACCGGTCAGCACAATGGAAATCAGTGTAATGCTGTTAATCAGCTCCATCACTGAGCCAAACCAATTGCCGGCCAGCGTTGGATTAAAGCGGGCGCGCAGCTCCAGTGACACCGGCGCCGCGCCGCTGCTGACGGGCTTTAACGCGTCGTTGTGCAGCAGATCCGGCCTTTGCTGGTAGAAAAACTCCTGAGCCTCCAGATTGACCAGCCGTTCAATATGGCCGTTGCCACTAAAGGCCTGCCCCATCCGGGTGGCGTCAATGCTGAGCTGTATTTTCGGGCTGCGACCAGCCAGCAGATCGGCCTGAAATTCCGCCGGAATGGTCAGCACAAAGGTATAAACACCACGGTCCAGCTGGCGATCGGCGTCGGCGGCGCTGGTCAGCACCGGCGGCAGAAAATCCGGTGGGTAAAAGGCATCGCGGATGCGCTGTGACAGCGCGGACTGATCTTCATCGACGATGGCGATCGGCGCCTTGTGCAGGCTTTGCGGCAAGGCAGTGCCGGCGACATAAATGTTCAGCGTAAAAGAGTACAGGATCAGCAGCAACATGGCCGGGTCCCGCCACAGGCTCCATAACTCTTTGATACCCAACCGGTAAATTTTGCCAAGACTGTCCATTCAGCGCTCCTGCTTGGGTAACAGCACAATCGCCAGCAGCAGGATCAACGGGCCAGCCAGCGCCACGGCTACTAAGTCGACCGCAAGACCGTCAAACCCCAGTGCTTTGGAGAACACGCCGCGACTGATAGTGAGGAAATGGCTGGCCGGGTGCAGTTCGCCAATCAACCGGCCACTGCCTTCCAGCGAGGACACCGGATCTATCATTCCGGCAAACTGCACCGCCGGCACCATAGTGCCCAGCACCGCCACCACAATGGCAGCCACCTGACTGCGGGTAAAAGTAGAAGCGAACAAGCCAAAACCGGTGGCAAACAACGAAAACAGCAGGCCGGCAAGCAGATACAAAGCCAGACTGCCGCTTAGCGGCACCTGGAACACAAAGCGGGCCGTAACAATCATCAGTAAAAAGCTGACAAAGGCGATGCCGATATAAGGCAATTGTTTACCGAGTAAAAACTCGGTCCGGCTGACCGGCGTGACATACAAATTGAGCATAGAACCCAGTTCTTTTTCCCGCACGACTGACAAAGCGGTCAGCACCGCCGGGATCATCAGCAATAACATCGGGATCACCGCCGGCACCATCGCCACCAGGCTGCGTACATCCGGATTGTAGCGATAGCGGGTTTCCACCAGTGACACTGTCGCCCGGCCGCTGTGTTGCGCCTGCCACAAAGCATGCATGCCCTGCACATAACCCTGCATGGTCTCGGCCCGTTTTGGCATGGCGCCATCGACCCAGGCGCCAATACTGACCGGTTTACCGGCATCCAGCTGGCGACCAAACCCCGGCGGAATGTGCAGCGCCAGCGCGATGCGGCCCTGCTGCAGCTGCAGTTCCAGCTCTTGCTCGTCCTTTAGCGGCGGCTGCATGCTGAAATAACGCGAACCTTCCAGCTGCAACACATAATGCTGACTTTGCAGACTTTGGTCCTGATCCAGCACAGCGACGGTCAGATTTTCCACGTCCATCGTGATGCCATACCCCATCACCAGCAACAACAACAGGCAACCAAACAGCGCCATCACAGCCCGCAGCGGGTCACGCACCAGTTCGGTG
>CBINNO010000356.1:0-3102 GCA_966252055.1 uncultured Rheinheimera sp. | reverse complement strand
GCCCAGATAGCTCAGTCGGTAGAGCAGCGGATTGAAAATCCGCGTGTCGGTGGTTCGATTCCGCCTCTGGGCACCATCATTCAGATGGAAAAAGCCAGCAGAAATGCTGGCTTTTTGCTTTTTAGAACCTGCAATCCGCGTCACTTTGATGAGGGCAGAAGTCTTGTCAGTTGTCCCCGCGGGCCCGCGCTGTTGTTTCGCCTGGTGCTTGGCAAACCGGGCTGTTCTTTGGCGTCATCACTGCGTTGCAGAAGCCTGCTGCAACCCGTCAGACATGCGGCTGTCAGCCTGCATTCAGTTTCAGCCTGCCCTTATAAGTTCAGATATTGCTAATTGGCGGCATTCGTTCTAAGCTGCGTGCCCTTTTTGCTTTTGCGCCGCTAAAAGGTTAATGATTTTGCCATATTGCTGAAAAAAACAGCGGTCAGTGCAGGCTGAGTTTCAACAGTTTCCGCTTCGGCTATGGTTATTCAATCTGCTGTAGGTCCACTGGCTTACAGATCTAAGCGCTGTAGAGGTTCCATCATGAAAAAAGCAGTGATTCTGGTGCTGGACAGTTTTGGGATTGGCAGTGCGCCGGACGCCGAGAAATTCGGTGATGCCGGTGCCAACACCTTCGCCAGCATAGCCCGTGCTTTTGCCAACAAAAAAGGCCGGCAGCTGCAGTTGCCCAATCTGGCCCGCTTGGGGCTGGTCAAGGCCGGCTTTGCCGCATCTTCTGAAATGGCCTGCGTGGCCGACACGCAAAGCCCGGTAGGGGCTTATGGTTATGCCCGTGAGCTGTCGAGCGGTAAAGATACACCGAGTGGCCACTGGGAAATCGCCGGCGTGCCTGTGCTGTTCGACTGGGGTTATTTCAGCAATAAACAACAAAGCTTCCCACAGGAATTGATCGACGAGCTGTGTCGGCGCACCGGCGTCAGCGGTATTCTCGGCAATTGTCATGCCTCCGGTACTGACATTCTGGTCAAGCTGGGTGACGAGCATGTCCGCACGGGCTTGCCGATTTGTTACACCTCGGCCGACAGCGTGTTCCAAGTGGCTGCCCATGAGCAGTATTTTGGTCTGGAGCGGCTGTATCAGTTCTGTGAAGTGGCGCGTGAGCTGCTGGACAGTTACAACATCGGCCGCGTGATTGCGCGGCCTTTTCTGGGCGATAAAGCTGACAACTATGCCCGCACCGGTAACCGGCGCGATTATTCGGTATTACCACCGGCGCCGACCGTGCTGGACAAGCTGACTGCTGCCGGCGGTACTGTGGTCAGCATCGGTAAAATTGCTGACATCTATGCCCATCAGGGCATCAGCAAAGCGGTCAAGGCAAATGGCCTCGAGGCCCTGGTCGACAAAACCATGGCAGAGTACCAAAGTGCCGGTGACAACAGCCTGATCTTCACCAACCTGGTAGATTTTGATCAGAACTACGGTCATCGGCGGGACCCGATAGGCTATGGTGATGCGCTGGAGTATTTCGACAGCCGGCTGCCGGAGCTGATGGCGATGCTGGGGCCGGACAGCCTGATGTTGCTGACTGCTGATCATGGCTGCGACCCAACGTGGATCGGCACCGAACACACCCGTGAATACGTGCCTGTGCTTTGCTATGGGCCAAATTTAGCGGCTGCCGATTTGGGCGAGCGTGCTACTTTTGCTGACATGGGCCAGACGCTGGCTGATTATTTCCAACTGGATGCGATGGCCTACGGCCAGTCCTTTTTGTCCGCTTTGCGATAAGCAAGATTTTTAACGAAAGAGAATTTTTATGACCACTCCACATATTCACGCCGCGCCAGGCGCTTTTGCCGAAACCGTCCTGATGCCGGGCGATCCGCTGCGGGCCAAACACATCGCTGATACCTTTTTGACCGACGTTGAGTGCATCAACACAGTACGTAACATGTACGGTTATACCGGTCTGTATCAGGGTAAAAAAGTGAGTATCATGGGTTCGGGCATGGGCGTGCCATCGATGTCGATTTACGCCACTGAGCTTGTGAAATTTTATGGTGTGAAAAACATTATCCGCATCGGCTCCTGCGGCGGTTTGCCGCTGTCAGTCAAGGTCCGTGATGTGGTGATTGCGATGGGCGCCAGCACCGATTCTGCGGTGAACCGCAACCGGCTGCAGGGCATGGATTTTGCCGCGCTGGCCAGTTTTAACCTGCTCGAAGGCGCGGTGGCCGGCGCGCGGGCGAAAAACATCGATGTCAAAGTGGGCAACGTGTTTACGTCAGACCTGTTTTATAACCCGAGCGAAACGCTGTTCGATACCTTAGAAAAGTACGGCATCCTGGGTGTTGAGATGGAAGCGGCTGGCCTTTATGGCGTCGCTGCTGAATTTGGTATCAATGCGCTTGCTATCATGACAGTGTCGGACCATATCCGCACCGGCGAGTCACTGAGTCCGGACGAGCGGCAGACCAGCTTTAACGAGATGGTCGAAATCGCTTTATCACTGGTCTGAAATCACGCGGGGAATTGAGATGTCATTGTCAGGCAATAAAAATTTCTTTGTGTCGTGGGAAGCCTTCCATCGTGCCAGTAAAGAGCTGGCAAAACTGTGTCTGCACGGTAACTTCGACAGCATCGTCGCGGTCAGCCGGGGTGGACTGGTGCCGGCCACTATTATCGCCCGCGAGCTGAATATCCGGGTGCTGGATACGATTTGTGTCTCCAGTTACGACCATGACCAGCAGCGTTCACTGAAAGTGCTGAAAGATGCCTCGTTAGCTGACAGCCCGCGGCTGTTGGTGGTGGACGACTTGGTCGATACCGGCGAAACGGCAAGAGCGCTGCGTGAGCGTTTTCCGACCGCCTGTTTTGTCACCGTGTACGCCAAACCACAAGGCAAGCCACTGGTTGATAAATATGTGACGGATATCGAACAGGACACCTGGATCCATCTGCCCTGGGATATGGAGCTGGCCTACAGCGCGCCGCTGGCTGAGCAAAAACGTTGATCTGACTTCAGATTGTCACAGACCATAAAAAAGCAGCTCCGGCTGCTTTTTTTATGGTCTTGGGCTGCCTATTTGGCTGCGGACGCTTCTGTCAGCTTGAGCCGCACCCACACCAGGCGGTGGTCTGAACTGGCGCCACGGC
>CBINNO010000355.1:0-3150 GCA_966252055.1 uncultured Rheinheimera sp. | reverse complement strand
TGCTGTGGGGCGGCGAGGCGGCGCTCTGGACCGAGCTGGTCAGCCCGCAGCTGCTTGACACTAAACTGTGGCCGCGGCTTTTTGTGGTGGCCGAACGCTTCTGGTCACCGGCCACAGTACTGGCTGAGCTGGCGGCTCCGGCCGCAATAACTACGCAGGCCGGCGTCAGGGCACCAGTGGCACTGACACCCGCTGAGCGGTTCAATCAGCGACTGGCGGCGCTTGATGACTACGCGGCCCGCATCGGTCTGTTGCACCGACAGCAAAGTCAGGCGCTGTTAAACCAGTTCAGCGTGAACGCGACAGAGCAACAGGCGCTGAAGGAACTCTCGCCATATCTGCAGCCACTGCATTATTACGGCCGCCATCACGTCAAAACCGTAGCAGGCCGCTACAACCTGCATGAGCCGCTGGACCAACTGGCCGACGCTCTATTGCTGGAACCGCCGGCCCTGCTGCAGCTGAGCGCGGATTTCGCCGGCACGGCCGCCTGCCAGTTGCCAGCCAGCTGGCCGGCGCATCAGGCCAGACTGCAGCAATTAAGTGCGCAGCTGGCCAATTATCAGGGCCCGGCGGCGCAAGAGCTACAGGCGTTACTGGCACAGCAACACCAGCTGAGCCAGGCTCTGCAGGCCTTTGCTGAACCAGCGGCGGACACTTTACCAGCACGGCGCAGCGCGAAGACCTTATCAGCAGATAACGCACGCCGCAGCCAGCTGCGCCGCTTACTCGATACTGTGCAACAACCCAGCGGCGAAGTGGTACTGGCACTGCCAGCACCAGTGCGCGCCTGGCTGGCCCGCTGCGAAGCGGTGAAGTAGACGCAGACCGACAAAGGCTGATGCAGCGCGCAGGCCCGACAACCCGCATATTTCAAAGCCCCCGCGCGCTCATCTTGTTCAAAACCCAAATCCGGCATATAACATTCGTTCACGTTCCAGAGTTCGGGATAAATCGCGACGTGCTTTGCCGCACGAGCGCTGTGCGTTAAATATTGAGTCGGGTTTAGTAATGAATATCGATATCGTAGTAAAAGCAGATCACCTGAAGCTTATCGAAATCTGGGAAAATTCGGTCAGAGCCACTCATGATTTCCTGGCTGAAGAGGATCTGCAAGAGTTAAAACCATTGATCCTGCAGCACTATTTTGATGCCGTTGACCTGCGATGCGCTAAAAATGCACAAGGCGAAATCCAGGGTTTTTGTGGTGTCCACGACGGCAATATAGAGATGTTATTCATCTGCCCTGATGCTCGCGGCAAAGGCATCGGCGCAATGCTGGCCGCTCATGCTATCAAAGAGCAGGGCGCTTCAAATGTTGATGTAAACGAGCAAAACGAGCAGGCGCTGGGTTTTTACCAGCATATTGGTTTTAAAGTGACAGGCCGCTCACCCCTCGATGGGCAGGGGAAGCCATATCCGCTGCTGCATATGACGCTACAGAATTGAACAAGGCCAGGTACCTCGGCGTACACCACCATAGGGAATAATGATGAAGTGTTCGAATATAATGTTCTTATTGAGTTTGATGAGTAGTAACTCAATTGCCTGTAGTTTTGATAGTGCAGACATTTTTGAGCCAACACTTAAGCGCTGGGAACAGCATCCTGGTCCCGCACAAAAAGATCCGAAATCTTCCGGTGAATATTGGGAAAGTGTTCCTGCACCGATTGTCACAGTAACGCGCCTGATTCGCGCCTCTTACAAGTCAGGCAGTTCATGCAATGATGCAGGCTTAATTGAATTAGAAGTGGAATTACCCGTAACGTCAACCTATGAAATCAGCGAATTTGGTATCTATTTTCGGGTGCTAAGTGGTAAGCTGCCCGACATTATTTTTCCTGATTTGCCAGTTAAAGGGCAAGTTAAGGGCAGCAAAATGGTTTTATTGTTTCCTTGGTTGGACATGGTTCCATCTAAACAATATCCGCTGGATTTGATTGTTGATGCAACCTTGATGAGTAATGGCCTTAATATAGGTCAGTCTGCTACTTTCAAAATCCGACAAGATACCAATTAATGTTCAGAATCCGCTCTCGCGAAACGTGTGTTTTATGTGAACGGTATCATGCCTGATGAAGCAAGAATTGAATAATCTTATTGACCTGCTTGAACTGATTCTATCTGAGAAGTTGGATTGCGGCTTAGCGGAGCCAGCCTTCTACAAGCTGTGTTGGAATGAGCTGCCGGGACTCGAGTTGGTCTATACCAACCTTCATCACTATTGGAATGATCGCGATATAAAAGATGCAGCCTATCGAGAGTTCCAGAATGCAGAACTTCGCAAGTTGATTACTCACTTACGAAATGGCGACTTCAGGAGAGCAAGCGGAGTTTCATTTCTTCATGAATCATAAAACGCATGAATCATATCTGCTCGTATATGTTTTGGCGACGCTTACGCCATCCCAAATATGATCTTTACACATTGAGGAAGGCATGAATTTGAATCCAATCAAAGAGACGATTCCATTATGGTATGCCCAAGTCTGCTGGGCAAAAGAGCTGATTCGGCTTGGGTTCGGGCTTTCGGCGGCACAAGACATTCTTTCGGGAGAACATCGTGGTTATAAACAGGTGCCAGGAACAGCTTGGTATGTACGCACTCATGGTGTCGGTGTTGATGTTTTTAAAACGCCTGATGTCGGAGGTATCGATTTTGATTTTGACAAACCCGACCCAGACCCATGGCGTTTGAAGATATTTATTGAAAGGCAAGTCAACGACGGAAATTTACCTTATGAGAATTATCGCGAATTACTTCGTGATGAAGAGCTCATGAAAAAGGCTATTTCCGCCGCTTTGTCACAAAATGCACAATAAACACCAACACACTGGGCCTGCCGCATTTAAACCACAACAAGCTGTCGCTGGTGGCGGGCTTTATTGAACAGGGACGATTATGAGAACACTCCAGCTTTTAGGTTTTATACTGGCAATTGCGGGGCTGATATTGGGTTACATCATGCTGACGCCTGTTGACGGGACAATATCAGAGGCTTCCGCGGGTGCTGCCGGTATCGGCTTGATATTTATGGTATTACCGATGCTTGGCTGGTCTGCGTGCATGTTGGTACCGTCCTCAATTGCATTGTTTAGCCATAGTGTCAGACAACGTAGTTATTTCAGCGGAAAATTCTGGCTAAACCT
>CBINNO010000354.1:0-3159 GCA_966252055.1 uncultured Rheinheimera sp. | reverse complement strand
CGGCGGCTCCCGGCTGGCCATACACCACCCAGAGGTCGATGTGCTGCGCGGCTAACTGCTCATGAAGCGCATTAAAAAAGGCCAAGCGGTATTGTTTTAACACCTGCTGGACTATCACCACCTGCTTGCGCCGGTTCAAACGGGCTGCCGGCTCAGCAGCGCCACTCGCCTGAGCACCCCGCACTTCGGCGGAAATTGCTTTTGCAGAAACTGCTTCATCTGAAGCGGCTTCGGCTGACACGGCTTTCGCTGTCATTTCTTTGCCGGACAAAGAGCCCGCAACAAGCCTTTGCTCAGCCAGCGCTGCGGCTGCGCTCTGCTCTGGTGTTTTTTGATCTGGCGCTTTTTGTTCTGGCATTTTCTCAGTCATCCAGCGGCCTCCCGGCAGGCGTTTTGCGCTGACGCCACCACAAAAACAAACGGGGAAAGCACTGACGCAGCGTCACCGCAGCCGCCAGCAGACAACGAAAAGGCCCGCCATGTCGCCAGATAAAAAGCCGCCATTCAGACGCAGGCGGCCAGTGATTGGGCTGTTTGAGCATCAACAAACGTTGCTGCATCGGCAGCCGGGCGTCCAGCACACTGCCGGCAAAACCGCGGCTGGCGCAGCTGCCAAAGCTGCCGGGCGCCTGCCACAGCAGAAAACCGGCTTTTTGCAGCCGCAGGCCATAATCATAATCGCCCATGCTGTGGCTAAACCGCTGGCTGAGGATGCCGGCCTTCGCCACCACAGCAGCCGGGATCAGACACAAATTGCCATTGATAAAATCGCAGGATTGCAAAGACGACGACACCGCCAGCAGCGGCCCTGTCCGCAGCGGCCACCAGCGCGACAGTCGCCGCCGCGCGCCGTAGCTGAGCGGCGGATTGGCGCCCTGTTGTGCTGCGTCCGTCTTCGCGTTGCCGGGCTCCCGCACAGCACCAACTAGTGCGCCAACCTGGGCACCAACCTGAACGCCAACCTGCGTATTATCCACAGCGCCAGCCTTCGCACTGAGGCGCCCAAGCTGTTGCGCCTGCAGCCAGGCGCTGTGTAAACGCGCCAGCGCGTCAGCATCCGGCAGCACGTCATCGTTCAGCCAGATAAAGGCGCTGGCCTTTGGAAAAAGCGCGAGTGCATGCAACCAGGCCCGGCGCATACCGCCGTTCCAGTACAGCTGACCGTCGCCGGCCAGCAGATGCACCTGGGGAAACTGCAGAGCAACGGCGGCGGCTGTGCCATCGGGACTGGCGTCGTCCAGCAACACCACATCAAATGACAAGCCGGCGGGCAACTGCTGCGTAAATAAAGCGCCAAGACAGGCCAGCGTGGTCTTTTTGCGGTTGTAACAGGCCATCAGCACCACCCAGTGCGAGGCTGCGCTGGCATCAACGTCATGCGGGATAGCTGATGTTGCCGCAGCAGATGCCGCAGCTGTGGTGCCCGCGGTTGTGGCTGATGCCGGCGATAGTTTCATTGCTGCTCCGGTGCAGGAAAACACTGAGAAAGACGCCAGCACAGCCAAATCTCGGCGAGAAGGCCCGGCAGCAACACGGCCGGCAGCAGCATGGCGGCAATTGCTGCCGGTAACAATTCGGCTGAGAAAAATGTTGCCGACAGCCCAGGCAAAAAGCCGCCGGACGACAGCGGCGCCAGCGCTATCCACAGTGCCGCCAGCAACATGGCCAGCAGCGCCGGTGACTGCTGGGCACTGGCAAGCGCCGCGAATTTATCCAGCGCCTGCAACCGCATCACATCGGCCTGCCGCCAGCCGCGTAAAGCACTGAGCAGGGCCGTCACAATACAAATCATGATAAAATCGCCGGTCGTTCCAGCCGGCCAGATAAGTTTCGGCACCCACAACAGCACCAGCAAAGCCGCCAGCGCGTTTAAAAGTAACAAGCCCAGCGACACCTGGCGGATCTCCCGCATCAGCATGACCAGCGGCTGGCCAGTCAGCACCCGCTGGCGCAGCTCAGGCCGCCAGCGCTGACTCATGCCCGCCAGCACCACAGCTGCCGGGCGCCACAACAAAGCGGCAGCACTCAAAGGCGCGACAGCGGCCGGCCCGTGCCAAAAACCCAGCAGGTACAAAGCGCCATTGGCCAGTAATTCGACATAAAACACGCCCCGAAGCGCAGCCCGGCCTTGGCGCAGGTAACAGGCCCGGGCGGTCAGCCACAACCGCTGGCGCGTGATGCGGCCCGCGGTTATCAAAGCGCCATCTTTTGGCTGCATAGCGGGCGCCTCTGCCTGCGGTGCCTGTGTCTGCAGTGTTTGTGTATACAGTGCTTGTGTATGCAGTGCTGATGTCTGTGGCACGCGCCTGGCGCTCGTATGTGCGGCTTGAGCCAACATGGGCCTGAAAACCATCAGCAGTTCCTGCAGCAACACGGCCGACAGATTCAGCATAACCAAAGCAGGCAGCTGCAATGCCCCAGCCCACCACAGCAACAGGCAGCCACTGATCTGCACCAGCGCAAAAGCGCTGTCCTGCATCGCCGCCAGGCGAAAAGCGCCTTGCTGATGCTGCAACTGGCGGCGGGCGGCCCGGCGTAACAAACCAAACTGGCTGAGCGCTGTCAGCAGCGCCAGCTGCCACGCCAGTTGCCAGCAGAGCAACAACAGCAACGCGGCCCGACACAACAACAATGCGAGCCAATCGGCCAGCCGCAGCAGCAGACGCTGCGCATGATGCTTACGGATCAACATCGGCGCGCCAATCAGCGCCTGCTGTACTCCAAGCGCCAGCGTCAGCCATAACATCGACAGCGCAAACTGACCAAAAGCGGTGGCATCGTCGCCATGCAGCAACAACAGCGCCTGCAGCGCGGTCGACGCCGCCAGCAAGGCCTGCGCAGTGGACGTCAGCATCAGCCGGCGCATCGACGACTTCCCGGCCGGCCACACTCGTCGTGCCAGCAGTGCTGTGTTAGGCTACAGAACAGGTTAACCATAAGAATTCAACGATTTATGCCAAATTACGATGCTATCAGGCTGGCCGCTATTGTGGCAATTGTGCTGTTACACACAGCCGCCAATGGCGTCAACCGGCTGGCATTTGACAGTGCGGACTGGTGGCTGGCCAATGCGGTCGACAGCGCCTGTCGCGCCGGCGTGCCGCTATTTTTAATGCTGACCGGCGCTTTGTTTTTGCCAAGGCCACAGCTGCCAGCACG
>CBINNO010000353.1:0-3227 GCA_966252055.1 uncultured Rheinheimera sp. | reverse complement strand
TCGCCAACACTGACCACGCTGAGCCCGCTTAATGGCGTCCTCAGTAAGCTGTGGCACCTGGACCTGGAAGACAGCGGTGTGACCGACTTCTCACTGCTGCAGACCATGGCAACTGTCGATTCTCTGTGGCTGGTACACACCTATATCAAAGACTTAACCCCACTGTTTAATCTGACCAGTCTCAGCTTCCTCAGTCTGCAAAACAACAGCCAGCTGTCGTGCTCGCAACTCGATATGTTACGCAGTCAGTTACCACAATCTGTCAACATCACAGAGCCGCAGCTCTGCCAGGACGGCGCCGCTCACAGCTTCCGGATGCGGGACAACTCACAAATCCAGACGGCTGAGTTTACCCATAGCAATGACAGCGCCAAAGGCAAATTGTTGCTGTCCGGCGGTAAACTGGTCTTCCAGCCCGCTGCGGGCCTGTCAGGCTGGGTCACGCTGGATATCACGGTGATGGTCAATGGCTACAGCAGAATCATCAGTCTCACCACCTGGGTGGATCCTAAAGTAAATCCGGCCAAAAAAGCCAAAGGTCTGCCCTGGTGGATCCTGACAGCACCAAAGGCGGCCTGAGCAGCATGGACCGCATCAATGATGATTGCCAGCGCCGGTAACACCGGAGCTGGCTGCAGGCCAGTGAAACCTGACAAACACTAAAAAAGGATTGAAATGAATAAGTTACCAAGAGTCATCACCTTCAGTGGATTGTTGTTGAGTGCCGGTATCTCGGCATCAGTGCTTGCAGCACCTGTGGCTCCTGCCCTGCCGAAAGCAACAGAGATCCGCAGCGCCATAGCCAGTACGGCCGCTGACTACTATGGAACTTACTACCTGTGGTGGGAGGATGGTTTCTACGCCAAAGCAAGAAACACCGGCCGGATTGAATTGAGGGCAGACGGAGGCAGCTTTACCAGCGACAGCTATACAGCCCCCTTCAGCTGGCAGCTGAGTGAAAACGGCCTGCTTACTCTAAATTTTAATAATTTTGTTGAAGCGACTTCTTTTCGTGCCAAAACCGGTGTTGGGACCGTAGAAACTCACCATGTGATGACCCAAATTACCCTGCAACGCACATTTACTGAAGCTGATGACAGTCAGCAGATGAATTTTGTTTTCAGTAAAAGTGGTTATTACAAATATCTGACGGGTGGCCTGCCGGATGAACCATACCCGGCCGGTTCCGGCACAGTGCAAAGCACTCGTCAGGCTGGTCTGCTAAAGCCAGCGCAGTTGATACAAAGCAATACCACAGTCGCAATTCCGGCATGGGACTATGCCAGCATCGCTTATCCGCCAGAAGTCAGTTCATCGGTCCATCAGTACCTTCGCCAGGCGCACAAGTTGCACTTTGGTGAGGTTCAGGGCGAACAAGGCACAGCGACCATTGAAAAAGTACTTGCCAACACAGATGGCAGTTTTTCCACTGTCAGCGAACCCCTGAGCTGGCAAATAAACCCCGACCGGACTGTGACCTTACGTGAGAGCGATGGTGACGAACACGAAATGGCATTTTTGGATCTCTCGCAGGCGGGGCTGCCAGTGATGCAGCTGCGTAGCGCCTCCAACAATTTGTCAGCATCGACTATTGCGGGTTGGCCTTTTTTTGTTGAAAAACAGTTGGTGTTCAGCCCTTCGCAGCTGGCTGCCACACCTGTATTGCATTTTAACCAGACCCCGGAAGCGCCTTTCTGGTTTGAACTGCGGCCCAAGGGCGTTGGCTTACAAGTTAACGCAACGGACAGCAATCAGGACCACCAATACAGCGACAGCGAAATTAGCCAACAACCTATCCGTTGGCAGTTGAACAACGGTATCCTTGAAATACGTCGTTACAGATATAGTCCTGCTGCCGGCAAATCTGGCTACTGCCTGCCAAATACTTTCGCTCCTGCGGCTACAGACCAATGTATTACCGAATTCATCAGGACGCTGGATGTGTTAGCGATAACCGACCACAACGGGACGAACACAGCGACCGTCTTTAACGTAATGCGGCAGCTCAATACCAACCGAAAAGCCAACTGGCCCTCGACGGATATCCTGCAAACCATGGTCTCAATTGACACCCGGTCTTACCAGCTCAAAACCGAGCGGCCGGTGCCGATTAAACCTTTGGTAGCCGGCATCGCGATTGCCGATGATGGGCTGCGCCAGTGTTTGCTGGAGTCGAATCCGACTATGCCAGCTGACCTGACCGATCTTTTCTGTGGCCATGACATTCGCAATTTGCAAGAGATTGAGCAGTTCCCCAACCTTCGACGCGTCCATCTGTATGGCAGCAGCCGTCTCAGCATCACCGGGCTCAGCGCATTAAAAAAACTGCCACATCTGCAGGAACTGACGCTGTCCAATATGCAGGCAGGTGATACAGAATTTGCCAGTCTGCAAGGTCTGCAGCTGGTCAGTCAAATGGGCGCACCAACCACTTTGGCTTTGCATGGTATCGGCATCACTGACGCGTCATTTGCGGTGCTGGACAGCATGAACTTTACCGCATTGGATCTGACCGGCCCCCTGACAACGATGCCAATTACCAGATTACCAAATGAACAAACGCTGCAGAGGCTGACGCTATTGGCACTGACCGACCTGCCACTGCCGAACATAAAAACTGAACTCGCCAGACTCAGCAATCTGCCGATGACGATTCTTTCACTCAGGGATATGAAACTGGGGTCGCTGCAGGATATAAAACTGCCGCCAAACCTTTATCAATTGATTGTCGCCAATGACTCGCTAAGTGACCTGAGCGCGGCTCAACTCAACCCAGCAACGTTGTTAACTCTGCACCTGAGTGCTAACAATTTGCCAAGTATTGACTTTATCAGTGGTCTGCCAAAGCTGCGAAACCTCAAACTCGATACTGTGACCTTAAAAAACTGGAGCCCGCTGGTGCAACCTTTGCCGCTGAAAAACCTGTCGGCCTACGGCAACCTGCACGTGCCTTGCAGTGTGTTCCAGGCGATAGCAGCAGCAAACCCAACCATGGTTATCCAATATGACGCCTGTAGCAGCAGCGAAAAGCATAGCTACGAACTGAAGCTGACCAATGGCGTCAGCGCCCTGGGCGTTTCTTTCGCCGACCCGGCCAACAGTGCCAAAGGCTTACTGAGCCTGTCCAACGGTCAACTGACCTTTGTGCCGGCTGCAGGCGTCACCGGCTGGGTTGAGTTTTATGTCCGGGTGCAATTGTCGAATGGCAGCAGTAAGACAATACTATT
>CBINNO010000352.1:0-3239 GCA_966252055.1 uncultured Rheinheimera sp. | reverse complement strand
AGCTATCGCTTCTGAGTCTGTGGCTTGACGACCAAACCCCGCAGCTGCGGGGTTTATTATTGATAAAACCTGTTTCTTGATAAAAGCCGTTTACACCAATCCCCCGGTTTTCACCGGGGGATTTTTTTGCACTATTCCTCACTGCGCGACCTGCCTCCCGGCATCTGCCGCAACGTCCGTCGCAGCACCGTCCGTCACCGCAACGCCCGTCGCCTTGCTGCGTCAGGGAGATGGCTGCATGGTCGGTACCTGCCATGCGGCATGGTGTTGATCTGATTGCACTACAACAAAGACCTATGACAAAGCCCCACGACGGAGGCGGCAGGGGCATGATATTGCCATGCCCCGTGCGTCAGCACCGACACTGATGTCCGCCAGACCGCCGTTGATGGCATTGAGGCTGGTGGTGAGGAGCTTGTCGCGATACAACAGGCTTTTCTGCCAACAGGGGGGCTTATGGACAGACCGCAAATTTTCGGTAAACGACTTACTGCTGCAATGGACACTGCTGCAATGAGCACTGCGGTAGTGAGCAATGATGCTGTCACCTGCAATGAAATCATCTGCGATGAAGTCACCTGCAATGAAATCATCTGCGATGAAGTCATCTGCAATGAAATCATCTGCGATGTCGCCCGCCCCGATGTCGTGGTGCAGCCAGGTAGCGAGGCCCACAGTGCGATGGCGACTGCCAGCCGGGGGGACGCCATTGACGGCACCTTCAGACAGGTCGCTGCTGATTATGCAACTATTGTGTCGCAGCTGAGCCTGCTGCATGGTTACAGTGAAACGCCAGCCTCCATGCGGCCTGTCGCGGGGGCTGCCGCAGACATTGCGACAGCAGATATGGCGATACTGAGTGAACCAGACTGCGCGGCTGGCCGCCCAGGCAGCAAGATCAATGAATTGGAGCCGGACATTGCCTTTCGCAGTGATAACTGACTGCTACAGCGAAAACCAAGTGCTACAGCGAATAGCGGGCACTATAAAGCAACCGGCCTCCAGCCACTGAGCCTCCAGCCACTGAGTCTCCAGCCACTGAGTCTCCAGCCACTGAGCCTGCTGCTGACTGCTGATGCGCTCAAAAGCCACAGGCTCAGGTTGGCCTGTGCTGAGCCGCTCTTGTGGTCGTGCTAAGGTAGCACCAGATCTCCATCCCAAAGTGGCCGCGCGATAAGCTGCCACTTGCTGTTTCACCGGCGTTATTGCCTAAAAGAAGAGTGCCCGTCATGCATCCACTGAAAACTGTTGCCCCTTGTTTGTTTTTTGGCGCCTTAATCAGCCTCGGAGCTGCGGCTGCGACGACCGCGCCAGGCCTGGCGATGGCCGCTACCGCGTCAGCCGTCAAAGCCGGCCTGCCGGTCGCAACGGCGGCCAACACCGCTGCGTCGAGTGCGGCAGCGCAGCTGCAAAACATCATCGATGAGCACTGGCAATACAGCCTCAAAGAAGATCCGGTCACTGCCGGGCGGATGGGCGTGGCCGGTTTTAATGACCGTCTGCCGGGCGTCACCGCGGCAGATCGGGCGCGCCGGCTGGCCAGTGAGCAGCAGTTTTTGGCGCGGCTTACTGCGATCGAAACAGCCAGGCTGACCGACGCTGAACGGGTGAATCATCAGTTGCTCAGTTGGGTGCTGCGTAACTCCATCGAAGCCAATCAGCTGTTTTTAGACCGCATTCCGGCCAACACTTTTTACAGCTTCTGGAGCTCGGCGCTGGATGCCAGCAGCGGGCTGTCGATGACCAGACTGCAGGATTATCAGGACTATATCAGTCGGATCAAAGACTTTGGCCGCTATTTTGACGAGAACATCGCCAATATGCGCACCGGCATCAAAGACCAGTTTGTGCTGCCCAAAATTGTGGTGCAGGGCATAGCGCCGACAGTCCGCGCCCAGGTTTACAGCGACCCGGTGCAAAGCAGTTTGTATGAGCCTTTTAAAAAGCTGCCGGCGACATTCTCCAAGGCTGAACAACAAAGCCTGCAGGACGCGGCCAAAGCGGCCATCCGTCAGGTGGCGCTGCCGGCTTTTGCCCGGCTGGCTGATTTCCTCGAAGGCGAATATCTCAACGCGGCCAGTGACAGTCTGGCGGCTGAACAATTGCCTGACGGCAAAGCTTATTACCGTCACACCATCCGCACTTATGTGACGGCCGATATAGATCCGGCGCATATTCACGCGACTGGTCTTGCTGAAGTCAAACGCATCCGCGCTGAGATGGACGCGCTGATCAAAGAAACTGGTTTTAAAGGCAGTTTTAAAGACTTCACCACCTTTTTGCGCACCGACCCGCAGTTTTATGCCAAAACGCCGCAAGAGCTGTTAAAAGAAGCGTCTTATATCGCCAAGCGTATCGATTACCGGCTGCCGGAGTTTTTTGGCAAGCTGCCGCGCATGCCTTATGGCGTCGTGCCGGTGCCGGCGGAAATTGCACCCAATTACACCACGGCGTCTTATAACTCGGCGGCGATTGGCGGCACCCGTGGTGGCGCCTACTGGCTCAATACCCATGGGTTGGACCAGCGCCCGCTGTACGAACTGGTGGCGCTGACGCTGCACGAAGCGGTGCCGGGCCATCATCTGCAAAGCGCGCTGTCGCAGGAACTGGAAAACGTGCCGCAGTTTCGCCGTAACCTGTATTTAAGTGCCTACGGCGAAGGCTGGGGGCTGTATGCCGAGCGGCTTGGCGTCGAAATGGGCGTCTATGACACGGCTTATCAGCAGTTTGGCCGGCTCAGCTACGAAATGTGGCGCGCCTGCCGGCTGGTGATTGACACCGGCATTCATGCCAAAGGCTGGAGCCGGCAGCAGGCGCTGGATTTCCTCGCCGACAATACCTCGTTGTCACAGGCCAATGTGCGCGCCGAAGTGGACCGTTATATCTCCTGGCCGGGGCAGGCGCTGTCCTACAAAATGGGCGAAATTAAAATCCGTGAGCTGCGCGCCAAAGCCGAGCAGGCGCTTGGCAACAAGTTTGATTTACGCGCCTTTCACGACGCCTTGTTAGCCAACGGCGCTTTGCCACTGGAGATCCTCGAAGCGGAGATGGACCGTTTTATTGCGGCGGCAAAATAACCGCAAAGACGAACTGGCAGGTTTTTATGCCGGCGGGCCTGAACTGTCGCCAGCTGCATGAAAGCCTGCCGCAGCATTGCTGCCAGTTAAACTGTTACCGTCAGCCGAAGCCTGAGCGCCAGTCAAAGCACGGCCAAGCAGCGGCGACAGCGGCTGTTTGTC
>CBINNO010000351.1:0-3253 GCA_966252055.1 uncultured Rheinheimera sp. | reverse complement strand
CCCGCAGGAATCTGAGATCAGCTCGTATCTGGTCGGACAAATCGACAATGAAGTCGATGGTGCCGATTTTGGAGACTTCGATCTCTGATGCATCGGATCAGGCTCCAGGATGGCAGCAGTTTTGAATTTGACCCGCAAAGTCCGAATTTGCTGATCAGTCTGGAGCAACAACAGTCTCAGGTTAATTTTCACTGCCGCGCCGGTTTTTGCGGCGCCTGCCGCTGCAAACTAATATCCGGCCAGATCAGTTACCTCGAAGAGCCACTTGCCTTCGTCCGTAAAGGCGAATTCTTACCTTGCTGCAGTATCCCGCAAACCGATCTGGAGATTGAGATCCCCTGAACCCAGACACAAAAAAAACCGGCCAAGGCCGGTTTTTCTCAATACAGTCACGCTTACTTGCGCACGCCTTCAACAACCAAATCCAGATAGACGGTCTCTGACGCCGGGCCAAGAATGTTCTTGATGCCAAACTCGGTTAACTTGATTTCAGTGGTGCCATGGAAACCAGCACGGTAACCACCCCATGGATCTTTACCTTCACCGGTTTTGCTTGAGGCAATCACGATGTCTTTAGTCACACCATTTAAAGTGAACTTACCATGCAGGTCGAACTTACCATCCGCACCAGGTACCACTTTGGTGCTGACAAAAGTTGCTTTCGGGTGTTTGTCCACATTGAGGAAATCAGCGCTGCGTAAGTGTTTGTCACGTTCTGCGTGATTGGAATCAACTGACTTGGTGTCAATCTCCAGCTTGATTTTCGCATCTGCCAGTTTGGCTTCGTCGTAGCTGAACTCGCCGCTGAACGTGTTAAAGCGGCCATGTAACCAGCTGTAGCCCAAGTGGCTGACTTTAAACTGCACAAAAGCGTGTGCGCCTTGTGTATCGACCACATAATCCGCAGCTTGCGTCAGCGGGCTTAACATAGCAGCCGACAACGCTGCTGCGACCAGTAATTTTTTCATCATTGTCTCCAAATATCAGTCAGTTTTTGTTTGATGTGAACCGGATCAGTCCCGGCCCAGCATCCGTTTCAGGGTATTGTCTTTATCAATAAAATGGTGTTTCAGCGCGGCCAGCGCATGTACAGCGGCCAGCAGCACCAAAGTCCACGCCAGGTATAAATGGATGTCACCTGCGATATCGGCCTGATCTGTAAACAAGGCGCCAAGGCTCGGCACTTCAAACAAATTAAACACCGGAATACCACGACCGTCTGCAGTCGAGATCAGATAACCGGACACCACAATGCCAACCAGTAACAAATACATCAGCATATGTGCAGCATGTGCCGCGGCTTGTTGAATTTTATGACCGGGCAATGCGGCTGGCTTGCCACGCCAGGCAATTACAATAAGGCGCAAGACCAATAATAAAGCCAGCAACAAACCAAAACTTTTATGCAGATCAGGAGCCGTTTTATACCAGCTGCTATAGTAATCCAGCCCTGTCATCCAAAGACCCACGCCAAATAACGTCGGGATCATCAGCGCCATCAGCCAATGCAACGCGATATGCAACGGATGGTAAGTTTGTCGTGTTGTCATAACACCTCCTGTCTAAAAATTGTGTCCCATCAGACAATCGAATAAAAGTAGCAAATTTAGCAAAAATCGTTCTAATTTATGCAAGTTAATGCAACAGGCAAGATTTCGGTGTCACCATAGATGTCCGCTGCAGCCGACAACAAGGCCGGGCGACCCATCTTACGATGCGTCGTCAGCGTATGTATTCGTCGCAGAGCCAGACTGCACCGTTATTCGCCATATCGCCAAATGAATTTTCTGCAGGCATAAAAAAAGCCAACCCGAGGTTGGCTTTTTTCAGTTCAGGCTCAGACGCCGTATTTTTCTGCCAGGTATAACCAGGTTTCCAGTACGGTATCCGGGTTCAATGACACTGAGTCGATGCCCTGATCCATCAGCCAAGCAGCGAAATCTTCGTGATCTGATGGGCCCTGGCCACAAATACCGACATATTTACCTTTGGCTTTGGCGGTTGAAATCGCCATTGATAACAGCTTTTTGATCGCAGGATTGCGTTCATCAAACAAGTGCGCAATCAGGCCGGAGTCGCGGTCGAGGCCCAAAGTCAGCTGGGTCAGGTCGTTCGAACCAATCGAGAAACCATCGAAGAATTCGAGGAACTCTTCGGCCAGCAGGCAGTTCGACGGCAGCTCACACATCATAATGACTTTGAGACCGTTTTCGCCGCGTTTTAAGCCCTGCTCTGCTAATAAGCCAATCACCGCTTCGGCTTCGCTTAAAGTGCGCACGAACGGGATCATGATCTCGACATTGGTCAGGCCCATGTCGTTGCGCACGCGTTTTAACGCCTCGCATTCAAGGGCAAAACAATCGCGGAAATCTTCCGAGATATAACGCGAAGCACCGCGGAAACCAATCATCGGGTTTTCTTCATGCGGCTCATACTGGCGGCCACCGACCAGGTTGGCGTATTCATTGGATTTAAAATCCGACATCCGCACAATCACGCGTTCCGGCGCAAAAGCCGCAGCCAGCGTGGAAATGCCTTCCGTCAGCTTGGCGACATAGAATTCGACCGGCGAGGCATAACCGGCCATCATTTCATCGATTTGGGCTTTAATATCGGCCGGTTGCACCTTGTAGTTCAGCAGCGCTTTTGGATGCACGCCAATCATCCGGTTGATGATAAATTCCAGACGCGCCGGACCAATACCGGCATGTGGCAGTTTGGCAAAACCAAAAGCACGCTCCGGGTTACCAACGTTCATCATGATTTTCATCTTCAGCGGTGGCATCGCATCCACCCGCGAAGTCACGACGTTAAATGGCAGGATGGCGTCATAGACATAACCGGTATCGCCTTCAGCGCAGGATACTGTGACCTGCTGGCCGGTTTTCACTTTTTCGGTGGCATCACCACAACCGACTACTGCCGGAATGCCGAGTTCACGCGCAATAATGGCGGCGTGACAAGTACGGCCACCGCGATTGGTGACAATGGCTGAGGCCCGTTTCATGATGGGTTCCCAGTCCGGGTCTGTCATGTCGGTGACGAGCACATCACCCGGCTGGATTTGGTCCATGTCAGCGATGCTGGCCAGCACTTTGGCAGTGCCTGAACCGATTTTATGGCCGATAGCACGGCCTTCAGTCACCACAGCGGCGCTGCCCTGCAACTGGTAACGTTCCATCGAGTTACTGTCTTCGCGCGAACGCACGGTTTCTGGTCGCGCCTGCACGATATACAGTTTACCGTCGATGCC
>CBINNO010000350.1:0-3304 GCA_966252055.1 uncultured Rheinheimera sp. | reverse complement strand
AGGTTAAAAGCGGCGATATTGAGGCCTGAGGCGACATCAACCGCCTGTGGCCGGTATTGCTGTGCCAGTTTGACCACATAAACCTGCAGACCCGGCACATTGCCAAAGGCAAAAGCACCCCAGACGAGCACGGTCAGCACCGCCAGCAGCGGCGATTGTGCCGTGACACTGAACAGCGCCAGTACCGCAGCGAGCGCACCGAAAATCAGCGTCAGCGCAAACACCGGGCCTTTGCGGTCCGCCAGTTTACCGCCCCAGATATTGCCAATCGCCACTGACACGCCGTACACCAGCATAATCAGGCCAATCATCGCCGGGGCAAAACCGCTGACTTGCTGCAGAATAGGCGCCAGATAAGTAAAGGCGATAAAAGTCCCGCCGTAACCGACAGCCGTCATGGCAAATACCAGCAATAAACGCGGTTCGGTCAGCACACTGAGCTGGCTCATGATGGAGGCCGGCGCATTTTGCTTCAGGTTGCGCGGTACCAGTAAAGCACTGCCAATCAAGGCAATCAGACCCAGCCCGGCCACCACTAAAAAGGTGGCGCGCCAGCCCAGTTCCTGCCCGATAAAAGTCCCGAGCGGCACGCCGGTGACCAAAGCCACGGTCAGCCCCGAGAACATCAGCGCAATGGCACTGGCCTCTTTGTCTTTGGGCACCAGGCTGGTGGCGATGGTCGAGCCAATCGAAAAAAACACGCCATGCGCCAGGCCGGTCAGTACCCGCGCCAGCACCAGTGTTTCATAACCCGGCGCCAGAAACGCCAGCAGATTGCCGCTGATAAACAGCGCCATCAGCGCCAGCAGCAGTTGTTTACGCGGCCAGCGGCCGGTCAGGGCGGTCAGCACCGGCGCACCGATGGCAACGCCCAAAGCATACAGACTGACCAGCAGGCCAGCCGAAGGCACAGAGATCGCCAGATCCTGCGCGATAGTGGGCACCAGTCCGACAATCACAAATTCGGTGGTACCTATTGCAAAAGCGCTTAACGTCAGCGCCCATAACGCCAGTGGCATCATTCACTCCTTAGTTTTCAATTGATTGCGGATCAATTACGTAGTTGCTTCAAACGAACAGACAGAAATTCGACCGGCGCTATTGTGCGGCGCATGACTTTTGTGAAAAATGCCAGTAAACACAAAAAACTTTTGCTGATATGACAATAATCTCAGAGCGATGGCAGTTAGAGCAGGTGCTGGCGGTGTATCAGTACGGCAGCTTTTCGGCGGCAGCGCGGGCGCTGGACTGTCAGGTGGCGGCGGTGTCCCGCGCGGTGGCGCAGCTCGAAGCGGCATTAGGAGTGGATTTATTTGCCCGCACCACCCGTAAAGTGACGCCAACCGAAGAAGGCCATGCTTTTGTCGCGAAGATAAAACCGGCGCTGGCGCAAATTGCCGAGGCCGAAGCCGCGCTGAAAGATTCCACCGAAGCGCCGGCTGGCAAACTCCGTATCGATGCCGCCAGCCCTTTTATCCTGCATCAGCTGGTGCCTTTGATGGCTGACTTCAGTGCGCGTTATCCGCAGCTCAGGCTGGAGCTGGTGTCGGGCGAAACGCTGATTGATTTAATCGAGCAGCGCACCGACGTGGCGATCCGCATCGGCGGCCTCAGCGATTCCAACCTGCATGCCAGGTTGCTCGGCCGCAGCGCCCTGAAACTGGTGGCCAGCCCGACTTATCTGGCGCACGCCGGTGTGCCGCAAAGCACGGCTGAACTGGGCCGGCACCGGCTGATTGGCTTTGCCGACAATCCAAAACTCAATCAATGGCATTTGCGGGATGGTGTGCAAAACATCAGCCCGGCGATTGCCGCCAGCAGTGGCGAGACGGTGCTACAGCTGTGTCTGCAGGGGCAGGGCATTGCGCTGTTGTCGCAGTTTATGTTGCGCCAGGCGCTTGCCGACGGCAGTTTGCAGGAAGTGCTGCCAGACAGCCTGCAAAGCCCGCACCCACGTGAGCAGGTGCAGGCGGTGTATTACCGCAACACGGCGCTGTCGTCGCGCATTGCGGTGTTCCTCGACTTTATTGCGGCAAGGCTGCAGCTTTAGCGGCGCTGGGTTTTGCCGCTGTGTTGGCAGCTGATTTGTCAGCAGCGGTGCCAGCCGTGTTGCCAGTGTCACTGAGCGACGCGCTGGCAGGCGCCGGGTTTGCCGGCAATTGCTGCAGAATTTGATACGCCGCTTTGACTCTGGCCTGGATGGAAAAAGATTTATTGGCCAGCAGTACAATGCCGGTGCCTTTGGCTGGGATAAAAGCCGCGTAGCTGCTAAAGCCATTGGTGGCGCCGGTTTTGTGGACATACAGCTTGTGGGTCGCCGACGTGTTCGCGGCGCCTGTGGCTGGGTTCAGCAGAGTGGCCGCTGTCGCTTTGCCAAAATCTGGTGCCAGCACAGTGTCAAACACCGCATCAAGCGCCGCCGGCTCGGCCGGCAAATCGAACAGATCCCAGCCGAGGCCCTGATAAAGCGGGCCGGCTTTGGCCGTCGGTTGCAGCGCCAGTTGCAAACCTTGTTGCAGCGACTTGGGCGCCACCGCCGCCGGCTGCAGCTGGGCCTGCACCCACAGCGCCATGTCTTTGATATTGGACGTCACGCCATAAGCTTCGGCCCAGAGCGCACCCTGACCGACGCGGGTGGGTTTGCCATCGCGGTAACCCCAGGCATAGTGCTTCTCTGCCGACTTGGGCACGCCCATATAAGTGTGCTGCAGACCGAGCGGGCTCAAGAGCCGCTGCTGCATCGCTTCAGTAAACGACAGGCCGGACGGTTTCAGCGCCAGCTGGCCGAATAATCCAATGCTGCTGTTGGCATAACGGCGCATCTGGCCGGGCGCCCATTCTGGTTGCCACTGCTGAAAAAACTGCAGCAACTGCGCCTCGGTCTTTACATCGGCAGGGATTTGCAGCGGCAGGCCGCCGGCGGTGTAACTGATCAGATGGACCAGCCGGATGTCGCGCCACTGCGGTTGGTTTAAGGCCGGTAAGTGTTGGCTTACCGGGTCGGTTAAGCGAACTTCGCCGCGGGCGATGGCGTCGCCGGCCAGCACGCCGGTAAAGGTTTTGCTGACCGAGCCCAGTTCAAACAAAGTGTCGGTATCCACCGCTTTGTTGGCGGCGATGTCGGCCAGGCCATAAGTGTAAAAGCGGGTCTGGCCGGGCGTGACGACCGCCAGCGCCAGGCCTGGCACTTGCTCGCTTTCAAGCAGCGGCTTGATGACGGCGTCCACCTGAGCCTGTAGCGGGTCCGGTTTTGTCACTGCCGCCAGCGCCGGGCTGCAGAATGATGTTGCAGCAAAGCACAGCG
>CBINNO010000349.1:0-3309 GCA_966252055.1 uncultured Rheinheimera sp. | reverse complement strand
CGACAGCCTGCCGGAACTCAAAGCCACTTATCAGCTCAATCTGCAATTTAATACCGTTCTGCTGAGCGCCGTCTGGATGCATCTGGCGCCGTCTGAACGCGAACGCGCTTTTCGTAAAATTGCCAATCTACTCGCCCCTGGCGGGCGCTTTGTACTGAGCCTGCGTTTTGGCGAATTCAGCGACGGCCGGCTGTCGTATCCGGTCAGCGTTGATGAAATCGCCAAGCTCGCCCGGCAATTTGGTTTGGTACTGAGTTTTGTCAGTGACCTGACTGCTGACAGCGGCGGCCGTGCCGGCGTGCAGTGGCAAACGCTGGTGCTGGAATTGCCCGACGATGGCAGCGCCAGCCTGAGCCGGATTCGCCATATCGTGCTCAACGACAGTAAATCCTCGACTTATAAACTGGCGCTGCTGCGCACGCTGGTTCGGATCGCCGACGCACATCCAGGCGCGGTACTGGACCGGCAAGACGGCAAAGTGGCGATTTCGCTCGGCTTAGTTGCGCTCTATTGGATCCGCTTATTTAAGCGGCTGGTCGACAACAATATTCAGCAAAACTCGGACCCGGCCAAAGGTTTGGGGTTTGTGACTGAGCGCGGCTGGCTGGCATTGCAGCATCTGACTGCCGACGATTTCGCGGCCGGAACTTTGTTCACCGGCCATGACGCTGAAGCGTTGCAAACCCTGTTCAGTGATACGCTAAAAACAATCCAGGCCGGGCCTGTTACTTATATCTGGCAGGGGCAAAAAGAAAACCGGCTGTTTAATATGCAGCGGCAGAAAACACAGCGGCAAAGTACTGTACTGATTGATAAAGCTTTTCTCGAAAGCTACGGCCAGTTTGAACTGAGCGAATCGATGTGGGACTGTTTCCGCGTCTACGGTTGCTGGATTGAACCCTTGCTGGTGCAGCAGTGGGTCAGCGAAATGCAGAAATATCAGCAAAATCAGCAACAAGGCCTGACGCTGGATACCTATCACCATCACTTACGCTGGCTGGACCGGCAACACGATACCGGTTTTGTCAGGAAAAAAGTTGAAGCACTGCGCAGTAGTGGCGAAGACGTGCGCAGCGTCTGGAGTGGCAAGCCGCTGTACAGCTACGACATCGACCATTGTTTGCCATTTAGTTATTGGCCCAACAACGATTTATGGAACCTGCTGCCTGCCAGCAGTGCCGAGAACCGGCAAAAAAGTGACCGCCTGCCAAGCCGGCAACGCCTGCACGCCTCACGCAGCCAAATCACCGACTGGTGGCAACAAGCCTGGCAAAGCGACACCGAGCAAACAAGGTTCTTTGTCGAAGCCGCGCTGTCGCTGCCCAACATTGCCCACCACTGCACCGATTTCGATGCAGTATTCGACGCCATGCAGTTCCAGTCAGCAGGGATTAGACAGCGGTTACAGGTGGCGGAGTGGTAGGGGGCATTGATGACCCGTTTACAAATTAATCTCCCGCAATATCTGCTGGCCTTTCTGTTGGATTTTATGTTCCTTTCTAAGTTTTGGTGCTTTGGTCGCTTCCAGATTGAGTCGAGCGGTGTAACGAAGCAAATCTTCGTTGGAAATTTTGCGGTCTAATGCACTGATTTTTCGTATATGGCGGTGAACTTCTTCCAAATGCAATACATGATCTGGCATGGGCGTTTTAAATTCTGCGCGTTGGCTAAAGGCAATCACTGAATAAATTTGGGCGGGTTCTGCTTTGCTATCAATATTTAGTAAAGACGCCACCGCTTCGGTGTGTTTATGGTTTTGCCTTATTGGATTTTGGAATTGATACTTGCGGCGGTAGCGGTGTACCAACCAATTTTCTTGATGTGGATTGCCAAAGATCCAGCCCTGATAATTCTTTACTTCTATAACAAAAATGCCGAAAGGGCTCAGTACCAAATGGTCAATCTCGGTGAGATCGCCCATCGTGCTCGTCAACACCAAATTGCGGTAGTGGTTATAACCTTCTGGTAGTTGCCTTGCCAGCAATTTTGCAAGCTGCCGCTCTGCTGCAAGGCCAAGCATTTCATTTCGACTCAGCCCCCAAGCCCCTTTGAACAGCAAACGAAACGCTAAGAATGCAAATAAAATCAACAGTAGCCACATCAATTGTGATAGCAAACCATCGGTCGCAATTTGCAGCGGTAGCGCCGCTTGATTAGGCGGCGTAACAGGCGGCACTATCACAGCTGGTGGTGTTGGTACTTGCCTCGCTTCAGGCGTAACCTCTACAACCTTGTCGTCAAAATAAGGTTTGGGTTGTTGCGCAACCGGCTGTTGACAATGGCGGCGATAGTTCTTCAGTGCATCTCGATAAGACGGCAATTGCGGCTGCTGTTTAAACCGCTCGACTTGATCGGCAATCAGCAAACAGGCACTTTCCGAATACTGTTGGTAGGTTGGCGCTTGCGCCAGCACCTTGGAACTCCACAACATCACAAGTAATAAAATGATGGGTTTTCCTGACTGAGCAGAAAAATATCGGAAGAAATAATGGCAAAAAAACACAGGATGACGAGTCATTAGCAATCCTTTGCAATGTATTTGGATAGGTGTAAGGCTCTGAAAATAATTGTTTTTTCGATAAATTCGAATGTAATAATATTTTCTGAAAGGGTCAACCCACCGCCAACTTTGCTTTCTCTGTTTAAGAAAGTGATGCAACCTTAATTATTACTGAGGGTATTTTGGTTGGTGGTAGCAAACTCACGTTTGAGTTATGTCAGGACCACCACAAGCCTTGTTGTGTCGTGAATCTCAGCGATTTGACGATTTCAGGCGCTGCCGAAGCGATCCGACGCTGGTTGATGGGGGAGAAAATTAAACGATTAAATGTGGCAGGCCCAAGCGAATCTAGGAACCAACAGATATACCGGTTTGCTTTTGCTGTTCTGGATGCGTTGATCCCATGAGTTGAATGTCAGAACGAAGTTCAAAGTCGCAAACTCGTTGGGCTGTATGTTGAGTAGCTGCAGCAAACCCGCACTGCGCCAGGTGCTATACCCTGAAGGTAGCGTCCCGCAAACGTCCGAATCGCTCAGGCGGAATCTGCTGCATTAGTGCAGTCTATAAATGAATGACAGATTTTCCAAGCGACTATTGCCAGAAAAACCAATGACGATGGTGAAATTGAGTTCCCCGCCTTTCAGAAAAGGCAAAGCCCTATACATCGTTAGGGCTCTGCGCGTTTTATCGATATGACATATTTGATTAAAATGTCTTGGTAAAAACGCTCATCACTCCACGTTCTGGATCTGTTTATTGGTTGTTGAATTTAAGTATTTAATAATCAATTGGTTGTGTATGGTTTTTTG
>CBINNO010000348.1:0-3322 GCA_966252055.1 uncultured Rheinheimera sp. | reverse complement strand
GAGCTGACGCCTGGATTGGCGCTCAGCAATACGCCGGCCATTTGCTGCAGACGCTCGCGGCTGAATGGTTCAGCGGCGCTGCCATGCGCGGTGGAGCTGACCAGCGCCGCCATATACTTGGCCAGGTCGTAATTGCGGTTGATCAGCGCCTGGGTTTCCAGTGCAATGCCGCTGGCTGCTTCCGTCAATGTCTGTTCGGCCTGGCTGCGCAGCGACTGCTGCAGCAACGCCACCGCTTTGTCGTTATCGCTGCGGGTAGAAAACCAGCCAAACGCGGTCAGGATCACAATCACCGCCGCAATCAACAAGCCGGTACTGGCCGTCAGCCGGAATCTTAAAGAATCAGTACGCATGTTTACTCCTTACCAACTCATCGTTTTGCTGAGCGTCAGTGACAGCCGGGCGTCGCCCAGCACCGGCAGCTCTAAATCGGTATCGTCATAAGCGACCAGCCAGTTCAGCCCCCAGAAGCTTGTTTGCCAGGCCAGTCGCCAGTGATGATAAGTGCCGTCATTGTCGCGCATAAATTTGTCAGTTTGGGTGGAGGTCGAGCGGTCGATTTGCACCAGCAGACTTTGCTGCTCGCCAAGCTGCCATTGCTGGGTCAGCGCGACAATGTAATGACCACCACCAGCGCCAAAATAATCCGAGGCATACCAGTAAGATAACTTGGTATTGCGATAACTCAGTTTCAGATAGGCTTCGGGGTAATTGAAGGCCTCACTGGCACTTTGCGCCGAGCCGTGATAGGTGTACTGCGCGACACCAACATCCAGCAGCCAGTCGTCATTGAGCTGCCACCAGTGGCCAACAGTGCCGTCAAATTCCAGATCAGTACCGGGTGAAAACTTGACATTGGACGCCCAGAGCCCGGCATAAAAACCTTTGCCGTTATTCCAGTCCAGACTGGGCTGAAAGGCCGGGTCGTGGTCAGTCAGCGTCACGCCGTTAAACAGATAATCCGATGTCAGTGTCAAAGTGGAGCTTAATTCCGCCTGTGCTGCATTGCCATAACAGCACAGCAAGCACAGCGGCCAACGCAGGGATTTCAACATAACAACACCTCGTCAACATCTGCCGCGACAACGCGTCCTGCACTGCCTGTCCGGCACTGTCCATTCTGCAATGTCCAGGCCTGGCAGCTGGCGCCGACAGATTGATTATTTTTTATTCAAATGATTGTTTTTTAAGGAGAGTTATCAAGGTATAGCAAGGATGAACGAACTTTGCCTGTCTGACCTTATTCGCGGAACAAGCGTCGGTACCTGGCGATAAATGTACAGATCAAAAAAATCCCCCGCCAAAGCGAGGGATTTTTTCTGCCAGAGCCGCGGTTATTTATCGGCGTGGCGCATATGCGGGAACAGAATCACGTCGCGGATAGACGGCGCATCAGCCATCAGCATCACTAAGCGGTCAATGCCGATACCCTGACCGGCGGTCGGCGGTAAACCGTGTTCCAGCGCGGTGACAAAATCGTCATCGTAGAACATGGCTTCATCGTCGCCAGCTTCTTTCTGCCGCACTTGCTCGCGGAACCGCTCTGCCTGATCTTCGGCGTCGTTCAGCTCGCTGAAACCATTGCCCAGCTCACGGCCGCCGATGAAAAACTCAAAGCGGTCGGTGATTTCCGGGTTATGGTCGTTGCGACGCGCCAGCGGAGAGATCTCTGCCGGGTACTCGGTGATAAAAGTCGGTTGCTGCAGCTTGGTTTCGACCAGCTCATCAAACACTTCCATCAGAATGCGACCATGGCCGTAATTGTCTTTGACCTGAATGCCTAATGATTTCGCCAGCTCTGCCACCGACTCACGGGTCGCCAGCTGCTCGCGGGTCACAGTCGGGTTGTAGTGCAGAATAGACTCAGTCACCGACATGCGCGCAAAAGGCTTACCAAAATCAAACACATGGCCTTGATACGGCACTTCAGTGCTGCCCAGCACCGACAAGGCCAGACCGCGGAACAGCTCTTCGGTCAGGTCCATCAGGTCATGGTAATCAGCGTAGGCCCAGTAAAACTCCAGCATGGTGAATTCCGGATTGTGCCGGGTCGATACGCCTTCGTTGCGGAAGTTACGGTTCAGTTCAAACACTTTGTCAAAACCACCGACCACCAGCCGTTTTAAATAAAGCTCTGGCGCAATCCGCAGATACATCGCCATGTCGAGTGCATTGTGATGGGTGACAAATGGCCGCGCCGAAGCACCGCCGGGGATCACCTGCAGCATCGGCGTTTCTACTTCCAAAAAGCCTTTGCTGTTAAAAAACTGGCGGATATAAGCCACAGTTTTTGAACGGATCAGGAAGGTTTTGCGTGACTGCTCGTTGACGATGAGGTCCAGGTAACGCTGACGGTAACGGGCTTCATGGTCGGTCAGACCGTGGTATTTATCCGGCAGCGGACGCAGTGCTTTGGTCAGCAGACGAATGTCATCGACCCAGACGGTCAGCTCGCCGGTTTGCGTTTTAAACAACACACCAGAGGCACCGACGATGTCGCCCAAATCCCACTTCTTAAAACCTTCGTTGTAGTTGTCGCCCTGCAGACTGTCGCGCGCCACATACAGCTGGATTTTGCCGCCAACGTCCTGAATGGTCGCGAAACTGGCTTTGCCCATAATACGGCGCAGCATGATACGACCTGCCACCACCACGCGAATTTGCTGGGCTTCCAGCTCTTCTTTGCTCAGGTGGTCATATTTGGCAATGATTTCGTCGCTGACGCTGTCACGGCGAAAATCGTTTGGAAACGGATTGCCCTGCTCACGCAGTGCCGCCAGCTTGTGTTTTCGCTCAGCGATCAGTTTGTTGACATCCTGCTGTTCTTCAATCGGGTTGTTCTGTTCAGACATAGCTGTTTCCTGATAATAAGCGAAAATTACAAACCGGCTTTTAAGCTGGCTTCGATAAATTTATCCAAATCCCCGTCCAGCACGGACTGGGTATTGCGGGTTTCCACACCGGTGCGCAAATCTTTGATGCGCGAGTCATCGAGCACGTAAGAGCGAATCTGACTGCCCCAGCCGATGTCCGACTTGGTGTCTTCCAGTGCTTGTTTTTCCGCATTTTGTTTCTGCAATTCAAACTCATAGAGTTTGGCGCGCAGCTGTTTAAAGGCATTGTCGCGGTTTTTGTGCTGCGAACGGTCGTTCTGACACTGCACGACGATATTGGTCGGTAAGTGAGTGATCCGCACCGCAGAATCCGTTCTGTTCACGTGCTGACCACCGGCGCCGGAGGCACGGTACGTGTCGATGCGCAGGTCCGCCGGGTTGATTTCGATTTCGATATCGTCGTCGATTTCCGGCGAGACAAACACCGA
>CBINNO010000347.1:0-3364 GCA_966252055.1 uncultured Rheinheimera sp. | reverse complement strand
GGCATCATCATCGGCAGCGTGATGCGCCAGAAGATTTGCCGGTCGGTGGCGCCGTCGACCCGCGCCGCCTCGTACAAATCTTTCGGAATAGCCGACAGGCCCGAGGTCAGCAAAATCATCGCAAAAGCGATGCCGCGCCAGGTGTTGACGATGATGATGGAGAGCAGCGGAAAGGTGTACAGCCACTGCTGCGGCTCGACGCCAAACCAGGCCACCAGCCGGTTGAGCGTGCCGTATTCGCCGCTGGCGAACATCGAGATCCATAAAAAGCCGACCACCATTTCAGGCACTGCATTGGGCAGGCAGATGATGGCGTTAAAAATCGCTTTGTATTTGACCGGCTGCTGCAAGGTCAGCGCCGATAAAAAACCCAGTACAAACTGACCAATGACTGCAGAACCAATCACAAAAATCAGCGTGACTTTTAAGGAGTTCCAGAACAGTGGATCAGTAAACAGCCGCTCGAAGTTTCTAAGGCCAACAAACGAAGATTCCTGCGCGGCAAAACCCAGCAACGCGTCGTCGGTGAGACTGAGCGAAAAGGCATACAGCGCCGGGAACACGATAAAAGCCGCCATCAGCACCAAGGCCGGCGTCATCATCAGGCGGTAGCCAAACTGGCGACGCGCTTCAAAAGTTTTAGGTTTCATTGCGCCTCCTGGCCTTTGCTGGCAAGCCCGCTGCTGCCATCCCGTTCAGCGCTGTTGTCATGCCTGGCGTTATGCTGTGCCAGCGCCTGCTCGGCACCGGATTGCGGTAGCCGGTTCATCCCGACAGTGTCATCCCCCAACACATGGCTGACGTACTGCACTAACAGCTGCTGAGCGGCATTGCCGTCTGCCTTGCCAATCAGCACCGCTTCGGTCGCCCGCGCCACGCCGGCCATCATCGCATTGGCACCGACAGTGCTGCGAAGCGCCCGCGCTTGTGTCAGCAGCGCATGGTCTGCCGTCATGGCACCCAGTTCGGCAAACTTCGGATGCTGCGCCGCATCAAGGCGCGCCGGCACATTGCCAAGCCGTTTGGCATAAGCCAGCGCCACGTCGTTGTCGCCCATCAGCAAGGCCAGCGCCCGCGCCAGTTCAGGCTGGCGGCTCTGGGCATTCACGGCCCAGGAATACACCACCGAAGCCAGTGCAAAAGGTTCGCCGCCGTCGGCCGACGGAAAACGCCAGGTGCGCACCGCATCGTCAACATCGGCGATCGGATTGCGGCTGCCCGGCCCCCAGTCAAAAGTTTTGCACCAGCTGCCGCAGGTGGTGACGAGCAACTGGCCTTTCGGGAACATTTCGTATTTGGGAATCACCCAGGGCTCCGGGTTTAACAGCGGCGCCACCGGCATCAGTTTTTCGCTGACTAAAGTGTGATAAAAATCAAAAGCTTTGGCGACCGCCGGGTCGCGCAGCGCGTAACGGTTGTCCGCCGTCAGCAGTGAATAACCGGAAAAGCTGGCCAGCAGATAACGAAAACCTTCAGTGTAACTGCCCATGCCCCAGGTGAGGCCGGCTGGAATAAGCAGCGGATACTGGCCCAGCTGCTGTTTGATCTGACGGCTGCGCGCCAGTAAATCCTGCCAGTCGCGCGGCTGTGCCGTCGAAATGCCGGCTTTGCTTAATAAATCGTGGCGGTAATACAGTTGCTCGACCGCGACAATAGACGGCACCACATAACTTTGTTCATTGAAGCTGGCGCGGCTTAACTGACGCACCAGTTCCGGCATGGCGGCGTAACCGGGCCAGGCTTGCAAATCTTTGGTTAAATCAGCCAGATAGCCGGCGGCGGCCAGGTCATCGACCTGTAAATCACGCGGAATGGTAAAGACATCAGGCGCATTGCCGGCCCGCAATTCGGTGACCAGCTTGGTGAAATAATCCTGCGGCGGCGCCGGATATTCGACAATTTTCAGTTGCACGCCAAGGCGTTGCTGCAACATCGGCTGCAATTCGCGTAAGGCGTCGAGCCGGGCGGCTCTGTGTTCGGCAATCACCAATACCGGCGGCCGGCTGGCCGCGGCTTGCTGCGATTGTCCGGCCGGCGTCGCTGCTCCCCGCAGCTGCTGCCAACTGACTGCCACCACTACCGCCACCGGTAGCAACAGCCATTTCATCGTCTTATTCATCTGTGTTGCTCATTGTCTCGCGACCCGCATGTCCACATTTCAGCCCGCACTGGCTGAAAAAGCCGATGCCACTGAAGTGACATCTGCGCCCTGCCCTGACCATCGCAATGTTATGCCGCAATGGTCAGTCGCAATGTTCAGCCGCAGAGCCGCCTTCACCCGAAAGCCGGGCGTGGCGCTGCATACTGGTCGCTGGTTTTTTTCGTGCCGATCTGTGGTCAAACGACCACCGTCAGACGTTGTTTTTTTAAGCAGATAACCCTGTCGACTTTGATAATACGCTTATTGACACCGGTGTCAATATGCAATTTAATGAAGCGACTGCCAGCGGTAGCACTGCATGAAACTGCCCGGCAAGCTTCAGATAATTTTTACTTATCTATATGTTTTTTAAGGTTTTTAAACCTTCAGGAGATTTGCTGTGGCCTTACAATTGGCGATTATCGGCTGTGGCACCAAAGCCACTCAGTATATTCAGACCTGGATCAGCCGCGACGACTTGTCGATCCGCGCCGTGATGGACCCCAATCCGGCGGCGATGACCAATGTCGCCACTATCGCAGCTGCTGCCGGCAAAACGGCGCCGGTCAGCTACAGCGACTGGCAACAGCTGCTCAATACCGAAGCCGGCGCGCTGGATGCGGTCTATATCTGCACGCCGCACGTCGCCCACGCCGAACAGGCGCTGCTGGCGCTGAATCTCGGCCTGGATGTGCTGCTGGAAAAACCGATGGTGACCACAGTGGCCGAAGCGCAGGCCTTAGCGCAGGCGCAGCAGCGCAGCGGCAAAACGCTGGTGGTGGCTTATCAGGGCGGTTTGTCGCCGTTAGTTGCCGAGCTGCGTGACGCCATCGCCAGCGAAAAATACGGCCCGCTGGTCAGTATCAACGCCGCCATCTGGGAAGACTGGGCCGACAAATATCAGGGCCACTGGAAACAAATTCCGGCCATTTCCGGCGGCGGTTTTATGTTTGATACCGGCGCCCACATGATGAACACCGTATCGCGCATCACCAGCAAACCCTTTGCCCGCATCAGCGCCATCATGCAAAACCTCGGCTTTCCGGTCGATGTGGTCACGACAGTGTCCGGCGAACTCAGCGACGGCACGCTGTTTAACCTGCACGCCAGCGGCCGCGCTATCCGCTGCGTGTCGCGTATCGAATGCTTTTTCCCAACCGCCATCGTGCGCATCTGCGCCTGGGGCCGCTGGATGGAAATTGAAGACGCCAAAGGCAACGTGGT
>CBINNO010000346.1:0-3387 GCA_966252055.1 uncultured Rheinheimera sp. | reverse complement strand
TGGGATTGTTGGTCCTGGGAGTCGCCGCTTTGCTGAGATTGCTGGGAGTCTTTGGACTGCTGAGCGTCTTGCTGCTCCTGATCCTGCTGCTTCTCATCGGATTGCTGAGAGTCGCCGGACTGCTGCTGTTGCTGCTTTTGTTGCTCCAGCATCTTTTTAATCAGCTCGACATTCTGTGCAAGCCCAGGCAGCGCCGGATTTTGTTGCTGTGCGCGTTGGTAAGCTTCCAGCGCGGGCTGAAATTGCTGTTGCATCGCCAGGCTGTTGCCCAGATTAAACTGACTCTCAGCACCTGGATTAGCGGCAAAATGCTGCGCAGCCCCGGCATAGTCTCCGGCTTTGTATGCGGCATTGCCTTGCCACAAGGGATCGGTGAAGGTCTGGCGGGCACGCTCATAGTCGCCGGTTTCATAAGCTTGTTTGGCCTGTTGATTACGGCTTTGCCACAAATCCTGCCAGCTGAGATCGGCGGCCGGTGCCGGCTGTGGGCAGATCAACATCAACAGCGGCAGGGCGAGCAGTTCGCGCCGGCGTAACCACCACAAGGCCGGAAACAACAGCAAATAGACCAGATAAATGCCGCCATCCTGCCACTGATCGCCCTGCATCTGGCTTGGCGTGGCGTCATCACTGAGCGATAACGCCGGCATGGCCAGCAGCGCCTGCACGTCGTCATCGTTAAAGCTGCTGTGGGCATAGACGCCCCCGGTGCTGAGCGCCAGGTCTTTGAGCTGCTCCAGCGGAACTTTGGGTAACACGATAGCGCCCCGGCTGTCTTTGAGCAGTTCACCACTTTCCAGCACTATCGGCGCGCCTTCCACACTGCCAAACGCCAGCACCGACACCCGGTGACGCAACTTACCAACGCTGTCTTTGAGTGCGGTGTACTGCCGACTGTCGAAGCCATCGGTGAAGAACACAATATCGCCTTTGACATAACCGGCCTGTTGCAAAATGTTGTCCGCCAGGGCGAGCGCCGCAGCAAAATCAGACCCCTGCGCCGGCATAATTTCCGGCTTCAGATCAGGCAGCAACAGCGCAATGTTATTGTGATCTGGTGTCAGCGGCGAAATAACATAGGCATCACCGGCAAAGGCCAGCAGTGCCATTTCGCCTTCACTTTGGGCACGGGCAAAATCAAGCGCTTTAAATCTGGCCTGAGTCACCCGGTTTGGTTTGACGTCCGTGGCCCGCATCGACATCGACATATCGACCACCAGCACCGTGGCTCTTTTGAGCTGAAACGCCGGTTGCGGCAGCTTTTGCCAGCTGGGGCCGGCGGCCGCCAGAATGCCAATCAACAGCAGAGCAGGCAGCAGCATGTGCCGGCCAGGTGCCTGCGACGAGGTCAGCGTGTGCAGACGCTGATACAAATGGGGGGCCAGCAGTGTGCGCCAGCCGTCTGCGGCGCCAAGCCGGCGCAGTAACCAGAAGCAAACCGGCACCAATGGCAATAACCAAAGCACCAGCGGGCGCAGGAAGTGCAAATCAGACCACATAAGACCTCCGTTGCCAAAAACCGGCGACGATCAGCAGAAGTGCCAGTCCTAACGGCCAGTGCAACAGGCTTTGTTGCGGCCGGTAGTTCAGCTGATCGCGTTCGATGGGCTCCAGTTGATCCAACAACTGATAAATTTCACTCAGCTCCGTTAAATTGCGGGCGCGGAAATAACGACCGCCGGTGCTGCTGGCAAGTTCAGTCAGCAGCTGTTCGTCCAAATCCGCCGAAGGGTTGACCACTTGGGCGCCAAAAATGCCTTGTTGCAGCATCTGATCGGCGCCGACGCCCACCGCATATATTTTCACCCCGGCAGCTTTGGCCAGGGCCAAGGCTTCGCGCGGCTGAATATTCCCGGCGGTATTGGCGCCATCACTGAGTAAAATCAGCACCTTATTGGAACTGTCGTAGGCGTTAAAGCGTTTGACGGCGAGCCCGATGGCTTCGCCGATGGCGGTACGCTGACCGACCAGGCCAAGTACTGCATCGTCGAGCATCTTTTGTACTGTTGTGCGGTCGAACGTCAGCGGTGTTTGTTGATAGGCCGCGTCAGCAAACAGGATAAGACCCAGCCGGTCACCCTGGCGTTTCGCGATAAACTGACCGAGCACCAGTTTGACCGCGTCCAGCCGGTTCAGTGACTGGCCTTCAATCACCATATCGCTGATGTTCATTGAGCCGGATAAATCGACAGCCAGCATCATATCCCGGCCTTGCTGGGGCAGGGTGACCGGTTCGCCGAGCCAACGCGGCCCACTGGCCGCAGCCAGCAGACAGGCCCAAACCAGCAACGGCAACCAGGCTGGCCGGCCAACGCGTCGTACCTGGCGCTGTTGTGCGGTATGGTCCAGCAGCTTTATCAGCGGTGGCACATATAAAGGCTGACCGCCGCTTTGCTGACGCTGGCGTAGCAGCAGCGGTAACGGCAGCAGCAGAAAGAACCAGGGCATGCTGAACTCAAACATAAAGCACCTGCTCAGGATGTTGTTGCAGCCACTGCGTGGCTAAACGGGCGAACAGTGCGACATCGGCATCAGCGGGCGTTTTGCTGTACAGCAAGGCGTCGAGATCAGGCCAGGACGCATTCAGGTTGACCTGTTCAGACAAAAAGCCAGTGAGCTGACGGCTGTTCATCGTCAGTGCCGGATGACGCGGATTGCGCGTTTTCAGATATTGCTTGAGCAGCAACAAAATCTGGTTGGCCGCGGCTTCGTCAGTCAGCGACAGTTCGCTCAGTCGTTTTAAGGCGAGCCTGCGCGGCTGGTTGCGTTGATGGCGCTGCCAGCATTTATACAACCACCAGCCGAGAAGCAGCAGTAAGGGCAGTGCCAGCAGTAAATAACCCGGCGCCAGATAGAATTCGTCCGGCAGCGGCGGTTGTTGGATATCGGCCAGCGCAGCTTTGAGGCTGTCGGTCAGCGCTTGTGGTGATGCATCAGCCATGGCTGGCTCCCACGGTGCTTAAACGTGATTTGAGCTGACTGACCAGCGGCAGGGCGCTGCTGATCGCAAGATGACGCAAGCCTTGCTGCTGCCATTCCCGTTCCAGCTGTTGTTGCCTCGCGGCCTGCTGCTGCTGATATTGCCTTTTGACGCCCTGTGGCGTGATGTCCAGTTCACGGGGGCCATTGGCGGTCAGCAGTGGCAAGCGGCCACCGGCGGGCGCCGGTAACTGCTGATCCAGCGGGTCGCTGATCTGGCACAGCCGCAGTTCATTGTGCTGGCGCATCGCTTGCAGGTGACGCAGCACATTGTCATCGAGCTGACTGAAATCGGAGATGAGATAAATGAGGCTGCCAGGACGCACCAGGCGTCTGAGCTGGCCGACAGCGGTAGCGAGCGTCAGCGGGCTGTCAGGAACAGGTGCTGCCGGCTGACCCAGTTCAATC
>CBINNO010000345.1:0-3387 GCA_966252055.1 uncultured Rheinheimera sp. | reverse complement strand
CTGCCCGCGGCTTTGCTGCCCGCGGCTGTGCTTGCCCGCAAATACACAGCCCCCTACACTGTGCAACATGCTGTTTTAAAGAACCGAACCTGATGCGCCTGCCGCTGTTATTGCATGTTGTCGCTTACCTGTTGCTGATGCTGCTCAGCGCCGCCATCTGCCAGCACCTGCTGTATCAGCAGCTGCGCAGCGAAGCGGCCCTGCAAAGCAATAATCTGGCGGCCTTTTTGCGCTACAGCATCGGCCGCTATCAGACGCTGCCGGCCAGGCTGGCCGAAAGCCCGTTGCTGCAACAACAGCTCGACAGCAACCCAAGCCAGCTCAATGCCTATCTGGCCGAACTGCAGCAAAGCGCCGCCGTCGCCGATTTGTATCTGCTGGACACCCAAGGCAAAGTGCTGGCCGCCAGCAATTACCGCTCGGCTTATTCTTATGTGGGTCGTGATTTTGCGTTCCGGCCTTATGTGCGGGCTGCGCTGGCCGGCCAGCCGGGTTTTTATTACGCGCTGGGCCACACCAGTGGCATGCGGGGCGTTTATTACAGCGCGCCGGTGTTTGACAGCCAACAACGTGTGCGCGGCGCACTGGCACTGAAAGTCGATTTAGAGCCGCTGGAGCTGCAACAGCAGCAAATCGCCGGTCTGTCCGGCAGCCACTTTCTGGTCAGCGGCCACAGCAACGAAATCTTTTTATCCGACGTCGCTGACTGGCGGCTGCATAAACTCGACGCGCAACCTTTAAGTGCCAGCGAGCGGCAACGTTATCTGACGCGAACCCTGGCCCCGCTTTCATATCAGCAAAGCCGCGCGCTGCTGACGCCCTGGCAACAAATCTGGCAACTGCCGCTGGCCGGCCGGCTGCAGCCCTTTTTGAGTGTCAACCAACCACTGGCCGAATTTGGCTGGCAATTGCGGGTGCTGATCCCGGCCCGCGACATCAACCATCAGTTGCTGGCCGCGCTGACACTGATGAGCCTTTTGTACTTAAGTGCTTTGCTCGGCTGGCGGCTGCAGCGCGAGCGGCGTAAACGCCAGTTGCTGCTGGTCAATCAGAAGCAACAACTGGAACAGCGGGTGCTGAGCCGCACCGCAGAACTCGCCGACAGCAATGCCCGGCTGCTGCAACAAATCGCCCAGCGCGAACAGACCGAAACCGCGCTGGCCCGCACCGAGCAGGAGCTGGTGCAGGCCGCCAGGCTCGCCACTATCGGCAACCTGTCGGCGTCGCTGAATCACGAACTGAATCAGCCGCTGACCGCGCTGTCGAGTTATTGCCAGAGCACCCGCAAACTGCTCGACAAACAGCTGCTCAGTGAAGCCGATAAAAATCTGCAGACCATGCAGCAGCTGATCAGCCGGCTTGGCAATATCGTCGCGCAGTTTAAAGATTTCAGCCGCAAAAGCGCGGGCCGCAGCCAGCCGGTGGCGCTCGGTGAGCTGGTGCAGGCGGCGCTGGTACTGGTACAGCATCAGCTCGAGCGGCAACAAGTGCAGCTGGACTGGCAGCCACCCGCGCAAGCGATCGTCGTGTCCGGCGACCCTATTCAGCTGGAACAGGTGCTGGTCAATCTGCTGACCAATGCACTGCAGGCGATGCAGCAACAAAGCGCACCCAGCCTGCTGCTGCAGTTGTCGGCCGACGCCACTGACGCGGTGTTGCTGCTGCGCGACAGTGGTCCTGGTATCGAACCGCATCATCTGGGTAAGATTTTTGAAGCCTTTTTTACCACTAAACAACGGGATGGTCTGGGCCTGGGACTGTCGATTTCGCAGCGTATTGTGCAAAGTTTTGGCGGCAGTCTGACCGTGCGCAATCACCCGCAAGGCGGCGCCGAATTCACCCTGCGTCTGCCGCTGTTACCGGCGGCACTGCAAGCGGCCCCTGTGTTACCATCGCGGGAAACCGCCCAACCCGGAATTTTTGAATGACGCCAGCCGCCCCGCACATCTTATTTGTTGACGACGAACTCGAGATCCGCGACGCGGTGCGCCAGCTGTTTCTGCTGGAAGATTTGCGCTGCGAAACCACCGCCAACCCGGCAGCTTTGCTGCGTCAGCTCAGTGCGGATGCTGCCGGCGGCAGCGCTTTTCAGGGCAGCTCTTTTGAAGGAATAGTGCTGACCGACATCCATATGCCGGCGATGCACGGGCTGGAGCTGCTCAAAGCCGTGCATCAAATCGACCCTGAGATCCCGGTGGTGGTGCTGACCGGCTATGGCGCGGTCGCGCTGGCGGTGCAGGCCATGCAGCAAGGCGCTTATGACTTTCTGGAAAAACCCTTTGATAACGCTCATCTGGTCGAAGTGGCGCGCCGTGCGCTGGAAAAACGTGCTTTGGTGCTGGAAAACCGCCGCTTAAAAGCGGCAGTCGAACGCCAGCAGCAACCGGGGCTGCGTATTCTCGGACAAAGCCCGGCCATGCAGCAGCTACGCCAGACGCTGGACGCCGTGCTCGACGCACCGGCCGACGTGTTAATTTTCGGCGAAACCGGCTGCGGCAAAGAACTGGTCGCCCGCTATCTGCATGAACAAAGCAGCCGGCGTGAGCACAATTTTGTCGCCATCAACTGCGGCGCCATTCCGGAGCAACTGATTGAAAGCGAACTGTTTGGCACCGAAGCCGGCGCTTTCACCGGCGCCGACAAAGCCCGCGCCGGCAAATTCGAATTCGCCAACGGCGGCACGCTGTTTCTCGACGAAATCGAAAGCACGCCGCTGGCGCTGCAGGTCAAACTGCTCAGGGTACTGGAAGAGCGCAAAGTGACCCGGCTGGGGTCTAATCACGCCATCACGCTCGATATCCGGCTGGTCGCCGCCAGCAAAGCGGATTTAAAACAGCTGGCCGCCAGCGGCGCTTTTCGCGCCGACTTGTACTACCGGCTCAGTCTGGTGGAGGTCAGTCTGCCGCCGCTTAGGGAGCGACGCGACGATTTATTGTTGTTATTCAGTCATTTCGCTCAGGTTGCCGCCGCCCGTTTTCACAAGGAGTATCAGCCGCTGACACTGGAACAGCGCGCCCGGCTGCAACAACACGACTGGCCGGGCAATGTGCGGGAACTGCGTAATGTCGCAGAGCGTTATGTGCTGCTGGGCCCGCAGGTGGCCTTTGGCAACAGCGCCGGCAATGCCATCACCGACCCGATGTCGCTGCAGCAACGGGTTGAATGTTATGAAAAAATGTTGCTGGAAGAAGCGCTGAACCAACACCACGGCTCCATCAAAGCAGTGATGGCCGAACTGGCGCTGCCGCGTAAAACGCTGTACGACAAAATGGCCAAATATCAGCTGACCCGGCGCGATTATCTGGCCGAAGACCCAACCACCGACTGAGCCGCCAGCCTGCCCAGTCCTGACGCAGCGCAAGCCGCCAGATATCGCAAAAATCAGAC
>CBINNO010000344.1:0-3390 GCA_966252055.1 uncultured Rheinheimera sp. | reverse complement strand
CAGCTCGGCGTCAGCCTGGCATTGGATGACTTTGGCACCGGTTATTCCAGTCTGGCCTATCTGAAGAGTTTCCCGCTGGACAAACTGAAAATAGACCGCTCTTTTATCGCGGACCTGCTGACGGACCCGGCGGACAGAGCCATCATTCATTCGGTGGTGGTGCTGGGGCACAGTCTGGGCCTCAAAGTGGTGGCCGAAGGGGTGGAGCAGGCCGGTCAGCTTGAGCAGCTGCGTGCCATGGCATTGGATGAAGTGCAGGGCTATTTACTCAGTAAGCCGCTGCCGCCCGACGAGCTGGAAAACTTATTGCGCCGGGTGCACAGCCTCGGCCTGCCGTATCACAGAACTCAATGAAGGCAACCCTTGTTTAGATATGTAAAGCTGATGCCCGGCTGGGCACCCTTTTCGTTAAACTGGGTCAGATGATGCGTTTTTCCGTAACGACAGGTGAAGGTGTGGCGCAATTACTGCTGATAGATGACGACAAAGAACTGACTGCGATGCTGGCGACTTACCTTCAGCGGGAAGGTTTTGTCGTGCAGGTCGCCAATGACGGCCTGGCTGGTTTGCAACTGGCGCTGGCCCAACAATATGACCTGTTGGTGCTCGACGTGATGATGCCCCAGCTGGACGGTATTTCGCTGTTAAAGCGGCTGCGCCAGGTCTGTGACAAACCCGTGCTGATGCTGACGGCCCGCGGCGATGATATTGACCGGGTGGTCGGCCTCGAACTGGGCGCTGACGACTATGTCCCCAAACCTTGTTTGCCGCGCGAGCTGGTGGCGCGGATCCGGGCGATTTTGCGCCGGGTCCAGCTGCAGCAGCAACCCGATCTGCAACTGGTGGAGGGCCCGCTGCTACTGACGCCGGCCAACCGCAGTGCCTCTGTTTACGGACGGGCGCTGGAACTGACCGGCGCCGAATTCAGTTTATTGTGGCTGCTGGTCAGTCAGGCGGGCCGCATTGTCAGCAAAGCTGATTTGTCGTTGCAGGGGCTTGGCAAAACCTTGTCGCAATACGACCGCAGCATCGATGTGCATATCTCCAACATTCGCGCCAAACTGGGCCCACGCACGGATGGTCTGCCCTGGATTGAAGCTGTGCGTGGCAAAGGTTACCAGTGGCTGCGGCACGGCTGACCGGCATGGGCCAGTTATTCTGGAAATTTCTGCTGGCGTTCTGGCTGGCGCTCGGCCTGGCGTTTGGCGGTGTTTTTACGCTCAATCAGCTCAGCCAGTCACCGGAGCAACATCGTTCTTTTAAGAGCCCGCAAGGCCGCTTTTTTCTCGACAATGCGCAGCGGCTGTTGGACGCCGGCGGCGAAGCCTTGCTGCTGGATATGGTCCGTCAATGGCAAAACGAACCTTTCGCCCGTGAGCAACTGCTGGTGCTGAACAGCCGTGGTCAGGACTTACTGCAAAGGCCGGTGCCACCGGAAGCCTTAACAGCCCGCAGCAATATGGTGAGGTTACACAGCCCGCAGGGCGCGCTGCGGCTGGTGTTGCTGGAGCGGGACGGATTCTGGCAGCAACGGATCGGCGCCATGCGCCAGCGCCTGACACCGCCGCCCTCAGGCCGGCCCGAAGGCGGCGAGCCGCCGCCACGGCCGCCGTTCTGGTTTAATCCGTTTTTCCTGTTGGGCGCTGTGGTAATGACCACTATTGCCACCAGTCTGTGGCTGGCCTGGTATTTTGCCGCGCCGGTGCGCCAGCTGAAGCAGGCGCTGAGCGAACTGCCGAAACAACAATGGCAGACACAACTGAGCCCGCGCATGACGGGGCGACGGGATGAATTTGGTGCCTTGGCCCGCAGTTTTAATCAAATGGCGCAGCAGGTGTATCAGGCCATCGTCTCGCAGCGCCGCTTGCTGCATGATGTCTCTCATGAATTACGTTCGCCGCTGGCACGTCTGCAGCTGCTGACCGGACTGGTACGGCAAAACCCGGCCGACCTCGCGGGCGCGCTGGATAAAATCGAAGCCGAAGCGGTGCGGCTGGACCAGTTGGTCGGCGAGATCCTGACCTTTTCCCGCCTTGAAAGCGGCGAAGTCAAACCGCAGCTGAGCGCGGTGCCGGTGCATGAATTACTGGAATCGATTTGCGCCGATGCGGCGCTGGAAGCCGACAATCGCCAGCAACAGCTGCGCCTGCTGCAAAATGACGAAGTGACCTTGCAGGCTGATGCGGAGCTGTTGTACCGCGCGCTGGAAAACGTAGTGCGTAATGCCATCAAGTACGCCGGTACTGGTGCGCAGATCCAGATTGTCAGCCAGCGCGGACCCGGTCAGCTGCGGATTGAGATTTGCGACAATGGCCCTGGTGTACCTGAGGCGCTGCTGCCTTTGTTGTTTAATCCGTTTTTTCGGGCCGACAAACAAAGCGAAGGCGTGGGTCTGGGGCTCAGCATTGCGCTGCGCGCTGTCGCCGCCTGTGGCGGTCAGATAGCAGCAGAAAATTTGCGACAGCCTGACGGCGTGCCGGCAACTACACAGGAACCAGACCGGGCCGGCCTCAAAGTGGTGATCCTGCTGCCGTTGTAAGGCAATTTTAGAAATTGCGCCGCGCCGGCATTTTGTTGCCGCCCCTGACGTTCGCCTGACGCACAGGCGACGACTTCCCGCTAAAACCGCACTTGTCTGTAAAGCAAAATGCCTGAACGGCTGGTGTGGCCGGCGTAAACTTTACACGTCTGCCACACAAATCGACCATGCCTGGCGACCGGATTGCAACAGACTGCAGGCAGACATGTGGTCTGCCATCGCTCAGGAGCAATCATCATGCAAATACAACAGCAGGGAAACTGCGCCGGCCTGGCGCAGCACATGCGGCAACGACCTTCGGCCGAACAGTTGCAGCAACAGGCGGCCAGCGCCTTTGAAAAACTGGACAGCAGCCAAAAAGGTTATCTGGAACAGGCCGATTTCACCGCCATTCTCAGTGGACTGTCCGGCGCCGCCGATGAAGAGCAATCATCCGCCTGGTTCAGTCAGCTGGATGCTGATCAGGATGGCAAGCTGACCGCCACCGAGTTCAGTACGGCGGTGTCGGAACAACTTTATGATGCCAAAGGCCTGCTGGCAGGCCCCCGTGGCATGCCGCCGATGGGACCACCGCCGGCTGACGAAGGGAAAACGCTGGAAGAACTGACGGCGATGGCAGAGGAGTTGTCGTCGGTGGACAGTCAGGCGGCGGCAGGACTGCAAAGTATCATTGAGCAGTTCGACAGTGCCGATCAAAACCAGGATGGGAAAGTCACCATGCAGGAAGCGATGGCTTTGCAGGAACAGCAGGGCGTGACCAAACAGCAAGGCAGTGATACGGACAGCCGCACGACCGGCGACCGGCAATTGCAGCAGACGCTGCTGCAATTGCTGAAAAGCTATGGTCAGAC
>CBINNO010000343.1:0-3409 GCA_966252055.1 uncultured Rheinheimera sp. | reverse complement strand
ACGGTGGAATCGGTGGATGCGTTTTTGCAAAAACAATGGCCGGCGATGCGGCGCAGTGTGTTACAGCAAAAGCCCGCAGCCACAAAGCCTTAACAGGCCGCGCTGACGGGCGGCACTCCTGAAGCTGGAGTTCTGAAGCTGCACCGGGTCACCGGCAGGCCTTGTACCTGCCGCGACGTCATGCCGGCTGGGCCAGCAGACCGGTTCAGACTGCTGGCCCGCCGGATTAATCCTTGCGTGCAGTCACAACGCCGCTGCGCATCACGTTGCCTGGTGACTGTCACACAGTGTGGCGGCGCCAGTCAGCGGATAAATTGCCGGATGCTGTCCAGCATCTGCGTGTAATACGGATTGTAAGTCAGCCGCTGCAGCGGCCGGTACTGCCTGAGGTTATGCTCAGTGGTTTCGCCAACGCTCAGGCTGGTGGCAGTTTTACACTGCTGATAGTCGCGGTCGTTGCTGTAATGGTTACAGTTGCGGTAGTGGCCGGCGGCGCCATAGTGTGGATTGTCCGGGCTGTTGGTCAATGCGGTGTGGGCCATGTCGTGGACCCGGGCGCACAAACCAGCCGGCTCGCAGTGTGGCACTGTCACTGCCAGCGTGGCGGCGGGTGCCGGCGTGGCCTGTTGCAGATCGCCGTAATACACCAGCAAATCTTTGGCCTGGGTCTGACGTCCTGGTGCCTGATGCCAGAAATTGGTCAGCGCAACCGTAGCGGCGGTGTCGATGGTGGTATCGGCGGCACTGGCCAGTACCAGCAGCGGAATGTCCGGTACTTTTTTATTGGCCGGGGCCTTTTGCGCCGTGGGGAGCCGCTGCATCAGGTTGTAGACCTGCGCGCCGGCATTAAACGGAAACGACTCATACTTGGCAAAATCGGTGTCGGCACCGGTGTTGACCCAATCCAGAAATGGGATCCAATCCACCACGCCGGCTAAAAAGGCCAGCGAATCTTTCGCTTTGGACGCTGGCGACCACAGCAGCAGGCCGGCGATCTTTGGACTGACGCTGGGCTGCTGCAACAGATAATCCAGCATCAGCGCGCCGCCAGTAGAAAAGCCGCCCAGATACACCTGCTCAAAATCCTGACTGGTGCGTTCAATGGCGTAGCGCGCAGCCTGTCGCCATTGCCGTTCACTGACATCCAGCAAATCGGACGGCGCCGTGCCGTGGCCGGGCAGTAACAAAGTCCGCACGGTAAAACCCTGCTGATAGAAAAAACCGGCCAAATCATGAAACAGAAAAGGTGAATCGGTCAGGCCATGGATCAGTAAAATGGCTTTTTTCTGATCGGGCTGACGCAGCTCAAAAGGCGCCACCAGGTCACTGACCTGCAGCTGGGCCTGCTCTTTATGCAGCAGTTGCGTGACCGGTGTCGACAGCGGACAAGGCCTGGCGGCCTGTGGGTTTTTCTGCTCGATGAGCTGGCGGCTGTACGCCAAATAATCGCTAAAAGGTGGCAGCGCCTGATAGTCAAACTCAGCAACCTTGGCCTTGTTGCTGTAGCGGTACAGCCCTTTGGCTTTGGCAGCCTGCAACTGGCTGAAATCATTGTTGATCTCTACACAATCTGGCTGAGTTGCCGGTTGCGCGGCCCAAGCCGTTGTGCCGGCGCCCAGCGCAAAGATCAGCGTGACTGTAGCTATCCGTTGAAGAGTTCGTGTCATATTCATCCTTCCTGCTGTGAGGCGCGCCAATAACTGCCTGCTATTCTTCACTTTTTTGCTGGCTGATACCAGTATGCAGGGGCCGTTGCCCCGCTTTTTCTGTCGCTGACTTTTTCGCACTCTTTACCGGTGCAGTGCAACAAGGCACTATCAGTGAAAGTGTTTGCAGTGAAAGTGTTTGCAGTGCAGATGTTTGAGCAAGTGAACGCTTTTGCATACGGAAGGCTTTCACAGCTCCGTTTTTATCATTCGGCGCCCCGCCGGTTCGCGGGTAACAGCAGGAGTTGGCTGATGCAGAGGCTGCGTGGTTCTCCCATCTGGTTACGGCTGGTGGTGTCTGTGATGCCTGCCATGGTTGTACCTGCCATAGTTGCGCCTGCGCTGGCGCAGCCGGCCGAAACGCTCAAGGTCATACAGCCAGGTACCGCCGCGCCGGTCACTCTTCAATTGCAACCCCGGTTGTGCCTGCATTATCCGCATGAAGCCTGCCTGTTGAAATTACAGGTCAGCTGGCCGGCCGGCACTGCGGCTTGTCTGTATAAAAAAGCGGAAAACACGCCATTGCTGTGCGGTGACGGCGCCCCCCAACAGATACAGCTGGCGCTTGGCAGCCACACCCGTTTTGAACTGCGCGCGCAGCAGCAGAACACCCTGCTGGCCGAGCGGCTGGTGCGGGTGCTGCAGGTCGATTTAAATGCCGGCGATCAACTGCTCAAACGCAGTCCGTCCAGCTGGGGACAGCCCTGATGCATCATTTATTGCTGATTGAAGATGATTTGGAACTGTCGCGGCTGGTCAGTGATTTTCTGCAAAGCGAAGGCTATCAGGTCACCAGTTGTGGCAATGCGTTGAAGGCGAAAAAGCTGCTGCTGGCGCATAAGTTTGACCTGCTGGTTTGCGACGTGATGTTGCCGGGCAGCAGCGGTTTTGACCTGGTACGGCAGATCCGCGACCAGTTTAAAGGGCCCATTCTGTTTATGACGGCGCAAACATCGGTCGGTGCTCAGCTGCAGGGGCTGGCACTGGGCGCGCAGGATTATCTGCTAAAACCGCTCGACCCGCGCATATTGCTGGCGAAGATCCGTGTCTTTCTGCTGCCGAAAACCGAGCCGGACAGCAAGGCTTTGCTGAGCTGCCATAACCTCAGTGTCGATAAAGTCAGTGGTCAGGTGTTGCTGGCGGGCCAGGACGTCAGCCTGACCAACGCTGAACTGCAGTTGCTGCTGACGTTGCTGGAGCAATACGGCGTGGTCATCAGCCGTGAGCGATTGTTTCGTGAACAGCTCGGTCGTGAATATGACGGCACCGACCGCACCATGGATGGCCGGGCGTCGCGGCTGCGCCGGAAATTGCAGGCGATAGATCCGCAGTGGAATGTGCGTGTCGTCTGGGGGCAGGGCTATTGTATCAGTCACAGCAGCCTGGGCGATGTCAGTCCGGACAAGGCGGCCTCTGCGCCAGCTGAGCCGGTCCACAGAGGTGCTGACTGATGCCAAAAGAGCTCAGCACTGGCTTTAAAGCCGGTATCCGTTCGCCGTTGCTGCGTTTTTACCTTGGCATTGTGCTGGTAGTGTTGCTGCTGTTTTTCAGCCTGAACCAGCTGTACAGCTGGGTGTATCAGCGCGACGACATCGCCGACGCGTCACAAAGCCTGCTGCAGGACGTCTATCAGTTTGAACTGGGCAATCGGCTCAGTTGCCGGCTCAGCGACAACGATGACTGTCTGGACGCACTGTTTGTCA
>CBINNO010000342.1:0-3413 GCA_966252055.1 uncultured Rheinheimera sp. | reverse complement strand
AGCCGCCAGTGGCCGGCGCCGGTGAAATGGCTTTGGTTAGCGCTGGCATTTGGTGGCGTGGCGCTGACCAGCGGGCTGACAGCGTCAACCACCGGCACGGCTTCGGCCCTGCCGGCTGCAGGCTCTGAGTTATGGCTGGGCGTGGGCCTCGCCGCCGTAGCGGCATGTTTGTATGCGGTGGCGACGCTGACCACCCGCAAGCTCAGCGGCATTGCGCCGGCGCAAATTGCCGGCTTGCAGATGGTGCTCGGGGTGTTGCTGATGCTGCCGCTGGAAACCACAGCGCCACTGGCGATGCCGGCGCTGAGTCTGGCGGCACTGGTGACACTCGGGCTGGTGCATACCGGCCTGATGTACAACCTGATGTATCGCGCTTTTCAGCTGTTGCCGGTCACCAGCATCGCCTTTTTGTCTTTTGTTTATCCGCTTTTAACCATCGGCATCGACTGGTGGTTTTATAATTTGACCTTAAGCCTGGCGCAATACGGCGGCATGGTGTTAATCCTGCTGGCGCTGGTGGCCCATCAACGCAATTGGGGTACAGCGCGACCAGCCGCCAGCGCGGCGTGACAGGCGGGGTGATGCGCCGATTTGTCGGCTGTGAAAATTTTGTTATGCTCGGCGTTTTGCCGGCCACCACCGTCGCCGATCACCATAGCCGCCGGCCATCACCGCCGCCGGCCACACCGCCACGAGGATTTTGCATGAAGAAACTGATGTTAAGTGCAGTCGCAGTCGCCGTACTGACCGCCTGCGGACCCAAACCTGAACAGGCCGCAGCGCCGGCGCCGGCCGCGGCAGAGCAAAGCAAAGTGAACAAGATCCAATACGCCCCCACTGCCCAAGGCACCGTGAAAGACACTTATTTTGGCACTGAAGTGGCCGACCCTTACCGCTGGCTGGAAGACGACCGCAGTGCCGAAACCGGCGCCTGGGTTAAAGCGCAAAACCAGGTCACTTTTGACTATCTGGCGCAAATTCCTTATCGCGACCAAATCAGACAGCGGCTTGAAACGCTGTGGAATTACGAAAAAATTGGCACGCCGAGCAAAGAAGGCGCTTACAACTATTTCTATAAAAACGACGGCCTGCAAAATCAGTCAGTGGTGTACCGCCAGAAAGAAGGCGCAGTGGCGGAAGTTTTCCTCGACCCTAATCAATTCTCGGCCGACGGCACCACCTCGCTGGCGGACCTGCAATTTACTGAAGACGGCAGCCTGGCTGCTTACGCTATTTCAGAAGGCGGCAGCGACTGGCGCAAAGTGATCATCATCGACGCCGAAAGCAAAAACAAACTGGAGCCTGAACTGGTCGACATTAAGTTCTCCGGCATTTCGTGGAAAGGCAAAGAAGGCTTCTTTTATTCAAGCTACGACAAACCACAAGGCAGCGAATTGTCGGCCAAAACCGACCAGCACAAGCTGTATTACCACAAGTTAGGGACGGCGCAAAAAGACGACCCGGTGATTTTTGGTGCGACTGAGGCGGAAAAACATCGTTATATCGGCGGTGAAGTGACCGATGACGGCAAGTATCTGGTGATTTCAGCCGCCAATGCCACTTCAGGTAACAAGTTATTTGTCAAAGACTTAAGCAAAGCGGACAGCCCGCTGGTGACGCTGGACGCCGAAGGTAGTGCCGATTACAGCCTGATCGACAGTCAGGGCGACGTGTTGTATTTCGAAACCAACTTCAAAGCGCCGAATAAACGGCTGATTGCGGTTGATATGAACAAACCGGCGCAAGCCGACTGGAAAGATGTGATCCCAGAGACCGCCAATGTGCTGAGTGTCAGCAAAGGTGCCGGTTTCCTGTTTGCCAACTACATGGTGGACGCCATTTCCAAAGTGCAGCAATACGATTACAGCGGCAAGCTGGTACGCGACGTCGCGCTGCCGGGCCTTGGCACTGTCAGTGGCTTTGCCGGTAAAGGCAAAGATACTGTGCTTTATTATGGGTTTAGCAACTACAGCACGCCGGGCACCAGCTTTGCATTTGACCCGCAATCCGGCCAGTCGTCGGTGTATTTCAAACCGGCGGTGAAGTTTAATCCGGACGATTATGAGTCAAAGCAGGTGTTTTACACCTCCAAAGACGGCACCAAAGTGCCGATGATCATCACGCATAAAAAGGGCCTGCCGCTGGATGGCAACAACCCGGCCATGCTGTACGGCTACGGTGGTTTTAACGTCAGTCTGACGCCGGCATTCAGTATGACCAACCTGGTCTGGATGGAGCTGGGCGGCATTTATGCGGTGCCGAACCTGCGTGGTGGCGGTGAATACGGCAAAGCCTGGCATGACGCCGGCATTCAGCTGAAAAAACAAAATGTGTTTGATGATTTTATCGCGGCAGGCGAATACCTGATTGCCCAGAAGTACACCAACAGCGGCAAGCTGGCGGTGCGCGGCGGCTCCAACGGCGGCTTGTTGGTTGGTGCCGTGATGACACAAAGGCCAGATTTGATGAAAGTGGCGTTACCGGCGGTCGGCGTGCTCGACATGCTGCGTTATCACACCTTCACGGCAGGCGCTGGCTGGGCTTATGACTACGGCACCGCAGAGCAGTCCAAAGAGATGTTTGACTACTTAAAAGGCTACTCGCCGGTGCATAACGTCAAAGCCGGTGTCGCTTACCCGGCGACGCTGGTGACCACTGGTGATCATGACGACCGTGTGGTGCCGGCGCACAGCTTTAAGTTTGCAGCCGAGCTGCAGGCCAAAGCCGGTGGCGACAATCCACAGCTGATCCGCATTGAAACCAATGCAGGTCATGGTGCCGGCACGCCAGTGTCGAAAACCATTGAGCAGACCGCCGACACTTACGGCTTTACGCTGTGGAATTTCGGCATTAAAGAGTTGCCCAAAACGGCGCAATAACGGAGCAATCACCGCGCAACAACGGCAGCGCAGTCCGTCGTTTGCAGCCCGGCAGCAGCTGATGCTGAACGCCCGTTGTCTTTTGTCTGGACTGCACAAATCCCCCGGTGTTTGCCGGGGGATTTTTTTATGGCGCGAAAAGAGCTTTGAATGTTTGGCAGATTGAGTGACAGATTGAGGACAGCCACCGATTGGCATTTGCAAACGTGACTTCGCGGACAACCACCGATTGGCTCTGCAAATGCTCACCAGCAGGGCTGCGGACAGGATATCGGCGTGGCTGAAGAACGCCCGCGAGGCTCGGTTTTCGCTTCATTTCGGTTTGGTCCCCAGTCATTTTCCGTCTGTATTTTGTCCACTTTTCGGCCGTTTTCCGGCCGTTTTCCGTTCAGCGGGGCGCTTTGCGCGATAAATCGCCGATCACGGCGGCGCTGTCACGCGTACCATCAATCAATACTTCTGAAAACACAGACTGCAGGTACCAGATGCGGCGATGGTGGCGTTGTTACGGTTTTTGGGCTCTGCTGAGCCTGG
>CBINNO010000341.1:0-3481 GCA_966252055.1 uncultured Rheinheimera sp. | reverse complement strand
GTACCGAGAACATGCTGGCCGGCTACGATTTGCGCTGGAGTGGTCAGGCTTTTGACACTCCGGTCGGGGTGTATTTTTCTGCCAATGCAGATGACTTCAACTCCGGTAAGATGAAACTGCTCAAAGTCGCCTATCAGTTGGGCGTGGATACCTATGTTGCGGCACTGAACAGCCGGATTTATCTGGAAGCGCTGGACACAACCATTGATTGTTCCGACGACACCCAGTGGAACTGTTTTTACGAGCATACCACCTATCTTGACGGCTACCGTCGTTATGGCAGAGCTTTTGGCACCAGCTATGACAATGACTCCAGAGCCGTTAATCTGGGCTTCCTGACCCAATTGGACAGCCAGACCAGTTGGCATAACAAATTGGCCTGGTTGCGACTGAACATGGATGGCAGCCGGGTCAATCATCCGTCCCAGTGGACGCAAACGCAGCTGCCGGCCCGCTCTGTGGTGCTGTGGCGCACAGAGCAGCAGTGGCGGGAGCGCTCAGACAGCTGGAAATGGGGGCTGGAAGTCAGCAATATCCGCGAAGATGCCACCCGGCAGCGTGACTGGCAAACTGAGTTGTTTCTGCAATGGCAACGTCATTTCTGAAAATAGTTAGCGACTTGCTAACAACTGAATAACTATGCAGTGATCTTTACGACCGGCGCTGACAACAGCGCCGGTTTTTTATTGCTGTTCAACTGCCTTGACTGACAGTTTCCCTGCATGTTCCTGAAAATTCTCCTGTTGATCCGCCTTGTTGTGCTATTCGTTATTAGCACGATTGAAGTATTTCGGTGCAAACCTTTGTTGTTGTGACAGCTGGCTGCGGTTCGTTTGCACAGCGATGGTGCGACGGAGGTGGTTGGCGCACTGCGGTGGCGCAATTGCATGATGATGAATACGTATTCATGTTGTGTCGCCCCGCGGTTCCAAATAGAAATAGCAAAGTTGTCATACTTCGTACCCCTGTGTATGGAGCCAGACAACCAATAACTATGAAACACCACACCGGGGATGAAGGGCAATGAAACACTATAAACTCAGCGTGCTGACGCTTGCACTGGCTGCGGCCGGGTTCAGTACATCAGGACTGGCTGCTCAGGAAGCGGCGGCCGATACCGCCAAAAAACTCTCGCCAGCTGAAGCCCGTGAAAAGGCCAAACAGGAAGCTGCCGTCGAGATCATCGAGATCAAAGGCTTCCGCCGTTCAGTGGTGGAATCTATCAATACCAAACGTTTTGCTACCAACGTGGTTGAGTCGATTTCTGCCGAAGATATCGGTAAATTACCGGATTCCAGTATCGCCGAATCGATTTCGCGCCTGCCAGGCCTGACGTCACAACGTCTGGACGGTCGTGCCAGCCGCGTCAGTATCCGTGGTTTTGGTGAAAACGAAAGTGCGACCACGTTCAACGGCCGTGAGCAAGTATCGATCGGCGACAACCGTGGCGTCGAATTCGACCTGTATCCTTCTGAAATTATGAGCGGTGTGACCGTTTATAAAACACCCAATGCGACACTGGAAGCCGAAGGTATCGCCGGTGTCATCGACATGCAAACCGTCAAACCGCTGAGCCGTGAACGCACTATCCAGTTCAACGGTCAGTATGAAATGACCAGCTTCGACAAACTGAACCCGGACGGCGACGACGCCGGTGCCCGCGGTACTTTCTCTTACATCGACCAGTTTGCCGACGACACCATTGGTGTGGCCTTTGCTTATTCAAAAATGAGCTCGCCAAACCAGGAAAAACGCTGGAACGCCTGGGGTTACAATGACTTTGAATACCAGGGCAAACAATATTCGATGCTCGGTGGCGCCAAGCCGTTTGTGCGTTCTTCAGTACTGGATCGCGACTCTGCGCTGTTAGTGGTCGAAGCTGCACCGAGTGACAAGCTGAAAATGACCTTCGACGCGTTGTATGTGGATTTCTCTGACGAGAAAATTCTGCGCGGGATTGAAATTCCATTTGGCTGGGGTTACAACCGTGGCACTTCGGCACTGGCGGTAGATCCGGCGACTGGTTTTATTACCAAAGGGTCGGTCACCAACGAATACCTGGTGGTGCGTAACGACCTGGAAAACCGCGACGCCAAGCTCAATGCCTTTGGTTTTAACGTGGATTACAACCTGAATGACGACTGGACACTGAATTTTGATGCCAGCCACTCATCGGTTGACCGCGATATCTGGTCCTTTGAAAGTTATGCAGGCACTGGTCGTGGTGATAATTATGGTGTCGGCGATAACCTGACTTATGAGCTCAAAGGCGGCAACGCTGGTGCAGTATTCACACCGAGCCTGAACTATGCCGATTACAACCTGATCCAACTGGGCGGTCCGCGCAGCTGGGGTTCCAGTACCGCGCTGAACAACAAATACGGCATTTATGATGTCAACAATGATGGCGAAATTAACTTTAAAGACAGTCCACTAGCCAACTCCGCGCAGGACGGTTTTATCAACGCACCAACCGTCGATGACGAGATGGATGCCTTCCGGCTGGCGGCCACGCAGTTGCTGGAAGATGCGGGCGCTGTGTCGAAAATGCACTATGGTGTGTCTTACAAAACACGTGAGAAGGATAAAAAGTCTGAAGGTTACTTCATGACGCTGAAAAACTATCCTGCCACCATTAAAGTGCCGGAGCAGTACCGTTTAGGCACCGTTGACCTTGGTTTTATCGGCATGGGTAACATGATTGCCTATAACTCCGGCGCCATGCTCAATGACGGTTATTACGACTTGCTGGCCGAAAGCCTGACCAACCAAAGCCACTCGTTTAAAACCTGGAATGTCAGCGAAGACGTCTTGTCATTCTTTACCCAGGCCGATTTGGAAGGCGAAATTGGTCCAATTCCGGTGACTGGTAGTATTGGTGTGCGTTACATCAAAACGGATCAGGAATCTCTGGGAACAGCCTTTGGTACGGTGAACGGCAAAGTGGTGGCGTCGCCGACTTTTGTCAGCCACAGCTATAACAACTTCCTGCCAAGCCTGAACCTGATTTTTGATGTGGCCGAAAATCAGTCAGTACGTTTTGGTGTGGCGAAAACGCTGTCCCGCCCACGGCTGGATGAGATGAACTCTTCGATCGGCGCCACTTACAATCAACAGCCGGACAACAACGGAAACTACTGGAGTGTCAACGGTGGTAACCCGACACTGGAGCCAAAACAGGCAACAGGCGTCGACCTCAGCTATGAAAATTACTTCATGGATGATGGTTACTTCTCAGTGGCGTATTTCTGGAAAGAGCTGAATCAGTGGATTTTTGATGGCCGTTATCAGGTTGATTTGACTGGGGTGGCGAATCCAAACACCGGTGCGGTACCACCAACGTCAACTGCGACGGGCTCAGGCAAAGTTAATGGCGGCGGCGGCACACTGCAGGGCTTTGAACTGTCAGGTACTTTGCCACTCAGCATGTTTAGCGATGCGCTGAATGGTTTTGGTGTGATTGCCAGCTACACCAAAGTGT
>CBINNO010000340.1:0-3483 GCA_966252055.1 uncultured Rheinheimera sp. | reverse complement strand
CCGCGATGAGATCTGTGTGCAAATAAGGTAATCCGGTTAAGCGGATTCGTAACGGCTGGCGGGTTCCGTTTTTCGACAATTTTCAACACACTGCGGTGCATCCAATTTGTCTTAACAGGATGCAGCCGGATGGCGACTGTAAACGGGAACCGCAACTTAACCATCGCCACCAGCCGGGTGTTTCGCTGGTTTTTATCCGCCTCCAGGGCTTTGTTGCCAGGCCGCGTTGTTTTGGCCGTCGCCGCTGTTTTATGCAGTCTGGCCGGCTGCAGTACCGAACAGGTGCCGGTCGAACAAGCGCTTGCTGAAAAAGCGCCCGCGCAGCCAGTTCCGGTCACGTCAGCACCGGTCACCTCAGCTCTTGTCACCTCCGCACCGATGACGACGCCTGCAGCGACAATCGCCGCCAAAACCACCGCTAAAAACACAGTTGCACCGCTAAGCTTTGACAATCCGATCATTAAATACGACAGCCCGGACCCAACCCGCCAGCCGGGCCCTTTTATCTACACGGCCGACCCGGCAGTACTGGTGCAGGACGGCACTGTGTACCTCTACAGCACGCACGACGAGCAGACGGCGGACGGCAAAGATTACCGCATGTACGACTACCGGCTCTGGACCAGCCAGGATCTGGTGCACTGGCAAAATCACGGCGCGGTCATGCGCTATAGCAATTTTGACTGGGCGCGCGGCGATGCCAAAACCGGCAACGCCTACGCCCACCATGTCATTCACCGCAAAGATGAAACCGGCAAATCCCGCTATTACTTTTACGCCGCTGTCGAAGGTGGCCAAACGGCCGGGGCTTTTGGTTTTTCGATAGGCGTGGCGGTGTCCGACAGCCCAAGCGGGCCTTTTAGCGACCCACGCGGTATGCCGATGATTTTGCTGGAAGATACCGCCAAGGACAAAAACCACAGCTGGCGCAACATTGACCCGGCGGTCTTTATCGACGACGACGGCCGCGCTTACCTGTATTGGGGTAATCAGCAGCTGTGGTGGGTTGAGCTGGCGCCGGATCTGGTGCATCTGAAAGGCGAACGTTACACGCTGGACGCCAAGGGCCGCATGCAAAACCGTGACACCAGTCAGGTGCAGATCCATGCGGTCAACAGCTTACCGAACTTTGAAGAGGGCCCTTATGTGTCCAAACACCAGGGCCTGTACTATCTGGTTTATGCCGCCGGTTTTCCGGAAAGTCTGGCCTATGCGACCAGCACCAGCGCGACCGGCCCCTGGCAGTATCGCGGCATCATCATGACGCCGCTACCCAATACCACCACCATCCACCCGGCGCTGTTTGACTTTAACGGCCACACCTATCTGGCCTACCACAGCGCCGACCTGCCTGGCGGTGGCAATTACCGCCGCTCAGTCAGCCTGGACCGGGTGTATTTCAACGCCGACGGCACTATCCGGCCTGTAGTGCGGACAACAGCGCTGACGCAGCCTTAGCGGGACGCGTCTGCCAGAACAAACAGAACAAACAGAACAACCAGAACAACAGGAGAGCGATGTGAGCACACTTCTCAACAACATCAGGCAGCGGCCAGCGTCTTTAACGACAGCGGCTTTCAGGACAGCCATCATTCGGCGCTTCTTCACAGCTGCTTTCACGGCTTTCAGGACAGCCACCGATGTGACGGCCATAGCAGCGGCTTGCAGGACAGCCACCGTTGTGACGGCCACCGTAGTGACGGCCACCATCCTGCGTGCCGCGCTGGCGTTTTGCGCTGTTGCCACCGCCACATTGGCGCAGGCCAATGACCAGATGACGCCAATCCCGGTGCCGGCGCAACCGCAGGCCATCGAACTGGGTACAGCGCCGCTGCCGGGCGCGGCCGCGCAGGAATCCTGGCATACCCAATATGGCAGTCGTTTTGCGCGCAACGTCACGCTTGCGACGCTGACGCCGGTGCTGCCCACACCGGCCAAAGCGACTGGTGCGGCGGTGATAGTGGCGCCCGGCGGCGGCTTTCGCACGCTGTCGATGGACAACGAAGGCTGGCAAGTGGCGCAGGCACTGGCTGATCAGGGCATCGCAGCTTTTGTGCTGAAATACCGGCTCAATCAGACACCTGCCGACATGGCCGGCTTTAAAAAGTCGATGGACGAGCTGTTCTCCGGCGTGGCCCGCCGTCCGCCACGGCCAAATCCGGCCGAAATGGCAGTGCAGCTGGCGCCACAACTGGAAGACGCCCAAGCCGCTTTTGCACTGGTGCGCAGCCGGGCCAGCAGCTGGCACATCGACCCCAACCGGGTCGGCATGATTGGTTTTTCGGCCGGCGCCATGCTGACGATGGCGACCACGCTTGCCGGTAAAGACGCCAAACCGGCCTTTATCGCCAACATCTACGGCCCGCTTGATGCGGTCGCAGTGCCATCTGACGCGCCGCCGCTGTTTGTTGCGCTGGCCGCCGACGACCCTTTTTTCGCCAATGGCACATTTGGCCTGATTGAAAGCTGGCACAAAGCAAAAAAACCGGTCGAATTTCATTTCTACGAACAAGGCGGTCATGGCTTTGGCATGTACCCGAAAGACACCACCAGCACCGGCTGGTTCAGCGCATTCAGCCACTGGCTGACCATGCACGGCATGTTAAAACCAGCCGGAAAGTAACGCGGCCTGCGCCTGCCTGCTGGACAGCGCTGCCCCTGCCAAGCGATGGCGGGCAGCCACAAAAGCGGGCGCAGCAAGTTCAGACAAGGCGCTGCAGTGTCGCAGCGCTTGCCACTCAGATCGCCCGCTTTAGTCGCCTGTCATTTGCCATTCGTCATTCAATAAGCGCAAGGCAGCGCCAGTTGCGTTCGTTTGCGATTGCAGTCAAGCAGAAAAATATGCTGGCCGAATATCAATCATGTGCTTTAATCAGGAACATGTGCACCAGCCAGGCTTTGTCCATTTTCAAAGCAAGCAAATCATCTAAGAGATTGATTACAGTTTTGTTTTTCGTTAGCGTAATGGATGAGAAAAGGTCAAAGGTACATAGCAGGGTCAATAGCGTGCTTTTTGCAGTTTATTAATATGTTAAGAATGCATGGAGTCGATATTGGAGAAAATAATTGAAATACTTGCGTGGCCAGTAACTACGATCATAATCGTGTTGTTGCTACGCAAGCCTTTAGTGGAGCTAGTGTCCGTATTAAAAAAGCTAAAAATTAAAGACATCGAATTAGAGTTTGAGCGGGAAGCTAAAAACATACTAGCTGAAGCTGAAAGAGACCTTCCTGAACCAGATAAAGAGTCAGAAAAGTCACAACGATCAAGTTCGAAAATAATGTTTAGTCTTGCACCTGCCGAGCCAGTAAAAGAAATTTTAGGCGCCTGGCGTGAGTTAGAGTCTTTACTAAGATCTAAAATCAATGAACATGATTTTACGAAATGTAATACCGTTAGGGAAATGGTAAAGACACTGAAAGAAGGGGGAATTATTTCCTCTGAAACGGCAAGAACAATATTGGAATTGGCTGCGTTTAGAA
>CBINNO010000339.1:0-3523 GCA_966252055.1 uncultured Rheinheimera sp. | reverse complement strand
GAAATTAACCGCAATATCACTGAATTTAACAGCAGTATCTCGGAAGTCAGCCACAGTTCCGCGCAAAGTGCCCAAGCGAGCGAAGCGCTGGCCGAATTGGCCGCCAGATTGCGAAACCAGACCGCAGAATTCCAGGTTTAACCATTTCCAGAGGCCGGCAAAAGGAATTTGCCGCGCATCCTGCAGCCAGATCCGGCCGTTTTGTCGCAGATGCCGCCCCGCCAACCCTGAACTGACTGGACAATCAGTCAGCGCTCACTACACTCGGAAAAAAAATAAACTGCAGTCCCAGGAAAAACTAATGAAGCAAAGAACTCTGATCGCGCTGGCCGTTTCGGCTGCGCTGACCCTACCATTGGCCGGTTGTGGCAAAGCGCCACAGCAGCCGGCAACCACCGACAGTGCTGAAGTTGCAGCAGTGACGCTGAAATCAGGCATTGAGTTGGGTAACCTCGACACGCAAGTTAAACCGCAGCAGGATTTTTTCCGCTACGTGAATGGCAACTGGCTGGCAAAAACTGAGATCCCGGCCGACAAATCACGCTGGGGCAGCTTCGATGAACTACGTTACAGTGCTGAAAAACACGTGCTGGAACTGGTCCAGCAACTGGCAGCCAAACCGGCAGATGCCGGCACTGACGCGCAGAAAATTGGCGATTTGTATCGCGCTTATATGGATGTCGCGGCCATTGACCAGGCGGGCCTGCAGCCACTGCAGGCGGATATCGCCGCTATTGATGCGCTGAAGAGCACGGCAGAACTGGCGACCTTCTGGGGCAAGTTACAACAGCAGCGTTACGGCACTCCAGTGACATTGTTTGTTGGTCAGGATCAGAAAGATTCCACCCAATATATTCCGCTGTTAAATCAGTCCGGGCTTGGCATGCCGGACCGCGATTACTACCTGAAAAACGATGAAAAAGCGGAAAAGATCAAACAGCAATATCGGTGGATGATTGCGCGGTTCTGGGAACTGGCGGGCTGGACGGATGGCAGCGGTGCGGCCGACCGCATTTACGCGATTGAAGAAAAACTGGCGAATATCCACTGGAGCCGGGTGCAAAACCGCGACCGCACCGCAACTTACAATAAGCTGACGCCGGCCGAGCTGGCCAGTACAGCGCCAGGTTTTGACTGGGCGGCGTTGCTGCAAGGCGCAGGTATTGCCAACACCACGCATATTGTGGTGCGCCAGCCAGCCTATCTGACCGCTTTTGCCCAGTTGCAGTCGCAAATCAGCCTGGCCGACTGGCAGCTCTATCTGAAATTCCACCTGATCCGCAGCCATGCCAATCTGCTGGCGAAGGATTTCGATCAGGCCAGTTTCGACTTTTATGGCCGTGCCCTGAGCGGTCTGCAGCAACAAAAACCGCGTGAAGAGCGCGCTGTTGCAGCTATCGACGAAGCGCTTGGCTTTATGGTCGGCAAACTTTATGTCGAAAAATACTTCAGACCAGAAGCCAAAGCACGGATGGAGCAGTTGATCAAAAACCTGCGACTGGCGTTTGAGCAATCCATCAACGGGCTGGAATGGATGAGTCCGGATACAAAACAGCAGGCGCTGGCCAAACTGGCGAAATTTAACACCAAAATTGGTTACCCGGATGTCTGGCGCGATTACAGCTGCCTGGAAATCAAAGCCGGTGATCTGATTGGCAATATGCAGCGCAGCAGCGCCTGTGAATATCAGCGCAACATCGGCCGGCTGGGCAAACCGGTTGACCGCAACGAGTGGGGTATGACGCCACAAACGGTCAATGCGTATTACAGCTCAACCATGAATGAAATCGTGTTTCCAGCCGCTATTCTGCAGCCACCGTTTTTTAATGTCGAAGCCGATGATGCTGTCAACTACGGTGCAATTGGTGGCGTGATTGGCCATGAAATTACCCACGGTTTTGATGACCAGGGTCGCCGCTCGGATGGCGACGGTAACCTGCGTGACTGGTGGACGCCGGACGATGAACAGAAGTTTAAACAACGTGCGCAACTGATGATTGACCAGTACAGCGCTTTTAATCCGATTGACGACATGCATCTGCAAGGCGCGCTGGGACTGGGCGAAAACATCGCGGATCTGGGTGGTCTGACCGTGTCTTACCGGGCCTATCAGAATTCACTGGCCGGCAAACCGGCGCCGGTGATTGATGGCTTCACCGGTGAGAAGCGTTTCTTTATCGGCTGGGCGCAGGTCTGGCGCATCAAGTTCCGTGACGAAGCACTGCGTCAACAAATCATCACCGGGCCGCATTCACCGGGTATGTACCGCGTATTGGGCGTCTTGTCGAATATGCCGGAATTTTATCAGGCCTATGGCGTCAAACCAGGCGATGGGATGTACCGGCCGGACGATGTGCGCGTCAAAATCTGGTAAACGGCTGTTGTGATAAGCGAGCAACGGGACCCGACGGGTCCCGTTCTTTTTATGCCAAAGGCTTCAGTGTGTGAAGACACTGGCAGCTGCATACAGAAAAAACGCCGCAGTGAAGGCTGATTTGCCAGCCGCGGGCGAGGTTCAAACGAGAAAATACAGCGCTGCCGGCGGCCATTCGGTGATCGGCCGTACCGGTTAGCATTTGGCCTGTGTATAATCGCCGCAAGCTGTGAAATGGGTTCAGAAGAAGGAAAGTACTTTGAAATTATTGCCCTGGATGCTGGGGACTGCACTGCTGGCAGTCAGCCCGGTGCAGGCCGGTTGGTGGATTGAAGCCGACGACCTGATGTTAAGGAATGATATTCAGTTGTTGTCGGATCTGGGTCACATCAAGCAGCCGATCAATACTTTTCCGCTGATGTGGTCTGGCATTATCCACGACTTACAGCAAGTGGAACCGCAGCAACTGAGCGCTGCCAGCCGCGACGCGTATGACCGGGTGATGCAGATATGGCAGCGAGACCGTCGTGAAATGCAGGCGACGCTCGGGCTTGCCGGTGAAACGGAGCAACCGTCGTTCATCCGCTTTGGCGATACGCTGCGTGATAAAGCGCAGGCTACTGCCAGCGGCAGCTACACCGGCGACCGCGTCAGCGCCCGCGTGCAGGTCAGCCAGGTCAGTCAACCTTATGATCAGAACAAAACCCGGTTGGATGGCAGTTATGTCGCAGTACGGGCCGGGAATTGGGTGGTGAGTGCCGGCGCGCTGGAAAAATACTGGGGCCCTTCCTTTGACACCAGCACCATGTTGTCGACCAATGCGCGGCCTGTCCCTGCGATCACCATCAGCCGCAACTCCAGCGTTGCTGCGGCAGATGACTGGATGCCAGCCTGGACTTTCACTACCAGTTTCGGTCAGCTCAGCAGCCGGGCAGCAGTACCGGATGCAAAACTCTGGCAAGCACGGTTTGGTATCAAACCTTTGTCATCACTTGAACTTGGTTTCAACTGGGTGATGACTTACGGTGGCGAAGGTTACGGCAACGGCCTGAAAGACTGGTACAAGAACCTGTTTCAGGGTGGAACGGACATCGGTACCGAGAACATGCTGGCCGGCTACGATTTGCGCTGGAGTGGTCAGGCTTTTGA
>CBINNO010000338.1:0-3562 GCA_966252055.1 uncultured Rheinheimera sp. | reverse complement strand
TCGGCCAATCCAAAAGCTGAAATCATTCAGGTGTTAAAAGAACAGTACGGCCTCGTCGACTGAGCCAGTGCAAATGAGCCAGTACGGCTGAGCCGATACTGACTCAGCAAAAAGGGAGCAAGCGCTCCCTTTTTTTCATCGACGAAAACCGCGTCGCCGCGCTGTTACATCGAAATACCGCCGTCGATTTCAACAACCCGGCCGGTGAAAAAATCATTTTCAAAAATGTATTTCGCCGTATGGGCAATTTCACTCGCTTCGCCTAAACGCCCGACCGGCTTCATTTTTTCTAAGCGGTCTCGCGCTTCCGGTTTCATCGCGTCAGTCATGGCGGTGCGAATCACACCCGGTGCAATAGCGCCGACCCGGATGCCGTAGCGGCCCAGCTCGCGCGCCCAGGTCACCGTCATTGCCACCACGCCGGCTTTAGAGGCCGCATAGTTGGTCTGGCCCCTATTGCCGCCCCGCGCCACACTCGACATGTTAATACTGACGCCTTTGCGGCCCTGCTGCACCATCAAAGCTGCCGCTTCGCGGCCACAGAGGAACACGCCGGTTAAGTTGACATCGATCACCGACTGGAACTGCTCCAGCGGCATCTTGCCGGTCAGCACGCCATCTTTGTACTTGAGCAGCAAACCGTCGCGCAAAATGCCGGCGTTGTTAATCAGGCCATCAATGCCGGTAAAATCTGTCGCAATGGCGGCAAAGGTGTCGACAACAGACGTTTCACTGGCAACGTTACAGACATAAGTGCGCACCGTCACGCCATGGCTGCTGAGCTCAGCTTTTGCCGCGTCGAGCTGGGCTTCGTTCATATCCAGCAGCGCCAGACTGGCGCCTTCACCGGCACACATCCGCGCCATCTCAAGGCCAAGCCCCTGAGCGCCACCCGTGATCACAATCACTTTGTCGCGTAATTGCATAAAAACCTCGTGTTCAGACCGGCAAACTGCCGGTTATTTTTTACGGAAAAAGTTAAAAATACTGGAGAAATCCAGTTTGCCATGGCCCTGACGCTGATGCTGGACGTACAGATTGCGCGCCAGTGCCCCCATCGGCGTGCTGGACTGGCTTTGCTGGGCACATTCACTGGCCAGGCCCAAATCTTTTGCCATCAGGTCGACCATAAAACCGCCCTGATACTGGTTGCTGGACGGCACGTTCGGCAATACATCCGGGCACGGGTTATACAGTTCCAGCGTCCAGTTACGGCCCGAGCTTTTCAGCATGATCTCCGACAGCACTTTCGGGTCCAGCCCATTGTCGATGCCAAGCTGCAGCGCTTCGCTGGTGCCAACCATCAACACCGACAGCAGCATGTTGTTGCAGATTTTGGCCACCTGGCCGGCACCAACCTCACCGGCATGAAACAGGTTTTTGCCCATCGCCGACAACACAGCGCCCGCTTTGGTGAAGTTTTCTGCGCTGCCACCGACAATAAAAGTCAGCGTACCGGCTTTAGCACCACCGACGCCCCCTGATACCGGTGCGTCCACAAAATCAATGCCCTGCTTGCCCAGCAAAGTGCCAACAGTGCGGGCGCTTTGGGCATCAATGGTCGAGCAGTCCATCACCAGACAGCCCGGTTTGAGGCTGCTGCCCACTTGCTGATATAAACCGACCACATGCTTGCCGGCCGGCAGCATCGACACCACATAATCGGCGCCGGATACAGCGTCCAGCGCGCTTGCCGCTGCTACCGCGCCTTCAGCGGCAACCTGCGCCAGTACCGCCTGATTTAAATCAAAAGCCTGCACCCGAAAACCTGCTTTGAGCAGATTCAGTGCCATTGGACCGCCCATATTGCCAAGGCCGATAAAAGCGATGGTTTGTTGCATGATGATGCTCCCCTGTTGCGCCGGGCGAAAGCGCTTGCTGTTGTAATGATATTACCCGACGGCTTACGCACGCCGGGCTGCTGCACGCCGCCTGCTGGTTATCTCGTTAAACTGCTGTGTTATTACATGCCGTGCTATTGCGCGCCGTTTTGTTGCGCGCTCTTGGTTTTCCCAAGCGCAGCCAGCGGATGACTGTCCACCGGCCATGGACTTTCAAAGAGTTCGTCAATCACGGCCGCCGGCACGTCGTCGACCGTTTTAAAGCGCCAGGCCGGCTGCTGATCTTTATCAATCAATAAAGCCCGCACGCCTTCGGTAAATTCACCCAGTCTGGCGCACTGCACTGACAGCCCCAGTTCAAGCCGGAAACTGTCGGCCAGGATTTTCGACTGCCCCAGTTGCAGCAACCGGTAGACGATGTGCGCCGTGATTGAGCTGCCGTAGCGCAAAGACGCCTTGGCTTTACTGAGCCAGTTGTCTTCGTTGGGCATCGCCAGAATGGTTTCGACCGCCTGTGCCAGTGAACCCGCCTGTGCCAGCGCCGCAATAGGCGCCTGATGCAGCCGGATTTGACTGGCCGGTTGCTGGTTCAGCGTCTGGGTTTCTGTTTGCAGCAAAAGGTCAGACAGTTTCTGGTGATTGAGCACCACTGTATTGCCCCAGCGCACGGTAGTCAGTTGCTGCAGTAACTGCTGGCGTTTGTCATGCGGAATAAAATAATCTGCCAAATCAATATGTTTGGCGTCGGCGGCGTTAATGGACGCGCCGGTCAGCCCCAAAAACAGGCCGCAGCCGGCCGGCATCCGGTTTAAGAACCAGCTGCCGCCAACATCCGGATACAGGCCAATCGCCATTTCCGGCATCGCGATGCGGCTGCTGGCCGTCACCACCCGGTGGGAAGCGCCGGCCATCAGGCCGAGGCCACCGCCCATCACAATGCCATTGCCCCACACCAGCACCGGTTTGTCAAAAGTGTGGATCCGATAATCGAGCTGATACTCTTTGCTGAAAAACTCAGTGACATAAGGCTGAAAAGTGCCAGGTGCGGCTTTCATGCTGTGATACAAATCACGGATGTCGCCACCGGCACAAAAGGCTTTGTCGCCGGCGCCCTGCAACACCACCATCGCAATAGCCGGATCTTCTTTCCAGCTTTGCATTTTTGGCAGCAACAATTCGACCATCGGTAAACTGAGCGCGTTGAGCGATTTTTCGCTGTTCAGTGTCGCCACACCAATTTTTTTACCGTTTTCTGCCTGCAGTTCCTCAAATAACACCACAGGCATTTGTGCGTCGCTCATGTTTACTCCTTTCTGATTCAGCCATTGACCCATTGTGGCGGGCGCTTTTGCAAAAATGCACTGACCCCTTCGACCTGGTCGCGGGTGTCAAACAAGCCGACGAACAGTTCACGTTCAAGCGGCAAGGCGCTGTGCATAGTGCCGGAGCGGCCCTTTTGGATCAATGTTTTACAGGCTGAAACTGCTGAAGGGCTCTGCTGTGCTGCTTTTTCCGCCAGCGCCAGTGCACTGTCGAGCGCCTGCCCGGCAGCAACCACTTCTTCGATAAGGCCAATACGCAGCGCCTGCTCAGCGCCGATGCGCTCGCCGCACAGGATCATCCGCTTCGCCCAGCCTTCGCCAACCAGCCAGGCCAGATTCTGCGTACCACCGGCGCACGGCAACAACCCGACTTTGGCTTCCGGCAATGCGAGCTGCGCT